>NZ_RAWB01000311.1 GCF_003612055.1 Corallococcus llansteffanensis
GTGCGGGGGGAAGGCGCGCCGTGTCCGCGTCGGCGCTGTTCTCCGGGGACCGCGTGAGCCAGGAGGCCAGCAGTGCGCACAGCAGCAACACGCCCAGGCTCACGCCGGGGATGACGAGCCAGTGGAGGAGGGTGCGTTGCGAGGGCGCCATGGCGGGAGCCCGCGTGTCATACCCGCCTCACGGGGGAAGCGTGAAGCGGGGATGCACGCGAGCGCCCGAGGCTACGGGTACACCTCGCGGCGAGGCGGCGTCGGATGCGTCGGCGGCGTGGTGGTCACCGCGCCCTCGGCGCCGATGCGCTGGCGGCGGCTGACGCCCAGGGTGGCGCCCAGCACCGACGCGATGAGGCCCAGGAGGAGCCCCGCGAAGATGCCCCAGAAGACGCGGCCGGAGCGGTCCGCCACCTGCATCGCGCCCTGGCCCACCTGCCCGGCCACCTCCCCGACCTTGCCCTTGGCCTGATCCACCTGCTGCTGCACGCGGGTGGCCACCTCCTCGGCGTCCTGGCGCGACAGGTTGGTGTTCTGCGCGATGTTGCTCACCAGCAGCTCGCGGTCCATCCGGCCCTGGCGCACGCCCTCGGAGACGATGTCCTTGGTCGCCGCCTGCAACTGGTCCGGCGTGATGGCGGGCTTGCCCTCCTTTTGCAGCCGCTGGTTGACGGGCGCGAGCGCGTCGTTGGCGTCGAGTCCGAAGGTCTGCGCGGCGGATCCGCCCTCCTTCACGGCCCCCACCGCGGCCGAGCCGCCCGCCTCCACCGCCGCCTTGCCGACGTTGAACGCCGCGCCGAGCAGCGACGACAGCACCATGCCCAGCATGATGACGCCCAGGAGCGTCGTCAGGCCCCACATCACCGCGCCGTGCATCGCGCCCGCGGTCTTGTCCACGATGCCCGCGGTGCGCGCGGCCACGATGCCGCCCACGAAGAGGGCGATGAGCGGCGAGATGACGCCCCAGATGCCGGTGAAGATTCCCGCGGAGCGCGCGCTGCCCGTGTTGCCCGGATCCACCGACGACAGGCCCAGCGCGAGCCCCAGCGTGTACAGGAGGATCCACACGCCCAGCGCGACGAAGGTGCCTCCGAAGATGGCGCCCCAGCTCAGCTTGGACGGGTTGCCCGCAATCGCCGGAATGCTGCCGGCCCTCTCGCTTTCGACAATGGCTGCCATGGGGGTTCACCCTCGCTTTCGTGCATCCCCCGGCCGCGTTCGTCACGGTGGGGGCGTACGTATCTGGGTTGAAGGTGTGCACCCTGGAAGTGCTGTCATTGAACCCTCGCCCGGTCGCACTGTCCGCAAGGGGAGGGTGGGTGGCTGGCCCGGCTCAGCGCAGCCCCAGCGCGTCGAGGAGCTGTGCCTCGCGTGCCACCACTGGAGCATGGGGCAGCACGTCCCTGTCGAAGCGCGCGACGAGCGCGGGCAGGTCCACCGGGCTGCCGTCACCCAGGCCGCTCCAGGCGGCGAGCAGGCCCAGGACGTGCTCGCGGGGCCGGCCGCGCGCGCGCAGCTCCGCCAGCGCGAAGGCCCCGTCGCGCTTCGCCAGCCGCTTGCCGTCCTCGCCCAGCACCAGCGGCACGTGGAGGAAGGCGGGCGCGGGCAGGCGCAGGGCTTCATAGAGCTGGAGCTGGCGGGGCGTGGAGGACAGCAGGTCGTCGCCCCGCAGCACGTGGGTGATGCGGCTGTCCGCGTCGTCCACCACCACCGCGAGCTGGTAGCTGGCCACGCCGTCATTGCGGCGCACCACGAAGTCCCCCACCAGCGCCTGCACGTCCTGGACGAAGGGCCCCATCAGGTCGTCCACGAAGCGCACCTCGCCGGGGCGGGCGCGGAAGCGGTACGCGGGGGCGCGCGTGCGGGAGCGCTCGGAGACCTGCGCGGCGGTGAGGTTCGCGCAGGTGCCCGGATAGCGCGGGCCCTCCTCCGACAGGCCGTGGGGCGCGCTCGCCGCGCGGGCGATCTCCGCGCGCGTGCAGAAGCACGGGTAGATGAGCCCCTCGCGCTCGAGCCTCGCCTGGGCCTCGCGGTACACGTCGTCGCGGGCGCTCTGCACGAGCGGCGTCTCGTCCCAGTCCAGGCCCAGCCAGCGCAGGTCCTCGTAGAGGTCCTCCACGAACTGGGGCTTGCAGCGCGCGCGGTCCAGGTCCTCGATGCGCACGAGGAACGCCCCGCCCGCGGCCCGCGCCTGGAGCCAGCCCAGGAGCGCGCTGCGCACGTTGCCCAGGTGCATCCGTCCGGTGGGGCTGGGCGCGAACCGCCCTCGCATCGTTGGCGCGGCCATGACGGCGCGACCATAACTTCCCCGCCCTCCCGGCTGGGAGAGAATGCCCCGCCCCTGGCCTCCGTTCCCCAGGGGTGACC
Source organism: Corallococcus llansteffanensis (assembly GCF_003612055.1). GTDB lineage: Bacteria > Myxococcota > Myxococcia > Myxococcales > Myxococcaceae > Corallococcus > Corallococcus llansteffanensis. Next base: position 2,359 of record NZ_RAWB01000311.1, read on the forward strand.
CCGTCCATGCGCTTCCTGCACTGCTCCGACGTCCACATCACGGAGGACTACTTCGCCCTCCCGCTGCACAAGCTGGGCTGGCGCCGCTGGGTGGCGCTCGTGGAGCTGACGGCCGGCGGCCGGGCGAAGGCCTACCGGAACGCGCAGCACACGCTCTCCGCCATCGCCCGCGACGCGCAGACGCACGGCGTGGATCACTTCATCCTCTCCGGCGACCTCACCGCCTACGCGCTGGAGGGCGAGTTCCGCGCCGCCCGCGCCGCCCTGGGGCCCCTGGCCTCGTCGCCCGCGCGCTGCACCGTCATCCCGGGCAACCACGATGTGTTCACCCCCGGCAGCCATGAGAGCGGTCGCTTCGCCCGGCACTTCGGCGAGCTGCTGGAGAGCGACCTGCCCGAGTACCGCCGCGAGGGGCCCTTTCCCTTCGTGCGGCTCGTGGGGGACGGGGCCGCGGTGGTGGGGCTGTGCTCGGCGCGCTCGCTGCCCTCCCCGGGGCTGTCCTACGGCACCATCGGGCCCGCGCAGCTCGAAGGCCTGGCGGCCCTGGTGGCGGACCCCCGCCTGGACGGCCGCGCCATCCTGGTCGTCGTGCACCACGCGCCCCGCAACTCCTCCGACCACGCGGACGGCTGGCACCACGGCCTGCGCGACGCGGAGGCCCTCCTGAAGCTGCTGCCGGGCCCGCGCTTCGCGGTGCTCCACGGCCACATCCACCAGCGCTACCACCACCCGGCCACCGTGGACCGGCCCCACCTGTTCGGTGCGGGCTCCTCCACCCAGGCGGGTAAAGAGGGCTACTGGCTCATCGAGGTGGAGGGCGGCGTGGTGGTGGGGGGCACGAAGCAGGTGCCTGGCTCTGTATCAGGGGCCACCTGACACGGCCCACGCGTGGCGGTAGAAGGGGCGGACATGACCCCCGCGCCCACCACCCCACCCGCTGAGTTGTCCCTGGAGGAGTACCGCTTCCTGCGCCAGCTGGGGCGCGTGGCGGACGACCTCCTGGAGGAGAGCCTCCGGGAGCGCGAGACGCTGGCCCAGTGCTTCCGGCGCTGCTTCCCCACGCTGCTCCAGCACACCGGCGCGCGCGCCATCGCGCTCACCACGCGCGACGAGGAACTGGTGGAGCAGACCTGGAGCGAGGGCAACTGGGGCGGCATCTTCCCCGGCGCGCTCCTGGCGGGCGCCACTGGCGTGCGCGCCCATGGCGCGGACACGCTCGTCACCCAGACGCTGGACGTGGCCGGCTCACCGGTGGGCACGCTGGGCCTGCTCTACGCGGGCGTGCCCGTCGACGCGGAGACCACCGCCAGGCGGCTGCGCGCGCTGGACGTGCTGGCGGAGGAGCTGGATACGGTGCTGATGCTGGTCCACACCGCTTCGGAGAAGCACCAGCTCATCCTCCAGTGCAACGAGCACCTGGCCAACCCCGTCTTCGAGGCGGGCATGGACCAGGCGGTGCGCACGCTGGCGCAGCGGGTGCGGCTGCCGGGCTTCCTGCTGCTGTACCGCGACGCCGTGCAGCCGCACGTGCTGCACTACCGCACCTACCGTCACGGCCAGCTGGAGTACGAGAGCGGGGAGCAGCCCAGCTCTCCGCTGGAGACGCTGCTGCAACAGCACGGCACGCGGCTGCTGCACGGTGACGCGGGCGTGCTCAAGCGGCTGTTCGACGGGCGCACCACGGAGGCGGTGCTCATCTCCGCGGCGGCGCGCAGCGAGCCCCTGGGCAAGATCGTCGTCTGGAGCAACGAGGGCTTCTCCGCGTACGCGATGGACCTCATCCGCGTGCTGGCCTCCACGCTGAGCCAGCGCCTGCTGGACTACAACCGCGAGCGCATCCACCTGTCGCAGTTCTTCCCCACGGACTCCATCGACGCGCTGCTGGAGGACCCGGACTACGCGCGGCACCTGCGCGCGCAGGAGCAGGAGGTGGGCATCCTGTTCGCGGACATCAACGGCTTCACGCGCATCTGCGAGCAGGGCTTCGACAGCCCGCGCAGCATCGGCCGCTTCGTGGACGAGTGGAGCGCGCGCGCCGTGGACTGCATCTGGGCGCATGGTGGCGTGTTCGACAAGATGGTCGGCGACTGCGTCATCGGCCTCTTCGGTCCGCCCTTCTTCCAGGCGGATCGCGTGCGCCGCGCGGAGGCCGCCGTGCGCGCCGCGTGCGACATCCAGGCCTTCACGGCGGAGCTGGGCGCGCGCGCGGAGGTGGCGGCCCTGTGCCAGCGGGTGGGCCTGCCCGGGCTGGGCGTGGCCGTGGGCGTGAACCTGGCCAACGCGAACTGCGGCCTCTTCGGCCCCAACCGCAACTACACCGCCTTCTCCAGCGGGATGAACCAGGCCGCGCGCCTCCAGTCCCTGGCGGGCTTCCGCGAGACGCTGGTGATGCAGAGCGTGCACGAGGCGCTGCGCACGTCGCAGGAGCCCTTCGTGCGCAAGCTCCAGTTCGGGCCCCTCACGGAGACGCCGGTGAAGAACGTGGCCCAGCCGCTGCGGCACTACCAGCTTTCGCTGTAGGACTCGCGCGCGGCCGGGCCGCGGAACGTCAGGCCAGCAGGTGCGTGCCCGCGTAGCGGCGCGAGAAGTGGATCCACCGGCGGTCGTCCACCTCCACCTGCCACTCGCTGTTGGGCGTCAGCGGCAGGCGCTGCTTGAGGAAGCTCTCCAGGTGATCCGCCGCCTTGATGGGCGTCAGCCCCGGCGCGCGGAACGCGATGTGGAGCGTCACGTCCAGCGTCGGCGCGACGTCCACCGACGCGCAGATGCGCAGGGAGCCCACGCGCCGCTGGTACTGCATGTCCGACGCCGGCCACGCGGCGGAGCCCTCGGGCTGCGGTGCCGCCTGCTCGAGCCAGTTGTCGGGGATGAGGATGAAGTCGAGCAGGTTGCTGCTCGCCTCTTCCACCGTGCCGTGCTCCTGGATGGAAAGCATTGCCCACCTCCTCCGGGAAAGCCGTTGGGTTTGCGTGGAAGCCGTCGCCAAAGAATGTGCCCACGAGCCAGTGCCACGCAAGGGCCTGCGCAAATGCGCGACGGACCCACACGCCATGGTGCACGCGTGGGCGGGCGCACCCTAGCGGATGGGGGTGACACGACAGGTCGGGTGTCCGGGGCGGGTGTGCCGCGCGACCCTGTTGTTGCTCAGGACGCGACGGGAAGCGTGCGGCGGGGCTTGCGCTCCACGGCGGCCTTGAGCTGGCCGCAGCCCGCGTCGATGTCGATGCCGCGTCGCTGACGCACCGTGCTGGGCACCCCGTGCGACGTGAGCACGTCTTGAAATGCACGCACCGCGTCCGGCACGCTGGGGCCGCCGTCGTAGCCCACGGTGGGATTCAGCGGGATGACGTTCACGTGCGCGTCCATCCCGTGCAGCAGCACGCCCAGGTGGTGCGCGTGTTCGGCGGTGTCGTTGCGGCCGGCGATCAGCGTCCACTCGAAGAAGATGCGCCGCTTGCGCTTCGCCACGTAGTAGCGGCACGCGTCCATCAGTTCGTTGAGAGGCCAGCGCCGGCCCGCGGGCACCAGCGCCGCGCGCTCCGCGTCGGTGGCGCCGTGGAGGCTCACCGCGAGCTGCACCGGGCGCGCCTCGTCCGCGAGCCGGAGGATGCCGGGCACCACGCCCACCGTGGACAGCGTGATGAAGCGCGGCGCCAGCGCGAGCCCCTTGGGGTCCACGAGGATGTCCACCGCGGCCATCGTGTGCTCGTAGTTGTGCAGGGGCTCGCCCATGCCCATGAGCACGATGTTGCGCAGCGCCTCCCCGCGCTCGCGCAACAGGCGCGTGACGTGGAGCACCTGCCCCACGATCTCGCCCGGCGTGAGGTGGCGCGACAGCCCCATCTGTCCGGTGGCGCAGAAGACGCAGCCCATGGCGCACCCGGCCTGCGTGCTCACGCACACGGTGGCGCGGCCCTTGAAACGCATCAGCACCGTCTCGATGGTCTGCCCGTCGTGCAGGCGCAGCAGCAGCTTGTGCGTGAGCCCGTCGCTGCTGAAGCTCTCATGGTGCGTGGCGAGCGCTCCCAGCTGCGCGCGCTCCTGGAGCACGGCCTGGAGGTCCGGCCGCAGCCCCGCCACGTCGCCGAGCGCCGTCACCCCGTCCCGGTACAGCCCCGTCCACACGCGCTCGCGGTACTGGGGGCTGAAGCCCCAGTCGCCCAGGCGCGCGTCCAGCGCGGGGCGCGGCAGGTCATAGAGATTGAGGAGGGCGGGGGCGTCCGACATGACGGGGTCGAGATAACACACCCCGGCCCCCGCGCACCCGGGGCCGCAAGCCCGCAGGGCGACCAGGGGGGCGTGCGGCGCGGTGGAGGACGGATTCGCGGGAGGTGCGGCGTCCACCGGGTGACACCCGGCGTGCCAGCGCGGTGCGTCGTGCCAATCGTGGAGGGCCTATGGGTCTTGCCATCCAGCAGGAGGAGTTCACGCCGGAGGAGCACGAGCGGTTCGTGCAGCGGCTCGCGGAGAGCCTGGAGGCCCTGCGCGCGCTGCTGAAGCGCCCCGGCTTCGGCGTGGGGCCCACGACGATGGGCGCGGAGCTGGAGGTGTACCTGGTGGACGGCGCGGGCCACCCGCTGCCGGTGAACCAGCAGGTGCTGGCGCGGACGCAGGACGACCGGGTGACGCTGGAGCTCAACCGCTTCAACATGGAGGCGAACGTGCGGCCCTCGCTGCTCGCGGGGCGGCCATTCACCGCGCTGCGGGTGGAGCTGGAGGACGTGCTGAAGGAGCTCCAGCGCGCGTCGGCGCTGGAGGGCGCGCGCGTGGCGGCCATCGGCATCCTGCCCACGCTGCGGCAGGCGGACCTGGGCAAGGGGGCGCTCACCCAGCAGCCCCGCTACCGGGCCCTCAACACCGCCATCCGCAAGCGGCGCGACGGGCCCTTCCAGGTGGCCATCGCGGGCGACGACACGCTCAACCTCACCTGGGACGACGTGACGCTGGAGGGGGCCAACACGTCGCTCCAGTACCACCTGCGCGTGGCGCCGGAGGACTTCGCGCGCGTGTACAACGCCGCGCAGCTCGCCACGGCGCCGGTGCTGGCGGCGGCGGGCAACTCGCCCTTGTTCCTGGGCAAGCGGCTGTGGGAGGAGACGCGCGTGGCGCTCTTCCAGCAGGCCACCGACGACCGCAGCGAGAGCGCCGACGAGGCGGCCCACCTGCACCCGCGCGTGACGTTCGGCCACGGCTGGGTGCGCGAGGGCGTCCACGAGCTGTTCGCCGAGGCGGTGGCCCTCTACCCGCCGCTCCTGCCGGTGCTGGGCAAGGAGGACTCCCCCCTGGACATCGTCGCGGCCGGGGGCGTGCCGGCGCTGGAGGAGCTGCGGCTGCACCAGGGCACGGTCTGGTGCTGGAACCGCGCCATCTATGATCCGCACGGGGACGGCCACGTGCGCATCGAGTTCCGCGCGCTGCCGGCGGGCCCGACGGTGGTGGACATGGTGGCCAACGGCGCGTTCCTGCTGGGCCTGACGCTGGGGCTCGCGGAGCGGATGGACGCGCTCCTGCCGGCGCTGCCCTTCTGGCAGGCGCGGCGCAACTTCAAGCAGGCGGCGATGCGCGGCCTGGACGCGGTGATGCTGTGGCCGGCGGAGGTCGCGCCCAGCCCCCGCCCGATGCCGGTGGTGGAGCTGGTGAAGCACCTGCTGCCCATCGCGCGGCGCGGCCTGACGGAGCACGGGGTGGACGCCAGCGAGGCGGACGCGATGCTGGACATCATCGCGCAGCGCGTGGCCCTGCGGCGCACCGGGGCGCGCTGGCAGCGGGAGGTGCTGGCCCGGCTGGAGGCCCACATGCCCCGGCAGGACGCGCTGGCGGCCCTGCTGGAGCGCTACCTCCACCACTCGGATTCAGGGCTGCCCGTGCACACCTGGCCCGTGGAGTCGCCCTGAGCCCTGGCTGAGCCGGGCGGAAGGGGGTCTTGTCCGGACGCGGGCGTCGCTGTGAATATGGAGGCCCGCCGGGTCGTCAGCCCGAGGGCCCCGCGCCACGCGCTGAAGGATGCCGTCCGTGACTTCCTCCACCTCCCCGTCGTCCCTCTCCGGCGCGCGCCGGAGGTTCCTCCTCGTGCCCCTGCTCGTCTGCGTGAGCGCGGTGACCGCGTGCTCATCCCTCCGGGGCAAGGCCAATGACCTGGCGGAGAAGGGCCGCTTCGTCGAAGCCGCCGAGCTGTACGTGAAGGTCGTCGAGGATTCGCCCAACGACCCGGAGCTGCGCTCCTCGCTGGACGACCTGCGCTGGCGCGGCCTGTCGCAGCTGCTCACCCAGGCGCGGCAGGCCCGCGTGGAGGGCCGCGACGAGGACGCGGAGCTGAACCTGGAGCAGTTCCTCACCTACCGGAAGAAGTGGAGCTCCAAGCTGGACGGCGGCATGGAGAGCTCGCTCCTGGAGGAGATGGGCGGCACGCACCGGCACCTGCGCCAGCTCATCAACGAGCAGGCGAAGCGGGGCAACGCGCTGACGGCGGAGGCGCACCTGAACCGCAAGCGCGCGCTGCTCGCGTACGCGGAGATGGCGCCCATCCGGCGCGACGTGGAGGAGGCCGTGCAGCAGGGCGGCGCGGCGACGTGCGACCGGCTGAAGCAGGAGCCGGCGAACGGCACCGCGCACTGGGCGGAGCTGGTGGCGCGCTACTGCCGACACTACCGCCAGGACGCGCCCCGGGCGCCGCTGTTCCCGGAGGCCCTGGGGGTTCCCACGTTCCAGGTGTCCCTGGAGGGCATCAGCAACGACGTCGTCCAATACCTGCTGTCGCGGCTGGCGGGTGCGTTCGAGTCCTCGCCCTGGTACGGGGAGGGCTCCCCGCGCCGCCCGCCGCTCACCGTGCAGGGGACCCTGAGCGAGGAGCGCACCAGCCAGCCGGTGTCGCTGACGGCGCCGTGGACGGAGCAGGTGCCCTACACCGCCCACGAGGACCGCACCGCGACGGCGGAGGTGCCGTACACGGTGGAGGAGTCCTACGTGGACAAGGGGGAGATGAAGAAGCGGCTCGTCACCCAGAAGAAGACGGTCGAGTACAAGACGACGGTGGAGGTGACGAAGTACCGCGACGTGCCGCGCTCCTTCGAGTACCGCGCGCTGCGCCGGGGCGTGGAGTACCACTTCGCGGTGGTGGCCCAGGCCGTCCTCCAGGAGCAGCACGCGCCCCTGGCGGTGAAGGCGGAGAAGTCCCTGTCCGCCTCCGGCTACGAGCACAACATCACCTTCGACCCCGGCAACGTGAGGCCGGAGAAGTTCTCCCAGCCCAGCAAGGACGGGTGGCTGGACGGGGAGTTGAGGGGCTACGAGCAGATCTTCTTCCAGACGCTCCTGGCCCGCTGGCAGGACTCCTTCTGCAAGGCGCCCGCACTCACCCGCGAGGAGGCGGCCCGCTGCGCTCGCGGCGGCGCGGAGCTTCCCGCGCCCGCGCGGCAGGCCCTGCTGGACACGCTGGGCGAGGACGCCGGATACGTGCACCAGCTCTTCGTCTGGAACTGACGGGGCGCTTCAGCCCTCGTCCTCCGCGCCCTTGCGCAGCCCCAGCAGGCGGCGAAGGTCGCGCGCGGACTGGCGGCTCACCTCCACCGAGTGCCCCCGCGCCGTGCGCGCCAGGTAGCCGCCCGTCTCCAGCGGCTCCAGCCGTGTCACGTGCGACAGGTTGAGCAGCGCGCGCCGGTGCACCCGGTGGAAGTGCTCCGCGGGCAGCTTGTCCGCCAGCTCGTTGAGGGTGAAGTCGGTGAGGAAGTCGCCCTGGGCGGTGAACACCGTGACCAGCTCGTCCTCCAGCGACGCGTGGGAGATGGCGTCCGGCGACACCAGCACCAGCCCCTGCCGCGTGGGGATGGGCAGCCGCGCGAAGGCGGGCCGCTCCGTGGAGACCGGTGGAGGCACGGGGAGCACTTTCGCCTTCGCGGGCGGGGCCACCGCCGGCTGCCGGGCCCGGACGCGCTCCAGGGCCTTCTGCAGCCGGGCGGCTTCCACGGGCTTGAGGACGTAGTCCACCGCGCCGTGCTCGAAGGCGTTCACCGCGTGCTCCGCGTGGGCGGTGCAGAAGATGACGTGGGGCCCCCCTTGCGGCAGCAGGCCCATGGCGTCCAGGCCGCTCAGGCCCGGCATGTGGATGTCCAGCAGCACCACGTCCACGCCGCCCTCCCGCACCCGGGCGAGCACCGCGTCCCCGTCCACGGCCTCGCCGCAGACGCTCACGTCCGGCAGCGCGGCCAGCAGGCGGGACAGGCGCTTCCTGGCCAGCAGTTCGTCATCGGCGATGAGGACGCGCAGGGGCTCTCTCACGTGAGGACTCCGGGTTGGGGGCCCTGGCGGGGCAGGGTGACGGTGACACGGGTGCGTCCGTCCGCGCTCGTGAGCGACAGCGACGCGCGGCCGGCGTAGGCGAGCGCCAGGCGCCGCTCCACGGTGGGCAGTCCCACGCTGCCCTCGCGGGGGCCCCTGGACGCGCCCGGGTTGTCGATGGACACCTCCACCGCCCCGTCGCGCGCCACGCCCACGCTCACGAGCAGCGGACCCCGGTGCCCTGAGGCCGGCCCGTGCTTCACGGCGTTCTCCGCGAGCGGCAAGAGCAGCAGCGGCGGCACCGGCACGTCCCCAAGGCCGTCCGCCACCGTCATGCGCAGTTGGAACAGGTCCGGGTCGCGCAGCAGGTGCAGGTCGAACAGCGTGCGCATCAGCTCCAGCTCCTGCGACAGCGGCCAGGTGACGCTGCGCACCCCGGCGAGCACCGAGCGGAGCATCGTGGACAGCCGCAGCACGGCGGCCTCGGCGACGGCGCCGTCCTCGCGGCACCACTCCGCGATGGCGTTGAGCGTGTTGAAGAGGAAGTGCGGATCCAGGTGGCTGCGGATGGCCAGCAGCTGCGCCTGTTCCGCCTCCCAGGCGAAGCGGGTGGCGCGCGCGCGCTCGCGGGTCAGCGTCTCCTCGAAGCCGATGTCCCGCCCCAGGCCCCAGCCGGCCACGAGGAACAGCCCGCCGCAGACGGCCAGGTTGTACCGCTCCGACAGGAAGGTGGGCTGCATCTCGGTGAGGCGCGGCAGCGCGTACCCCACGGACAGCACCACGCCGCAGCCCACCGCCGCGTAGAGCAACAGGCGGATGCCGCCGTGGCTCAGGTCCAGCCCTTCGGGGAACAGCACCCGGTACGACACGGGCGCGACGGCGACGCACAGCAGGCACAGGAGGATGCCCAGCCACAGCGCGTGCGGATCCACGCTCCAGCGCACCTGGGCCGCGAGCAGGGGCAGTGACACCAGCACGATGGGCCCCAGCCGCAGCGGCGCGACCAGGGCGCGCAGCGTGGCGCGAACGATGGACCCTTCCGACGTCTCCGACATGCTCCAGCGGAAGGCTACACCGTCCGGCCTCCTAGCGCCGGGGGATGGGGGCCGGGACCAGGTCCAGGACGAGCGTCCCGGCGAGGACGGCCGGGAAGAAGAGGAGGGCAAGCACGAACAGGAGCGGCGAGCGCAGTGAGAACATGGGGGGTTTCTCCAGTGTCCGTGAAACATGCCCACGCACTGTGGCACCGCCCCAGGGGCCCTCCGGGGAGGGTTGCGCCCGGCCGTCGCGCAGTGGGGGTGAGTGGT
>NZ_RAWB01000312.1 GCF_003612055.1 Corallococcus llansteffanensis
CGCGTCCCCGCGCCTGACCCTGCCGCCGTCCCGGAACAGCCCGGCGCCTCCGCGGCGATGGATCCGGAGCGGTACTGGAAGGAGCACGTCTACCAGGGCGGCGCGCGGCAGCTCACCGTGCGCGCCATCATCGCCGGGATGCTCATTGGCGCGGTGATGTGTCTGTCCAACCTCTACGTCGTCCTCAAGACGGGGTGGAGCCTGGGCGTCACCATCACCGCGTGCATCCTGGGCTTCGCGGTGTTCGGCACGCTGCGCTCGCTCAAGCTGCTGACGAAGGAGTTCACCGACCTGGAGAACAACGCCATGGGCTCCGTGGCGTCCGCGGCGGGCTACATGACGGGCGGCGGCAACATGGCCGCGGTGCCCGCGCTGCTGATGCTCACCGGCACGCTGCCGTCCTCGGGCTGGCTGATGGTGTGGTTCGGCGTCATCTCCGCGCTGGGCGTCTTCGCGGCCATCCCCATCAAGCGCCAGCTCATCAACATCGAAGCGCTCCCGTTCCCCACCGGCACCGCCACCGCGGAGACCATCCGCGCCCTGCACGGCCACGGCGACGTGGCCCGCCAGAAGTCGCGGCTGCTGGGGCTCGCGGGGCTCGTGGGCGCGCTGCTGGTGCTGGTGCGCGACGCGCGCTTCACCTGGCTGAAGAACCTGCCGGAGAAGATGAGCCTGCCGTTCAACATCATGGGTCGCGAGGCCGGCAAGTGGTCGCTGTCGTTCGACTTCAGCCTGCTGCTCATTGGCGCGGGCGCGCTCGTGAGCTTCCGCACCGGCTGGTCCATGCTGCTGGGCGCCTTCCTCACCTACGGCTTCCTCGCGCCGGAGATGGTCTCCCGCGGCGTCATCCCGGAGGTGACGTACAAGGCCATCAACGGCTGGGCGTTGTGGACGGGCGCCGCGGTGCTGGTGTCGTCGGGCCTCCTGTCGTTCGCCTTCCAGTGGAAGAGCGTGGTGCGCTCCTTCTCCGCGCTGAGCGGGCTCCTGGGCCGCCAGCCGCAAGAGGGCACGCGCGAGGATCCGCTGGCGGAAATCGAGTGCCCCCCGGCCTGGTTCCCCCTGGGCTTCGTGCTGCTGGGCCCGGTGGCCGTCTTCCTGATGGCGTACCTGTTCCAGATTCCGTGGTGGGCCGGCGTGCTCGCGCTGCCGCTGGCGGTGGTGATGGGCGTCATCGCGTCGCGCGTGACGGGGGAGACGGACACCACGCCCACCAAGGCGCTGGGCCCCGTCACCCAGCTCATCTTCGGCGCGCTCGCCCCGGGCAACCTCTCCGCCAACATCATGAGCGCCAACGCCACGGGCGGCGTGGGACTGCACTCCGCGGACCTGCTCACGGACCTGAAGTCCGGGTGGCTCCTGGGCGCGGCGCCCCGTCAGCAGTTCTACGCGCAGCTGTTCGGCGTGGTCGCGGGCTCGGTCGTCATCGTCCCCGTCTTCAACCTGCTGGTGCCGTCCGCGGACGTGCTGGGCACGGAGCAGTTCCCCGCGCCCGCGGCCATGGTGTGGGCTGGCGTGTCCAAGATGCTCGCCTCCGGCGTGGCCGCGCTGCACCCCACCGCGCGCGTGGGCGCCCTGTGCGGGATGCTCCTGGGCGTGACGCTGGTGCTGCTGGAGCGGTGGGCCCCGCCGAAGGCGAAGGCCTTCATCCCCACGGCGTCGGGCCTGGGGCTGGCCATCGTCATCCCCGGCTCCAGCTCCATCAGCCTCTTCGTGGGCGCGGCGCTGGCCGCGCTGCTGCGCCGGGTGAAGCCGAAGCTCGCGGACGACGCGGTGCTGCCCGTCAGCTCCGGCTTCATCGCGGGCGAGAGCCTCCTGGGCATCGCCATCGCGATGGTGAAGGCCTTCGGCTTCATGCCGAAGTAGCGCGGCTCCTTCAGTCCACCTTGCTGGTGGCCCAGGACACGCCCGCGACGAAGCGGAAGGTGGGCGTGTCGAAGCCCGCCCCCACGCCCGGGCCGCCCATCACATACAGGTCCAGGCTGGACAGGGCATGGCGGCGGATGGCGATGAGCAGCTCCGCCCCCATTCGGCCCCCGTCGAGCGGCACGCCCACCAGCGCGCTCACCTCGCCGCGCGTCAGGTCGCCCCCCCGCGACGTCACCGTGGCGCCCAGGCGCAGCTCATTGCTCACCACGTCGCCCGCGTCAAAGGACACCGGCTGCAGGTCGTGGCGCTTGCGAAGGAACACGCCCGCCTCGCCCCCCACCTGGAAGCCTTCGCCCACGTAGCCCAATTGCAGACGCGGCTGCCACGCGTAGTCCTCGTGCGCCTGCGCCGTGCGGCTGCCCACCGGCAGGCCCGCCGTCAGCTCCACGGCCACGTTGAGCGGGGCGCCGTGCGTCTGGCGCAGCAGGGCTGCGCGCGCGCTCAGCCAGGGCGTGGCGAGCCCCCCCGTGCGGGGCGGTGCATAGCTCAACGTCGGCTTTCCCCCCTGCGTCAGGATGAAGGGCAGCTCCGCCCCCACGTCCAGCCACGACAGCACGCCGAAGCCCAGCGTCAGGTGCGCGGTCATCTTGTTCTCGACCAGGCCCGTGCCGTCCCCCGGCTCCCAGCGCGTCTGGAAGTGCAGGGGCAGGTGCTCGTAGTGGTAGTTCAACCCCACCCGCAGCTGGCCCGGCGCCAGCGTCCGTCCCGTCCCCACCACCAGCGAGCCCAGCGCCGACGCGTCCAGTCGCAGCCGCTGAAGGTCGAACATGGGCAGCGGCTGCTTGGGGCCGCTTTCCAGGGCCTGCGCGGGGAGGGGCAGGGTGAACAGCGCCGCGGCGGCTGCGGCGAGCACGGTGGCCGGACGGAACACGGGACAACTCCTGAGACGAAAGGACGCGAGGCGCGGACTCTAGTCGGAGTCCCCCAGCCCGAAAATCATGCAGCCGGTGCGCCGGAATTCATTTCCAGGCGCAACGATTCGCACATCCTCAAAGGCCGCGAGTCAGGCCGGGCCGGCCGCCAGGTCCTGCAATTCCTGCCATCTCGCATAGAGCCGGTCCACTTCAGCGCTGGCGGCTTCCAGCGCCTGCTGGAGCTCGGCCGCCTTGGCCCCGTTGCTGTAGACGTTCGGGTCGGCGAGCTGGGCCTCCAGGCCCGCCTTGCGCTTCTCGGCGGCCTCGATGGTGGCCTCCATGCCGTCCAGTTCGCGCTGGTCCTTGTAGGAGAGCTTCACCGTCTTCTTCGGTGCTGCCTTGGCGACGGGCTCCTGGCGGGGAGGTTCGTCCTTCCGGGCCTCGTCCTTCTTCTTCTGCTGAGTGGCCTTGAGGGCGGCGGCCTGGGACTGCTCGCGCAGCCGCTTGTACATGTCGTAGTTGCCCTCGTAGCGGGTGACCTTGCCGTTGCCGTCGAAGCTGAGGATGGCGGTGGCCACCTTGTCGAGGAAGTACCGGTCGTGCGTCACGAGCAGCGTGCTGCCGGCGAAGTCCAGCAGCAGCCGTTCCAGGATGTTGAGGGTGACGATGTCCAGGTCGTTGGTGGGCTCGTCCAGCACCAGCACGTTGGCGCCCTCCAGGAACAGCCGCGCCAGCAAGAGCCGGTTGCGCTCGCCGCCGGACAACGCGCCCACCTTCATGCGCTGCATGGGCACCGGGAAGAGCAGGTCCTCCAGGTAGTCGCGCAGGGCCACCCGGCGGTCCGCCAGCTCCACGTGGTCCTCGCCGTTGGAGGCCGCGTCGTACACCGTCTGTTCGGGGTCCAGCTGGGCGCGCTGCTGGTCGTAGTAGGCGACCTTGGTGTTCTTCCCGATGACGAGCTTCCCGTCGTCCGCGGGGATTTCGCCCAGCATCACGCGCAGGAAGGTCGTCTTGCCCACGCCGTTGGGCCCGAGGAAGCCCACGCGCTCGCCGCGCTGGAGGCGGAAGTCCACGCCGTCCAGCACCTTGCGCTCGCCAAAGGACTTCTTGAGCCCCTCGGCCTCGATGACGGTGTGGCCCAGCCGGGGCGCCGCCACCACGCGCAGATCCGCCACCTTGGGGCGCTGGAAGCCCTTCTCCGCCAGCAGCTTCTGGGCCCGCTCGATGCGCGCCTTGCTCTTGGTGCGCCGTGCCTCCGGGCCCTTACGCAGCCACGCCACTTCCTGGGCAATCCAGCGTCCGCGCTTGTGCTCCGCCGTCTCCGCGTTCTCCTGCGCGACCAGCTTCTGCTCCACGTAGGCCGCGTAGTTGCCGGGGTAGGAGACGAGGCCGCCGCCGGGCTGGATCTCCACGATGCGGTCCACCAGGTCGTCCAGGAAGTAGCGGTCGTGCGTCACGAGCAGCAGGGCGCCGGGCAGCTTGTCCAGCTCGTCCTCCAGCCAGTCCACCGTGTCCGCGTCCAGGTGGTTGGTGGGCTCGTCCAGGAGCAGCAGGTCCGGGCGCGTGAGCAGCGCGCGGGCAATGGCCACGCGCTTGCGCAGGCCGCCCGACAGCTGCGCCACCGGCCGGTCCCAGTCCTTCACGCCCAGCCTGTCGAGCAGCATCTTCGCGTGGTGCTCCGTGTCCCAGCCGCCCGCCTGTTCAATGCGGTCGCTGAGCACGGACAGCTGCTCCAGCATCTTCTGGGTGGCGTGGGCGGGGTCCGCCTCCAGCTTGCGCGACAGCTCCGCGTGCGCGTCCAGGGCTGCCTTGAGCGGGGCCTGGGACACGGCGAGCTCGCTCTGCACCGTGGCGCCTTCGGCGAACTCCGGCTCCTGGGGCAGGTAGGTGACGCGGGCGCCCCGGCGCAGCTGCAACTCGCCCAGGTCCGGCTTCGCGGCGCCGGCGAGAATCTTCATCAGCGAGGACTTGCCGGAGCCGTTGACGCCCACGAGGCCCACGCGCTCGCCCTCCTCGATGGTGAAGGTGAGGCCCTCGAAGACGGTCCGGCTGCCGAAGGCGAGCTGGACATTGGCGGCACGGAGCAGCGTCACGGAAGAAGACCTCCTTGAAAGGGATGCGAAAGCGAAAGGGCGCCCCCCACTTGAGCGGGGAGCGCCCTTGCTACTGCCAGAGCGGCGTCAGGGAAGCCCGGACTACTTGCGGGCGGCCTGGTCCGCAGCCTGCTTCTCCTTGTACGTCGCCATCAGGGCCTCGGCCTCGTTCTTCGGCACCTGCGAGTACCTGGCGAACTCCATCGTGAACTCGCCCTTGCCCTGGGTCGCGGAGCGCAGGTCGGTGGAGTAGCCGAACATCGTGTTGAGCGGCACCTCGGCCACGGCCGTGAGGTAGCCCTCGGCCGTCTCCGTGTTGAGGATGGTGCCACGGCGCTGGTTCAACTGGCCGACGACGGAGCCCTGGAACTCCTCCGGCGCGCTGACCTCCACCTTCATGACGGGCTCCAGGATGATGGGCTTCGCGGAGGCGTAGCCCTCGCGGAAGCCCATGATGGCGGCCGTCTTGAACGCGTTTTCAGACGAGTCGACCGCGTGGAAGGCGCCGTCGTTGATGACCACGCGCAGACCCACCACGGGGAAGCCGATGAGGCTGCCCTTCTTCACGGCCTCGGCGAAGCCCTTGTCGCACGCGGGGATGAACTCGCGCGGGATGGAGCCACCGACGATGTCGTCCACGAACTCGTACTGCTGCACGGCGTCCGAGGGCAGGGGCTCCACGTAGCCGCACACGCGCGCGAACTGACCGGAACCACCGGTCTGCTTCTTGTGCGTGTAGGCGAACTCGCCCTTCTGGCTGATGGTCTCGCGGTACGCCACCTGCGGCTTGCCGGCCTTCACTTCGCAGTCGTACTCGCGCTTCATGCGCTCGATGTAGATTTCCAGGTGGAGCTCACCCATGCCGCGGATGATGGTCTGCCCGGACTCTTCGTCGCGCGACACGCGGAAGGTGGGATCTTCCTTGTTGAAGCGGTTGAGCGCCTTGGAGAAGTTGGTCGACTTGGTGCGGTCCTTCGGCTCCACGGCCAGCGAGATGACGGCGTCCGGAACGAACATGGACGTCATCGTGTAGTTCACGGTGCCGTCGGTGAACGTGTCGCCCGACGCGCACTCGATGCCGAACAGCGCGACGATGTCGCCCGCGGTGGCCTCGTTCACGTCGTTCATCTGGCTGGAGTGCATGCGCACGATGCGCGGCACCTTGACCTTCTTCTGGTTCACCTGGTTGACGATGAAGTCGCCCTTGGTGACGCGGCCCTGGTAGATGCGCATGTACGTGAGCTGCCCGTACCGGCCGTCCTCCAGCTTGAACGCCAGACCGACGAAGGGCTTCTCCGGATCCGACTCCAGGATGATCTTGGCCTCGTTGTTCTTCTGGTCGAGGGCCTCGTTGGTCGCTTCCTTGGGGTTCGGCAGGTAGCTGCACACCGCGTCGAGCAGCAGCTGCACGCCCTTGTTCTTGTACGCGGAGCCGCACATCACCGGCGTCATCTTCAGCGCGATGGTGGCGCGGCGGACGGCCTCACGCAGCTGCTTCTCCGTGATGGAGTCCGGGTCGGTGAGGAACGCCTCGCCCAGCGTGTCGTCCACGTTGGCGACGCCTTCGATCATCTCCGCGCGGCGCAGCTCGGCCTCGTCCTTCATGTCCGCGGGGATGGCCTCTTCGCGGATGTTCTCGCCGTTCTCGCCGTCGAAGTAGTACGCCTTCATCGACAGCAGGTCGATGAGGCCCTGGAAGCGGTCCTCCGCGCCGATGGGGTACTGGAGGCGCACCGCGTGGTGGCCCAGCTTCTCCTTCAGCTGCAGGGCAACGCGGTCGTAGTTCGCGCCCGCGCGGTCCATCTTGTTGATGAACGCGATGCGCGGAACCTTGTAGCGCTTCATCTGGCGGTCCACCGTGATGGACTGCGACTGCACGCCCGACACCGAGCAGAGCACCAGGATGGCACCGTCGAGAACGCGGAGCGCGCGCTCCACCTCGATGGTGAAGTCCACGTGTCCCGGCGTGTCGATGAGGTTGATGTTGTAGTCGCCCCACATCGCGTACGTGGCGGCGGACTGGATGGTGATGCCCTTCTCACGCTCCAGGTCCATCGAGTCCATGATCGCGCCCACGCCGTCCTTGCCGCGGACCTCGTGGATCTCGTGGATCTTGCCCGTGTAGAACAGGATGCGCTCGGAGAGCGTCGTCTTGCCCGAGTCGATGTGGGCAGAGATACCGATGTTACGAATCTTCTCGATGGTTGCGCTGGTGGCCACGATCCGGTCCTTCTTCTATTGAAAAAATTGCCTGAGGGAACAGAGCAGGCGGGGCCCTTACTTCCCACAGGACTCAGTTACCAGACAAATCCGCATGACGCGGGGCGTACATCCGCCTACGTTCCGGCGTCCCGTTCCGACTGAGGCTTCATAACAATGAGTGCGAGCGAAAACTTCTCCCTGGCCCGCGCCTGGCTGCGCGCCTTCAACGCCCACGACGTGACGGCCCTGGTGGCGCTGTACGCGGAGGATGCAACGCATACCTCGCCCAAGATTCGCGTCCTGCATCCGGAGACGGGGGGGCGCCTGGTGGGCCGGCCGGCCCTGGAGCGGTGGTGGAAGGACGCCATCGCCCGGCTGCCGGGCCTGCGGTACGAGGAGACGGCCCTCACGGCGGATGGGGACCGGGTGTTCATGGAGTACCTGCGCCACGCCCCCAACGAAGCGCCGCTGCCGGTGGCGGAGGTATTGGACATCCGGGGGGGCCTCATCGTCGCCTCGCGCGTCTACCACGGATAAGGTGCCCCCCATGGCGAACCCCATCAGCTTCGACCGGGACTTCGGTTACCTGCTGCCCTTCATGGACAAGGTGGCGTCAGCGGCGTCGGAGCTGCCGGACGCCTCCGCGCGCCAGGAGCTGGTGCAGCTCATGGCGGAGGAGAAGCTGCGCTGGGAGCGGATCCGCTCGCTGTTGCAGGGGGCCCCGGGCCGGGGCGCCTCCGCCGCGTCCTCCCGCGAGGCCGCGCGGCTTCCCACCGACGCCCCCCCGCTGGCCCGGGTGTCCGCGGACGGGGTGAACCGGGTGGCCCGGCGCGAGGCGGGCTTCACGGTGGGCAGCCTCAAGAACTCGCGCTGAAGCGGCGGCGGTGGATCAGGCGCTGCTGACGCGCACCTGGTCCAACGCGTCGTAGGTGGCGGCCTTGTAGGCCTCCGACAGCGTCGGGTAGTTGAAGCAGGTCTCCACGAAGAGCTGCGCGGTGGAGCCGGTGAGCAGCGCGGTGAGCCCCACGTGCACCAGCTCCGAGGCCTGCTCGCCCAGCACGTGCACGCCCATCAGCTTCAGGTCGTCGCGGTGGAAGAGCAGCTTCAAGAGGCCCTGCTGGTCGCCGATGATCTGCCCGCGCGGATTGGTGTTGAAGGTGGCGCGGCCGACGACGTAGGGGACGCCGCGCGCGCGCAGGGTCTCCTCGGTGTCGCCCGCCATGGACACCTCCGGGATGGTGTAGATGCCGTAGGGCAGGATGGGCGTGAGGGTGCGCTTGCCCGGACCGAAGGCGTGCTCCACCGCGATGCGGGCCTGCTCCATGGACGTGGAGGCCAGGGCCGGGAAGCCGATGACGTCCCCCACCGCGTAGATGTGCGGCACGGACGTCTGGTATGCGAGCCCCACTTCAATCTGCCCGCGCTTGCCCTGCTTCACGCCCAGCGCCTCGATGCCCAGGCTGCCGGTGTTCGCGGTGCGGCCGGAGGCCACCAGCACCTGGTCCGCCTCCAGCACCTCGCCCGTGGACAGCTTCAGGCGGATGGGCTCGTCGTGGGACTCGGGGACGTGCGCGGTCTCCACCACCTGGCCCAGGCGCAGCCGGACGCCCAGCGTCTCCATGCAGTCGCGCAGGAGCTGGCCCACCTCCACGTCGAGGAAGGACAAGAGTTCATTCTTCACCTCCACGAGCGTCACCGGGATGCCGAGCGCGGCGAACATGCACGCGTACTCGCAGCCGATGACGCCGCCGCCCACCACGACGAGCGTGCGGGGCAGGGTGGTGATGTCGAGGATCTCATCCGAGTCGTGCACGCGCGGATCGCCGAAGGGGTACAGCGGCGGGCGGTAGGGCGACGAGCCCGTGGCGATGAGGACGGTGGACGCGGCGAGCGTCGCCACCGTGGCGCCGTCGTGGGTCACCTTCACGGTGTGCGCGTCCACGAAGGAGCCGGAGCCCTGGAACACCGTCACGCCGTGGCGCTGGAGGTTGCGGTGGATGCGCTCGCGCTCCATCTGCTTCACGCGGCGCTCGCGGAAGAGGAAGTCGGAGACGGTGGCCTCGTGGCGCAGCGTGGCGTCCACGCTGTAGAGGCCGCGCGCCTTGAAGCCGGACAGGTGCAGCGCTGTCTCCCGGAGCGTCTTGGAGGGGAGGGTGCCGGTGTTGGCCGCGGTGCCGCCGAGCACCGGCTCACGCTCCACCACCGCCACGCGCTTGCCCGCGAGCGAGGCCTGCACCGCGCCCCATTCTCCGGCCGGTCCGGAGCCGATGACCACCAGGTCGAAGTCCGCCATGGGCCGCACCCTATCCCTTCCACGGTGCGGCGCTACACCGGGATGTCGGCCCCGTGAGACACGGGCCGGGTCCGGACGTCCCTCAGGCGTCCTCGGTCTCCAGAGCCGTGGGGGGCGCGACGACGGCGGGCGCCCGGCCGGTGTAGTGCAGCTTCTCGCGGACCTCCGCGTCGGTGAGCAGCCGGAAGCCGCCCTCGGGCAGGTCGCCCAGGGTGATGTCGCCCACCGCCTCCCGGTGGAGCGCGCGGGCGGGCAGGCCCACGGCGCCCAGCATCCGCTTCACCTGGTGGTGGCGCCCTTCCGTGAGCGTCACCTCCACCGTGTGCTCGTCGCGCACGCGCACGACGGCGGGGCGGGCGGGGCCGTCATCCAACGGCATGCCCTCGCGCAGGGGCGCCACGCGCTCCTCGTCCGCGGTGCTGAACACCGTGGCCACGTAGCGCTTGGGCAGCAGCGTCTCCGGCGAGGTGACGTGGGCCACCAGCTTGTCGTCGTTGGTGAAGAGCAGCAGGCCCGTGGTGTCCACGTCCAGCCGGCCCACCGCGTGCCACGTGTACGAGGCGAGCTCCGTGGGCAGTTGGGGCAGGAGGACCTCGAAGACGGTGCCCGTGCGGTGCTGGCGCGCGGTGGAGGACAGCACGCCCGCGGGCTTGTGGAAGGCGAGCACGAGCGTGGGCGCGACCTTGCGCACCGGCAGGCCGTCCACCTTCAGCACGGCGTCCGGCGGCACGGGGCTCAGGTGCGTCTTCACCACGTGGCCGTTGATGCTCACCCGGCCCGCCTTGATGGCGGCCTCCGCCTCCTTCTGGGGCATCGCGCCCGCGCGGGCGAGCGCCCGGGACAGCCAGTCCGGCTTCTCCTTGCCCTCCCAGCGGTTGGGACGGGGAGGGGACTTCGGGGGCCGTTCGGGCTTGCGAGGCATGGGCGCGGCACTGTACCCGCGCGGGGCGGCTCCGCGTTGGGGTTACTTCCGGGTGGGCTCGTCCGGATCCTCGCCCTCGGCGGAGCCAGGCGTCCTGCCGGGCTCGTCGCCGTTGGCCATGCGGTGGGGCTCCTCCTCGAGCCCGCCGTCCTCGGCCGTCATGGGCGTGCGGCCGGGCTCCTCGGGAAGCCCGTCGCGGGACGGCGCCTGCTTGGAGGAGGGGCCGGGCTCGTTGCCCCCCACGACCATCGGCTCATAGGGCATGTGGTTCACGCGGTGCTCCTCCTGGCAGGGGTACTCCTGGCGGCGCTTCCCCGAAAGGTAGCGACGCTCCGGCGTCCTGCCGCGCCCGGCCGGGGCGTCCTCCTGCCTGCTCAGTCGTCGGCCTCGGGGGCGCCGTCCCCGGAAGGGAAGTTCTTCCGCACGGTGTGCAGCGCGGCCAGCCACAGCCGGGCCTCGTTGCGCGTGAGGCGCGAGCGGCGCAGGGGCGCGAACAGGTCCCTCACCGCCGTGCGCCCGGGCTGTTCGTCCACGAGGAAGCCGCCGGAGGCCAACAGCGTCTCCAGCGTGGCCTCCACCCGCGCCAGCTCCGCGTCCGTGGCGGCCAGCGGCAGGGGCCCGGGCGGCGGCGCGCTGCCGGCGAGCACCGCCATCCGTACCTCATAGGCGTAGAGCAGCACCGCCTGCGCCAGGTTGATGGACGGCTGCTCCGGCGCGGTGGGCACCGCGGACAGGTCGTGGCAGCGCTCCACCTCCGCGTTGGTGAGCCCACTGCGCTCATCCCCGAAGACGAGCGCCACCGGCCCCTGGGCGGCCCTCGCCACCAGCTCCTCCCCCACGGCGCGGGGCGACAGGCGGCGCTTGCCCTCCACCTTGCGCGAGCTGGTGCCCACGACCCAGACGCAGTCGGACACCGCCGCCTCCAGCGTGTCCGGCCGCTTCACACCCTCCAGCAGGTCCTCCGCGTGCACCGCGAGGCGTCGCGCCGGCCCCAGGTCCTCCGCCTCGGGCGTGACCCAGGCCCAGTCGGACAGGCCGCAGTTCTTCAGGGCGCGCGCGGCGGCTCCCAGGTTCTCCGCGTTGCGCGGGCGCATGAGGACGAATCGGACGGGCAGCACCATGGGGTGCGTTCTACCGCCCCGCCTCCCGCGTGGGGGCCCCAGTTGACCGCCGAGCCGTTCCACCGCCAGTCTGCACGGCGAAATCCCGCGTCCCGCGCGCGTCCGAGGCCACCTGGGTGTGGCCGCCCGGACACCCTGCGGGCCCGCGGACGCGCATGGGGGAGCGCCGGCACGTGGTCGCCGGGCCGCACTTCCCGTGCGCCTCCGAGACGCGCCACGCACGGCACGCGGAATGAAATCGGTCCCGCCGCCACCCCCTGGAGGAAACATGTCCCCGCAGTCCGCTGTCCCGCCGAAGCCCCCGCGCGCACCCCGTGCCCGCTGGCTGCTGTCGGCGTTCCTGGTGAGCGCGCTGCTCGCCGGCTGCAAGCAGGAACCCGCGGCCCCCACG
>NZ_RAWB01000313.1 GCF_003612055.1 Corallococcus llansteffanensis
CCCGAGCACCGCCAGCGCGGGTCCCAGCACCGCGATGGCTCCGTGCGCGAACCGCAGCCGGTGGAAGAAGAACCCTCCCGCCGCGTACCTCGGGGACTCCTCCGTGCCGAAGTTCTCGTGCAGCCTCGACAGGTTCAGCTTCAGGAACGCGGGCGGCTCCCACGGCCACATCACCCGGTGCTGGAAGAAGCCCAGCGCGGCCGCCAGCAACCAGCCTCCCGCGGTGATGCCTCCCAGCAACGCCCACGGCACCCCCAGCGTCCCGATGCACGCCACCGCCGCCGCCGCCACCGTGTCCAGCGCCTGCCCGTACCTCGCGCCCCTGGGCCACTTTGCCGCCGCTCCCGTCAGCAGCGCCACCGCCGGGGACAGGAGCTGCCACAGGCACAGCGTGACGCTCGCCAGCACGAACGCCCGCACGTCCTTCTCCAGCCTCAGCCGCTTCGTCACCGCCAGCGCCAGGGCCAGCGCCGTGGCAAGGATGGCGCCCGCCTGGAGCACCGCCTCCGCCAGCACCAGCCCCACCGCGTAGAGCCCCAACACCGCGGTGACCGCTGTCAGCCAGCGCCCGCCAATCACCGTCCTGGAATCCATGCTCATTCTTGTGCTCGGCCCTCGCGCGGCCTTCGGACCCTACCTCACCCTCTGGGGACCTCCACCGCCGACCTTCCCCTCTTCCCGGACAGGCCCCGGAATCCGGGGCGGTGGCGGCCCTCCAGCGACTTCGCCGCGCTTGACGTTGGCGGCGCGGACAGGCACCCGTTAGTCAGGCCCCCTCTTCTCCAGGGTCCGAACCTGCCGCCATGCGCACCACCCACCGACCGTTCACCACCCTTGCTCTCGCGCTGAGCCTCTTCGTGGCCGCGCTGGAGATGACCGTCGTCTCCACCGCCATGCCCACGGTGGTCAGCGACCTGGGCGGCATCCAGAGCTACGCGTGGGTCTTCACCGCGTACATGCTGTCGTCCACCATCACCGTGCCCATCTTCGGGAAGCTCGCGGACCTCTACGGCCGCAAGCCCATCATCCTCTTCGGCAGCACGCTGTTCCTCGCGAGCTCCATCGCCTGTGGGCTCTCCACGTCGATGCAGATGCTCATCGCCTTCCGCGCCCTCCAGGGACTGGGCGCCGGGGCCATGCAGCCCATCGCCATCACCATCGTCGGCGACATCTTCACGCTGGAGCAGCGCGCGAAGGTCCAGGGCGCGTTCAGCGCGGTGTGGGGCATCGCCGGCCTCGCGGGCCCGCTCACCGGTGGCCTCATCGTGAAGCACCTCACCTGGCACTGGGTCTTCTTCCTCAACATCCCCATCGGCCTGGCCTCGATGGCGTTGCTCATCGTGTTCTTCCACGAAGAGCTGAAGCGCAAGGCGCGCGCCCGGCTCGACTTCGCGGGCGCGGCGCTCCTGTGCGGAGGCGTGGTGGCCCTGCTGTTCGGCGTGCAGGGGACCGGCCGCACGCTCTTCGCCCTGCCTGTCGCGGGCGTGCTGCTCACCGCGTTCGTGTTCGTGGAGCTGCGCGCCCCCGAGCCCATCATCCCGATGAGCCTCTTCAAGATTCCCACCATCGCCATCTGCTCCCTGGCGGGTGCCCTCTTCTCCGCCGCCCAGTTCGGCGCCACCACCTACGTGCCGCTGTACGTGCAGGGCGTGCTCGGCGGTTCGGCCACGATGGCGGGCGGGATGATCACCCCGATGATCGTCGGCTGGCCGCTGGCGAGCGTCATTGGCGGCAGGCTGATGCTGCGCATCGGCTTCCGGCCGCTCATCGTCGGCGGGCTGGGCCTGGCCACGGTCGGCACCGCGCTGATGGCGCTCATGCTCAAGCCCGGCGCGCCGCTGCTCGTGCCGCAGATCGCCATGGGGCTGTTCGGCGTGGGCCTGGGCTTCGCGGCCATGGCCACCATGGTCGCGGTCCAGATGAGCGTCGGCTGGGAGCTGCGCGGCGTGGCCACGGCCAGCAGCATGTTCTTCCGCACCATCGGCGGGTCGCTCGGGGTGGGCGCGATGGGAGGCGTGATGGTGGCGCAGCTCATGAAGGACCCCAGCGTCCCGGTCAGCGCGGCCACCGAGCTGCTCGGCCCCGAGCATGGACGCGGCCTGTCCCCCGCCGTCCTCGAGACGCTCGGCGGCGCGCTGAACCACGGCCTCAGCATCAACTTCTGGATCATCTGCTCGGCGATGGTCGCCGCGTTCGCCGCCGGACTGTTCTTCCCCAAGCTGAAGCAGGCCACCACGCCAGCGAACACCGTGGACGTCCCCGCTCCTCACTGAGGCGCCGGCTCCAAGGCCCATCGCTGTCGGAAAACCGACGCGTCTGACTTTTCCCGTCAGGGGGATTGCACGACGCGCGAGGGCTGGAGTCTGGTCGCTCCAACCATTCGCGCGGGGGGAAGACACGCATGCCGGGACCGCTGAGTGAAGCCGAGCTGGAGAAGATGGACGCCTACTGGCGCGCGGCGAACTACCTCTCCGTGGGGCAGATCTACCTGAAGGACAACCCGCTCCTGGAGCGGCCCCTCACGGTGGAGGACGTCAAGCCGCGCCTGCTCGGACACTTCGGCACCACGCCCGGCCTCAACTTCATCTACGTGCACCTGAACCGCATCATCCGGCAGCACCGGGCCAACATGATGTATGTGATTGGCCCCGGACACGGTGCCCCCGGCATCATCGCCAACACGTACCTCGAAGGCTCCTACACGGAGCTGTATCCCAACATCGAGCGCAACCGCGACGGCATGAAGCGCCTGTTCCGCCAGTTCTCTTGGCCCTACGGTGTCCCCAGCCACGACGCCCCGGAGGTCCCCGGCTCCATCAGCGAGGGCGGCGAGCTGGGCTACTCGCTGCTCCACGCGTATGGCGCTGTCTTCGACAACCCGGACCTCATCGTCCCCTGCGTTGTCGGTGACGGCGAGGCGGAGACGGGCCCGCTCGCCGCGAGCTGGCACTCCAACAAGTTCATCAACCCCATCACCGACGGCGTCGTGCTGCCCATCCTGCACCTCAACGGGTACAAGATCGCCAACCCCACGGTGCTCGCGCGCATCGACCCGGACGAGCTGGAGGCCCTCTTCCGCGGCTACGGCTACCAGCCCTACTTCCTGGAGGGTGATGACCCGAAGACGATGCATCAGCGGATGGCCGCGCTACTCGATGAGCTCTACGCGGAGATCCTCCGCATCCAGCGCCACGCGCGGGAGAACCACGACGCCACCCGTCCCCGCTGGCCCATGCTTGTGCTGCGCACGCCGAAGGGGTGGACCGGCCCGCATGAGGTGGATGGCAAGCAGGTGGAAGGCACCTGGCGCTCCCACCAGGTGCCCCTGGAGGAGGTGCGCACCAACCCCGAGCACCTGAAGATCCTCGAAGCGTGGCTCCACGGCTACCGGCCCCGCGAGCTGTTCGACGCGAACGGCACCCTGCGCGAGGAGCTGGCGGACGTCGCGCCCAAGGGCCGGCTGCGCATGGGCGTCAACGCCCACTCCAACGGCGGGCAGCTCCTCGTGCCGCTCGTGCTGCCGGGCTTCCGCGACTACGCGGTGGACCCCGGCACCCCGGGCTCCAAGGAGGTCAGCGCCACGCGCGTGCTGGGCGGCTACCTGCGGGACGTGATGCGCCACAACCTGGGCACCCGCAACTTCCGCCTGTTCGCGCCCGACGAGAACGCCTCCAACCGGCTCCAGGACGTCTACGCGGTCAGCGGCAAGGCCTGGGATGCGCGGCTGGAGTCCACCGACGAGCATCTCTCCGCCGACGGACGGGTGATGGAGGTCCTGAGCGAGCACCTCTGCCAGGGGTGGCTGGAGGGCTACCTGCTCACCGGACGCCACGGCCTCTTCTCCTGCTACGAGGCGTTCATCCACATCATCGATTCGATGTTCAACCAGCACGCCAAGTGGATCAAATCCGCGAAGGAGCTGCACTGGCGCAAGCCCATCGCGTCGCTGAACTACCTGCTCAGCTCGCACGTGTGGCGCCAGGACCACAACGGGTTCTCCCATCAGGACCCGGGCTTCATCGACCACGTGGCCAACAAGAAGGCGGACACGGTGCGCATCTACCTGCCGCCGGACGCGAACACGCTCCTGTCCGTGGCGGACCACTGCCTGCGCTCGCGCGACTACGTGAACCTCATCATCGCGGGCAAGCAGCTGTCGCCCGTGTGGCTGGACATGGAGAGCGCCGTCCGCCACTGCTCCACGGGCATCGGCACGTGGGACTGGGCCGGCAACGACGACGGCGACCCGGACGTGGTGATGGCCTGCGCGGGCGACGTGCCCACCCTGGAGACGCTGGCGGCGGTGACGGTGTTGCGCGCGTGGGCCCCGGAGCTGAAGGTGCGCGTCGTCAACGTGGTGGACGTGTTCACGCTGGCCCCGGTGAGCGTCCACCCGCATGGCCTGAACGAGGAGGACTTCAACCGCATGTTCACCCGGGACAAGCCCGTGGTGTTCGCCTTCCACGGCTACCCGACGCTCGTGCACAAGCTCACCTACAACCGGGCCAACCACGGCAACATCCACGTGCACGGGTTCAAGGAGGAGGGCACCACGACCACGCCCTTCGACATGACCGTGCTCAATGACATGGATCGCTTCACGCTGGCGCTGGCGGCCATCCGGCACACGCCCGCCGCGCGCCACCGGCTGGACGACGCGGAGCAGCGCTTCTCCGAGGTGCGCCAGCAGCACAAGCTCTACGTGTCGGAGCACGGCGAGGACATGCCCGAGGTGCGCGACTGGAAATGGACCGCGCGATGAGCGACGCCGTGCTGGTCATCAACAGCGGTTCGTCGTCGCTGAAGTTCGGGCTCTACGCGGAGCATGCGGGCCAGGAGACCGTGCGGTTCAAGGGCAGCACGAGCCACATCGGCGCGGAGCAGGGCCGGCTCGTGCTGAAGGACGGTGAAGGCAGGCAGGTGCGCGCGGTGGACGTGCGGCACCCGTCGCAGGAGGACGCTTTCCGTGAAGCCGTGCGGCACCTGGAGGAAGCAGGGGCGGAGCAGCCCCGGGCCATTGGACACCGGGTGGTGCATGGCGGGCCCCGGCTGCGGCAGCACCAGGCCCTGACGCCGGAGGTGTTGAAGACGTTGGAGGACGCGACGCACTTCGCGCCGCTGCACATCCCCGCGGCGCTCACGCTCATCCGGGCGGCGGCGCGGCGCTTCCCGGGCGTGCCGCAGTTCGCCTGCTTCGACACGGCGTTCCACGCCACCCTGCCCCCCGTCGCCTCGACGCTGCCCCTGCCCCTGTCGGTGCGTCAGCAGGGCGTGCAGCGGTACGGCTTCCACGGCCTGTCCTACGAGTCCATCGTCGCGAGGCTCGCGCCTGGTGTGCCCGCGCGCACGGTGGTGGCGCACCTGGGCAGCGGCGCGAGCCTGGTGGCGCTCGACCATGGCCGCTCCGTTGATACGTCGATGGGCTTCACGCCCACGGGCGGCATTCCCATGGGCACCCGCACGGGCGACCTGGACCCGGGCGTGCTGCTGTACCTCATGCGGGTGGGCGGAATGGACGCGGCGGCGCTCGAAGCGATGGTGAACCACGACGCCGGGCTCCGGGGACTGTCGGAGGGCACCAGCGACATGCAGGCCCTCACGCGCGATGCAGCGGCGGGCCACGCGCCCGCGGCACTCGCGGTGGACGTCTTCACGCGCGGCCTCGCGAAGACGGTGGGCGCCTACGCGGCGGTGCTCGGTGGACTGGACCTGCTCGTGTTCACGGGCGGCATCGGGGAGAACAGCGCGACGGTGCGCCAGCGCGTGTGCGCGACGCTGGGCCACCTGGGCATCACGCTCGATGCGCGCCGGAATGACGCGAGCGCGGAGGTCATCTCGGCGGAGGGGTCCGCGTGCCTCGTGCGGGTGCTGCCCAGTGACGAGGAGGGACAGCTCGCCCGGCATACGCGCAGACTGCTGCGCGGCTGAGCGGCTCATGCGAGCCTGCCCTGTCACCGCACGGGCTGGCTCGCGCGCCACCTGGACTGGGAAACACGGCCCCGCTCCGCAGGGACCGCCCTCCTACTTCGCCGCGCTCCGCCTTCGCGGCAGGTAGAGCAGCCCCTCGCGGCGCAGCCACAGCGCCGCCGCCACCAGGGTCAGCAGCGTCGTGGGCATCCACGCCGCCACCGCGGGTGCCAGGCGTTCGGTGAGCACCAGCGTGCGCGACACCACCATCAGGCCCCACATCGCCACGGCGATGAGCAGACCCTCCACCACGGCCGCCGTCAGGTGTCCTCGCCGGTTCGTGCGCAGCGCGAGCCCCACCGCGAGCAACGCCGCGGGCAGCCCCGCCAGCGGGTACGCGAACCGGTTGTGCCACGCGAGCTGGAAGGCCCGCGTCGCCAGGCCCACCTCCGCGCGCGCGCCAATCTGCTCTCGCAGCTCGCCCAGGCGCATCTGCTCCGGCCGGCCCGGGCGGATGCGGAACGTCGTCGCACCCACGCCCAGCTCGTACTCGGCGCTCGGCTGCTGATGCACCGCCGTGCGCCCGTCCTCCGTGAAGGTGCGCTCCACCACGTCTGTCAGCTCCCAGCGCGTGTCCTGGAGCGAGCGCATCCGCACCGCGTCCACGCGACGGCGCAGCTTGAACTCCGGCGTCAGCGTGAAGATGGAGACGTTCTCGAAGCCCTCCTGCGGGTTGCCGCCTCGCAGGAAGAAGATGGTGTCGCCCCGGCGGAACCACTGCTTCGGCGTGTAGTACAGGCGCCAGTCGCCCCACCGGTTGAAGCGCTGCGTGGTGATCTCATCCACGCGCCGGCCCGCCCTCGCGGCCACCGTCTCGTCGAACAGCACCAGCCCCAGGCACGCCACCAGCGCGCACAGGCCCACCGGCAGGTAGAGCGCCGCCGGCCCGAAGGTGAGCGCCCGGAGCGCCGTCACCTCGCCCTTCTTGCGCAGCGCCGACACCGTGGTGCCCGCCGCCAGCAGCAGCGCCGCCGGCCCCAATTGCTGCACCGTCACCAGCGCCTTGTAGCCGTAGAGCTTGAGGACGTCCCATACCCAGCCCTCGCCCCCGTAGGCCTTCGCGCGGTCCACGAAGTCCACCACCAGGAACACGGCCACCACGCCCGCGAGGATGCCCAGCGTGTAGCGCACGTACGCGCGCACCACGTAGCTGAACAGCGTGCCCCTCATCGCACCGTTCCCGAGCGCGTCACCCGGTACAGCGCCACCGCGCCCACCACCATGAACAGCACGTTGGCGAGCTGCCCCGCGACGAGCACCGGGAGCTGGCCCTTCTGCCCCATCTGCTCGAACGCGCGGCTCAGCAGGTAGTACAGGACGTAGCCGCCCAGCGTCAGGAGATACCCCCACGCCCGGCCCGCCTGCCTGCGGCCGATGGCCAGCGGCGTGCCCAAGAGCGCGAACGCCACCGGCGCCACCGCGTTGCCCAACCGGCTGTGCAGCGCCATCAGGAACGGGCGCGGATCATCCCGGCGCTCCTCCGCGTCCTTCGCCGCCGCCATCAACTCCACTGGCGTCAGCTCCTCCTTGGGCGAGCGGAACCGGTTGCGCCGCGACAGCGACCCGCCCAGCCCCACGTTGATCTCCGCTTTCTCGAAGGCGACGACGCTGGCGTCCACGGCGGAGCGGTTGGCGCGGTGCACCTCGCCCTCCTTCAGCTCGATGGTCAACGCCTCGCCCCGCGCCGACGTGCCCACCCGGCCCTTGTGCGCCAGCACCAGCAGCGGCGAGCTGGGGTCGCGGTCGTCGTGCAGGAGCACGTTCGTCCACCCTCCCCCGTTGGGCGCCACCCTCTGCGCGTACAGCGTCAGGTCGCTCAGGTCCTCGTAGAAGACGCCGGACTTCACGTCGCCCGCGACGTTCTTCTGGATGACCTCGCCCACCAGCTCCTTCACGCCGGTGAGGCCCCAGGGCTCCACCGTGGACGTGAGCAGCACCATGAACGCGCTCAGCGCCAGCCCCACGCCCAGCGGCGCCGCCAGGAGCTGGAGCGGGCTGATGCCCAGCGCCTGCAGCGACGTCAGCTCCCGGTCCTCCCCCAGCCGCCCCAGGCCCAGGAGGATGGCCAGCAGGAACGCGATGGGCAGCGCCATCACCAGGAAGTGCGGCGCCAGGTACGCGATGAGCCGGCCCAGGTCCCCGAGCGTCACCGCCGAGCCCAGCAGCACGTCCGTGCCGCGCAGGAACTGCATCACGAACAGCAACAGGAACATGAACGCCACCCACACGAAGAGGGGGACGAGCAGCTCCCTGAGCAGGTAGCGCGCCAGCAGCTTCACGGCCGCGCCCGAAGCCCCCGCGCGCCGATGTCCCGGCGGAAGTGCTTGCCTTCGAAGCGCACGAGCTCCGCCGACGCCAGGGCCCGCTCGCGCGCCTTCGCCAGGTCATCCGCCCGAGCGCACACCGTCATCACCCGTCCGCCCGCCGTCACCAGCGCTTTGTCCTGCTTCGCCACGCCCGCCAGGAACACCGGCGCGTTGAACGGAATGGCCTCCAGGCCCTCGATGCGCTGGCCCTTCTTCGGCGCCTCCGGGTAGCCCTCCGCCGCCAGCACCACGCCCACCGACGCGCCGGGGTGCTGCGCCAGCGTCCGGGGCTCGAGCGTGCCCTTCGCGCACGCGTCCAGGAGCGGCAGCACGTCCTCGTCCAGCTGCATCATCAGGACCTGCGCCTCCGGGTCCCCGAAGCGCGCGTTGAACTCCAGCACCTTGGGGCCCGAGGCCGTGAGCATCAGCCCCGCGTACAGCACCCCGCGCAGCGGCGTGCCGCGCTTGCGCAGCACGGCCAGCGTCGGCGCGATGACCTGCTCGCCCACGCGCGCGAGCTCTTCGGCGGTGAGGAACGGCGCCGGGCAGTACGCGCCCATGCCGCCGGTGTTGGGGCCGGTGTCGCCCTCGCCCACGCGCTTGTGGTCCTGCGACAGCGGCAGGAGCACGTAGCGCTCGCCGTCGCACAGGGCCATCAGCGACACCTCCTCGCCCTCCAGCAGCTCCTCCAGCACCATCCGCTGGCCCACCTGCCCCAGCGCCGCCACCGCGCGCACCGCGTCGCGCGCGGCCTGCGCGTCCGGCGCGACGATGACGCCCTTGCCCGCGGCCAGCCCGTCCGCCTTCACCACGATGCGGCCCTGCTGGACGGCGTACGCCTCCGCCTCCGCCGCGTCGGTGAAGACGCGGAAGGCCGCGGTGGGCACGCCCGCCTCCGCCATGATCTCCTTGGCGAAGGCCTTGGAGCCTTCAATCCGCGCGGCCGCGGCCACGGGGCCGAAGCACGGGATGTCCACCTGCGCCAGCGCGTCCGCCACACCCGCGACGAGCGGCGCCTCCGGACCCACCACCACCAGGTCCACGCCCTCGCGGCGCGCCAGCGACACCACCGCCTCCGGCGAGTCCGCCTGCAGCGGCACGTTGGTGCCCCACCGCGCCGTGCCCGGGTTGCCCGGGCCGCAGATCAGCCGGGACAGGCGGGGACTCTGCGCCAGCTTCCATGCGAGCGCGTGCTCGCGCCCGCCCGACCCCAGCAACAGGACCTTCACGTCAACCTCGCTCGTCCAGCTTGAAGAGCAGCTTCTTGGCGGGGAAGCAGGAGGGGTCCAGCCCCACCACCTTCTCCAGCATCGCGCGCGCGACCTCCGGCCGCGCTGCGAGCTCCAGTTCCGCCAGCTTCGTCTGCGCGGACAGCATCGTCGGCGCCACTTCCAGCACGGAGCGCACCGACCGCTTCGCCCGCTCCACGTCCCCGGCTGCCGCCTGCGCGAGCCCCAGCGACAGGCGCGCCACCGGCAGGCTGCGCTCCAGGGCCACCGCCTTCTCCGCGAGCTCGAGCGCCTGCGCCGGCTTCGCGTCCAGCGCGAGGAGCGAGCGGTAGGCCTGCGCGGAGCCGTTGTTCGTGCCCGTCTCCACCACCGAGCGCAGCAGCCGCTCCGCGCCCTGCCGATCCCCCTGGTGGAAGCGCACGAGGCCCTCGTACAGCAGGGGCTGCACGTCGTCCGGACGACCGCCCAGCTCCTGCACCACGTTCTCCACGCCGGCCAGCGTGTCGCCGGGCCGCAGCCAGAAGCGCGTCAGCGCGGGCCTGGGGGCCGGGCGCAGCGGGTCGAAGATGCGCGCCTCCAGCACGGGGTAGAACAGGCGGAAGGACTCCTCGCGCTTCTTCGCGGTGGCCGCCGCCACGCCCGCGAGCAGCTGCGCGTCCAGGCGGCGCGGGTCCAGCTTCCCCGCGGCGAGGAAGCGCTCCTGCGCTCCCGCCGGGTTCTGCTCCAGCAGCAGCACCCGGCCCTCCAGCACCTGCTCCAGCGCGGGGTCCTCCAGCCGCCCCTGGAAGCCCTTCAGGTGCTCACGCGCCCTGGGCGCGTCCTTGCCCGCCAGCGCCACCAGGAACAACTGCAGGTGGGCCTCCGGCAGCGCCGGCACGACCTTCAGGGCCTCGTCCGCGGCCTTCACCGCGCCGTCGGCGTTGCCCGCGGTGCGCTCCGCCGCGGCCAGGTGGACCCAGATCTCCGACGCGTCACGCGGGCCATAGCGGGACACGCCCTTCGCCAGGGCGCGCAGCTCGCGCACCGCCTCGCGCGCGTTGCCTTCCGCCTGGTAGCGCAGGACGGCCAGCGCGAGCGCGCTGCGCAGGTCCCCCGCCTTGCCCTTCGCCTTCGCGCGGTCCTCGTACAGCTTGCGCGCGCGGCCCGTCTCGCCGACCTCCACGTAGATGCGGGCGGACGCCTCCAGGCTGTCCCAGTCCTGCGGATCCAGCTCCAGCCGGCGGCCCAGCAGCTTGAGCGCAAGGCCGTACTGGCCCGCCTCCTCGTGGGCAAGCGCGCTGTAGTAGTCCACGCGCTTGAGCTTGGGCGCGAGCCTGCGGGCCTCGTCGAAGTCCTTGTTCGCCAGCTCGCGCGACGTGGCCACCTTGGCGCGGCCCAGCACCAGGTAGGCCTCCGCCTTCTGCGCGTCGGTGGCATCCGGGTGCGCCCGGGCCGCGTCCGCCAGCTGGGTCGCCTCTTCCAGGTGGCTGGACTGCCGCGCGCGGGACAGCAGCAGGTTCGCGTGCGCGACGAGCAGCCCGGGCAGCTTGCCGACGGTGGACTCGGTGGCCTGGATGAGCTCGCGCGCCTCCTGGAAGGAGTTGTCGTCCATGCCGGGACCGCGCCCGAGCGCCAGCGCCTGCACGTAGCCGGCGATGGCGTCGGTGCTGCGCGGGTCCAGGAGCACCGCCTGCTGGAAGGACTCCTCGGCCTCCGCGTATGCGACGCGCTGGTCCTTCGCGAGCTGCCGCTGGCCTTCCGCGAGGTGGTCCGCGCTGGTGCCGGTCAGCTCCAGGAACTGGAGCTTCCACCGGCCCACCGCCGCCATCACCTCCGGGGACACGGGCGCGGGCCCCTGCGGACGGGAGGCCTTGAGCGCCGCCTCCTGCCGGGGCTTGTAGAGCAGGAAGTAGCCAGCCGCGGCGCCGCCCCCGAGGAGCACCAGCACGACCAGGCCCGCGGCCAGCGACCGGACGCCGCCGCCGGAGCCTTCACGCTGGGCGCTGCGGACCGGCGCGGCCGTCAGGTGCGAGGTGCGCGCGGGCTTCACCGAGCTGATGCGCGAGTCCGGCGACAGCGCGGTGGCGCCCGCGAGCCGGGGCTCGTTGCCCGCCGCCTGCGCGCCTCCGAGGAGGTCCAGGTCTCCCCCGGACGACGCGGCGGAGGGATCCAGGTGGCTGAGCATCGGCAGCTCGAGGTCCTCTCCCCCCATTGCGGAAGGGGACGGCGCCGGAGACTGCGGCTCCACCACCACCGAGGCTTCGCGC
>NZ_RAWB01000314.1 GCF_003612055.1 Corallococcus llansteffanensis
GTGACGGGACTGCGCGGGACCGTGGAATTGGATTCTCATGAAGCACTTCCCCCTCTGCATGCGCCATTCACGCTGGAAGCCCCGGTCTACCAACGGGTCCGGGGGGCCTGGGGTTAAGCGCGATTAAATGGGGTTAAGCGTCACGGGGGCCCTGGGCATCCGCGCCCCACCTGCATGAGTGCAATCCCAGCTGGACTTCAGGTAGAAGCGCGGCCAACGCGGATGCCCTTGCAGCAGGGCTTCGCAAAGACTCACCTGGGGGGAGCCACATGCGGAGCGGTCTCACATTGAATCTCGTCCTGGCGGCCATGCTGTTCGTCCTGGGCCTCGGCTGCGGCGACTCGGACTGCCAACGCGGTCCTGCCCGCTGTGGCACCGGCCCCAAGGGACCCACCCTCGAAGAGGCGACCCAGTCAACGACCAACGCGACGCCCGAGGAGATGGTCACCCTGCACGTCACCGCGCGGGACGCGGACGCGCTCCCGCTCCGGTTCACCTGGGAGGCCAGCACAGGCATCCTCGGAAGCCCGACGAGCACCTCCACGACGAGTGACGTGTTGTGGGCGGCCCCGAGGTGCGCTCCCGCGGGCACCCGGATCACGCTCACCGTCACCGTCACGAACGACAGGGACCCCGCCATCTCCCGGGCCTTCTACCTTTCCGCGCGGGCCTGTCCGGGTCCCACGGTCGCGGGGGGCTACCGCCACTCGCTGGCGGTGGGACGCGACGGGACCCTCCTGGCCTGGGGTGACAACTCCCTGGGGCAGTTGGGCGTTGAAGACCCGGCCCGGCGCGACACCCCCATGCGGGTGCCCGGGTTGCTCCGCGTCCTCGACACGGCCGCGGGCTCCTCCCACTCGCTGGCCCTGCGCGAGGACGGCACCGTCTGGGCCTGGGGGAACAACTCCTACGGCCAGCTGGGCGATGGGACGACCCTCCTCCACCGCACCCCCGTGCAGGTGCCGGGGCTGAGCGGCGTCCTCGCCGTGGCCGTGGGGAACGTCCATTCGGTGGCGTTGCGTGACGACGGCACGGTCTGGACCTGGGGTGGCAATTACAACGGCCAGCTGGGGGACGGGACGACCACGGATCGCCCCGTTCCGCTGCAGGTGCGTGGGCTGAGCGGCGTCACCCGCATCGCCGCGGGTGCAACCCGCTCGCTGGCCGTGCGCGGCGATGGCACCGTCTGGAGCTGGGGGGGCATCAGCTCCGGTGTGCCCGGCGAGGAGTCACCCCACACTCCCGCCCAGGTGCCCGGGTTGCGCCACGTCATCGCCGTGGCCGTGGGCACCTCCCACGCACTGGCCGTTTCCGGCGACGGCTCCGTCCTGGCCTGGGGCAGCAACAGCCGCGGCGAGCTTGGCGATGGGACGCTCTTCAGTCGCTCCGATCCCGTGCAGGTCCATGGACTGACCGGCATCACTCGCGTCGCCACGGGCGAAAATCATTCGCTGGCCCTGCGCGAGGACGGCACCGTCTGGGCCTGGGGAGACAACTCCTTCGGCCAGATGGGCGATGGGACGGGCCTTCCCCGTCACGTCCCCGTGCGGGTGCCGGGGCTGAGCGGCGTCGTCGCCGTGGACGCGGGTGACAACCACTCGCTGGCCATGCTCGGCGACGGTACGCCGCGGACCTGGGGCCGCAACACCGATGGGCAGCTGGGTATCGGTGTGCCCGCGCGCCGTCAGGCACCCGTGCAGGTGTCCGGCCTGGCGGGCGCCACCGCCATCGCCGCGGGCCGCGACCACTCCCTGGCCTTGCGCCGGGGCGGCACCGTCTGGGCCTGGGGGGCCAACTTCGCAGGCCAGCTCGGGGATGGGACGACCACCCGCCACCCCTCCGCCACGCAGGTGCCGGGGCTGAGCGGCGTCACGACCATCGCCGCGGGCGACCTCCACTCGCTGGCCTTGCGCGAGGACGGCACCGTCTGGGCCTGGGGGCGCAACTCCTCAGGCCAGCTGGGTGGAGGGAGGGAAAGCGCCAGCCCGCTGCAGGTGCCGGGGCTGAGCGGCGTCACCGCCATCGCCGCGGGCCGCGACCACTCGCTGGCCGTGCGCGAGGACGGCACGGTCTGGACCTGGGGGGCCAACTTGTCCGGCCAGCTGGGCGATGGGACGACCACCGAGCGTGGCACGCCCGTCCAGGTGCCGGGGCTGACCGGTGTGGTCGCCGTGGCCGCGGGCGAAAACCACTCGCTGGCCCTGCACGGCGATGGCACCGTCTGGGCCTGGGGGCGCAACTCCCAGGGCGAGCTCGGCGATCGGTGGTCGAGCCTCGACCATCCCTCTCCGGTGAAGGTGCCGGGGTTGACCGGTGTCACGGCCGTGGCCGCGGGCGACGCCCTTTCGATGGCCGTTGTCAGCGATGGCACCGTCTGGACCTGGGGCGGCAATCACAACGGCAAGCTGGGCGATGGGACGACCTCCCACCACGCCGACCCCATGCGGGTGTCGGGGCTGAGTGGCGTCACCGCCATCGCCGCGGGAGACCACCACGCGCTGGCCGTGTCCGATGGCGGTGCCCCGAGCAGTTGGGGGGACAATGCCTGGGGTCAGCTCGGTGATGAGACGAGCCTCCCGCGCTCCGTGCCCACGCGGGTCTCAGGCTCCGCCCCCGCCGCCGCCGTGGCCGCGGGCGACACCCACTCGCTGGCCCTGCTCGCCGACGGCACGGTGCGGACATGGGGGAACAATGCCGATGGCCAGCTGGGCGATGGGATGACGGCCGACCGGGCCCTGCCGGTCCAACCCCAGCTCCCCGCGCCCTGATCGTCCGCGCGCCCTCCGTTACCGCGCGGAGGGCACGCCCAGGGCGGCCGCGACGATGCGCGCGGTGATGGCGGGCGGCTGTTGCCCCATGTGGAGCGTGTTGACCGAGTAGATGAGGCGCCGGCGCAGGTCGCGCGTGGCGCCCATCCCGTTGTTGTAGCCGTGCCGGTCGCCGCTCTTGCCCCACAGGGTGAGCCCGTTGACGTCGATGCGGTTGAGCCCCGCGCTGTAGGTGGCGCGACCGCCATCCACGGAGGGCACGTCCGGGACGGTGAACATCTCCTCCAACTGCGCGCGCGGCACCAGTCGGCCCTGGAAGAGCGCGACGAGGAAGCGATCCAGGTCGGCCGTGGTGGAGATCATCTCTCCCGCGGCCCAGGGGACGGACTGGCTGGTGTCGGTGACGTCCACGAGGCACAGCGTGCCGTAGGCGGTGGCTCCGGACGGGCAGCCCGTGTCTGTCGGCTCGACGGACTCGTAGCCACGGGTATGCGGGCCCGGAATGGAGACCTCGTTGCCGGGCACGAAGGTGTCGCGCAGGTGCAGCGGGCGCAGGATGCGATCCCTTACCGCCTCCCCGTAGGGCCGGCCCGTCACCTGTTCGATGAGCAGCCCGGCGACGATGTAGCCGACGTTCCCGTAGTCCTGAGCATCGCCCGGTTGGAACCGGGGTCCCGCGGGAAGCGTCAGCGCGAGAAGCTCCCGGGGGCTGTAGCGGCGGAACCGGTTCTCGAAGAACCACGCGGGGTCCTTCTGCGGCACCGGCACGCCGGGCAGGCCGTGCGTGTGGTTGAGCAACTGTCGCACGGTGACGGGGGCGTAGACACCGGCGGGCAGGAGGCGCGGCAGGTAGTCCTGGACGGGCCGGTCCAGGTCCAGCCGGCGCTCCGCGGCGAGCTGGAGCACGACCGTGGCCGTGAAGGTCTTGGTCATGCTGCCGATGCGGAAGCGCGCGTCCGTGCGCACCGGGGCTCCGGTCCGGATGTCCGCCACCCCGGACGTGCCCAGCCAGCGCCCATCCGCGCCGCTGATCCGCACCTGGGCGCCCGTCACCTGCGCATCCGGCACGCCCTCGATGGCCTGGCGCAGGGCCTCGCGATTGAGCGGAGGCAGCCGCGGGCCCGCTTCCAGTCCCAGCGCGCCCGCCTCCAGCTCGCTCACTTCCAGGGAGTTGTCGAGGGAGGTCTCGGGGCCGCATGCGGGGGCCATGACGCTCGTGAGCAGCGCCATGCCCAGCCGCAGACCGCGGTTCAGGACAGCCATGTTCCATCTCCAGTGTGATGAGGGCCGGCAGTGCCGGACGGCAGGTGGAACACCGCCGCCCTCCGGCGCTGTCACCGGGCCACTGTCACAAGCTCATCCGTAACAGCTCGCCGCGCCCCGTCTGGACGGGGCGAGGATGAGCCCGCCGGGCATTGAAGCACGGCGCGGTGGCGTCAGTCGGAGCTGGCCGGGAGCGTGACGGTACCGGGATTCTCGATGGCGGCAAGGGCGGCGCGCAGCAGGTAGCATCCCGGGTCTTCACCGCGCAGGCGAGCCATTTCCCCCAAGCAGGGGCGAGGCCGGAGCCGGAGGAAGAGAGCCCGTCCTTTGCCGCGACGAGGGAGGAGCCGAAGAAGGAGCGCACACCACGATTGGACTCTCGCCAGGCTGCTACGCAGGACGGAAAGCGCTGGACGTGTTCGCTTGCTCGAAGTGTGGAAACAGGAGATGCGCTCATCCAGCGCGCCTTCGCCGCCCTTTCAAAATGTCTCGAGGAAGGTCTTCATCTCGCGCAGCACCTCGTCATGGTTGGTGAGCCAGACGTAGTGCTGCGCGTGCTCGAGCTTGATGCCCTTCCAGTTCGGCATGCTCATCACGCTCAGCATTTCGGCGTCCCGCTGGAGCGCCCTGGCCCTCAGGTTCCTCAACTTCTCCTGCACGGGAAGGTCCATTTGGGAGAAGCCTGGGAGGTCCTCCGGCCGCCCGAACCGAGGCTGATCCACGTAGAGGAAGAGCACGGCCGCCGTCACGGCCGCGAAGTCCACCTTCGAGAAACCCTTCATCACCCGCTCCTCCGCGTGCGGCCACCTGCGGGCACGCAGGTAGTGCCCGGTCTTCGGATCGAACTCGTTCG
Source organism: Corallococcus llansteffanensis (assembly GCF_003612055.1). Taxonomy (GTDB): domain Bacteria; phylum Myxococcota; class Myxococcia; order Myxococcales; family Myxococcaceae; genus Corallococcus; species Corallococcus llansteffanensis. The sequence continues at coordinate 4,885 of NZ_RAWB01000314.1, forward strand.
CCTCGTCGATCTCGTGCGCGGGGAACGCTCCTCCGACGTCACGCGCGAGCGCGGCGGCGACCGCGGCGCGTGAGGCCACGTCCTCGGGAGCGGCCTCGCTCGGAGGAGGCATGGGCAGGACCGAAAGGAGCTCCGCCAGCAGGTCACCGTTGGTCTTCACGTCCAGGTAGACCACCTTCTCCACGCGCTCCGGGTGATGGGTTGCCACCCAGGTGAGCTCTGGCCCGGCGGCGGAGTGGCCCACGAATGACGCCTTCGCGATTCCCAGCCCCTCCAGCACCCGGACGACGTCCTCGCCCAGGGTGGCGGTGTCGTAGCCCTGCTCGGGCCAGTTCGACGAGCCAAACCCCCGGCGGGTGACGGCGTAGACGTGATGGGCCGCGGTGAACTCCGGCGCGAAGGTGTCGAACACGTGGCCCGTGTTGCCCAGGCCCGACAGGAAGACGAGCGCGGGTCCCTGGCCTCCGAAGTCGAGCAGCTCGAGCTCGACCCCCTCGGCCACCTTCACCCGCTTCACCTGATGCAACGCGCTGGAGTCGGCAGAAGCCGGGACCGGGACGGACTTCGTCGTCACACAGGCGACCAGCGGCAAGCAGAGGAGGAGGAGTTTTCGCATGGACTGACTCAACTACAGGAATGCGGAGACCACCAGGGAAGCCCATGGGTAACAGCTCGCCGCGCCCCATCTGGACGGGGCGTGGATGAGCCCCCGCCCGGCTTCGATGGGCGCGGTGGTGTCAGTCGGAGCTGGACGGGAGCGTGACGGTGCCGGGAGTCTCGATGGCGGCGAGCGCAGCGTGCAGCAGGTAGCGCCCCGGGTCCTCACCGCGCAGGCGGGCCGTCTCAATCAGCGAGTAGAAGAGGGCCGCCACCTCGGTGCCGCGCAGCGACTTGGAGCCGTAGTGATTCTTGCGGCCCACCACCATGTCGCGCAGCTGCCGCTCCACCAGGTTGTTGTCCAGCGGCACCCATGGGTTGGAGAGGAAGACGGTCAGCCCACTCCACAGCTCCAGCATGTACTCGAGCGCCTTGCGCAGAGCACTGCCTGGCAGCGAGCGCTGGGCCAGCGCCCACTCGCGGATGGCAGCCACCAGCGGAGCGGACTTCTCCTGTCGCACCGCGAGCCGTTGCGCCAGTGCCGCGGCCTGTTGCTCCCCCTGCAGTACGTGCGGTTGTGGTAGGTCGGCCTCAAGGGCATACAGCTGGCCAATGAGCGACAGCACCTCGGCGCACACGGGGGCCACTCTCTCGGCCTCCACGAATTTGCGTCGCACGTGGGCCCAGCAAAACACCAGGGAGCAGGAGGCTGGCCCATCCGCTCCAGGCTTCGTCACCGTCTGGTAGGCGGCGTAGCCATCCACCAATGAGGCGCGGCGGGGCCGGCGCGGTGACGGGCGCACACCCGCAGGGGCAGCGATACTTCTGCCGACGGTAGTGCTTGAGGACGAAGTGGCGCTCCACCACGCTCACCTCCTGGCTGTCCTCCGTCTGTCCCGCCCACTCCTTCAACGCACCGCCGCACAGGCCGCACACCTTGTCGGCCTCGTCCAGGGGCAGCACCACCTCCTGCACGGGCAGCTGCGGCTGGGCACGCGGCCCGTGCCCGCGCTGCTTGCGTGCGCTCGCCGGCGGTGTCGCTTCCACTGCTGGCTTTCGCTTCTCGCTGGAGGCGCCGAAGAGGCGCTGCTGCATGAGCGCCAGTTGCTCCGCAAGCTGGGTGAGCTCCAGTTGCAGTCGCGCCTGGGCATCCTCACCCTTGAGCCTGGCATTCTCCTGCACCAGCAATTCCAGCCGCTGGTGCAGGCGCGCATTCTCCGCCTCGAGCAGCGCGGCCATCTGCTTCGCCGTTTCCAAGTCTGTCACATGCTCGATGCGCACCACACTTCCGCGGTAGTGCTAAACGGCGGGCGCCACCGCAAGCTCTTTCTCCTCGAAGGCGGGAGGCGATAGCTTCCAGCGCCCGGCCAGCTCGCAGCCCTCCAGAAACAGCGACAACTCGGCCACCGTCAGCTCCACGCTCAGCGCACCCGCCTGTACCCAGGGCCTGGCGAAGCGTCCCTTGAAGAGGCGTTTGGTGAGCAGCAAAAGCCCCGTGCCGTCGAAGTACAGCACCTTGGCGCGGCGACGGCACCGCCCGACGAGGAGGAAGACGTCGCCCTTGAGAAGCTGTCCGCCCAACTGCTGCTCCACCAGGGCGCTCAGCCCGTCGAAGCCCTTGCGCATGTCCAGGGGCGCCGCACAGGCGTACACGCGCACCGCCCGCGTGAGCGTCAGCACGCCAGCCTCCGCAGCAACTGCGCCGCTTCCTCCAGGCCCAGTCCCTCCACGCGCCAGCCCTGCGGTGACACTACTGCGAAGGTAGTCGCCACTGGCGAGGGCGCGTGCTGCTTCGGCGGGTGCACCACCACGGGCTTGAGCGGCGCGGCCCCCTGCTCACTGCTCTGCGTCTTCTTGCCGCCGGGCGTCTGCCCCCGCCTCCACGCCTGCAACGTCGGCTCCGACACCCCCAGCCTCTCCACCACCGCCTTCAGCGTGTCGCCCTTCTCCAGGGCATGCGCCAGGTAGCGCACCGCGAACGCGCGCAGCGGCTCCAGGAATGGGCCCGAGCCTGCTTTGCGCCCGGCCCTCAGCCTCTCCACCTCCTGCCGGAACTGCTCCAACTCCTTCTCCACGTGCACCTCCAGGTTTTTGACCCGGAGGTCTCACGTCGCGGCCCCTCTCGTCACGACGGGGCCCGGCGAGCAGTTACGCTCATCCCAAGGGGGCGCTGGGCATGTCCGAGCCGAAGCTGCAGGCCTTCCATCCTTCCTTTCCTCAGACCCGTCGCTTCCCACCTTTCGCGGCCTTCTTTGCTCCGGCCTTGCTCCCCACCTTCGCGGCCTCCTTCGCTCCGGCCTTGCTTCCCGCCGTCGCGGCCTTCTTTGCTCCGGCCTTGCTCCCCACCTTCGCGGCCTTCTTCGCTCCGGCCTTGCTTCCCACCTTCGCCGCCGCCTTCTTTGCCGCCTTCTTCGCTCCGCCTTTGCTTCCCGCCTTCTTCGCTGCTTTCCGCGCTCCGTTCTTGCTCGGCGCTTTCTTCGCTCCTCCGCTCCCTGTCTTCGCTGTCGGCTCGCTCGCCGTGGCCGCGTCGTCCTGCAAGAGCCACGCGCGGCCGAGTGACTTCAGGTCGTCGAAGTCGACCACCTGTGAGCCGTGCCAGTCCGCCGCCTCCTGGTAGAGGAGCGCTTGCTTCGGGGTCGCCAGGACGAGCGTGCCGACCTGCTTCGGCCCGCGCTTCGGCACGAGCAGCAGCGGCTGACCCAGCATCTTCCCCGCCGCATCCTTCATGGCGGCGGGGTCGGTGAGCTCCGGATCCGCGACGTACCTATTCGGGCCGTACAGGGCGATGAACGCGCCGGAGATGTTGTCATTGGGGTGGTGTGGCCGGCCGACGCGAAACCCGGCCGCCGGGTCCTGCGAGTGCCGGGACGGCGCGCCCCTCGGCGCAGGCGCCCGTGGTGCGGCGGGCAGGCCCGGTCCGGCGTCGTAGGCGGTCGTCCGCCACGCCATGCCCTTGCGCAGGTGCTCGATCCACGCCGGGTGCGTCGGCTCAATCTCGAGCACGCGGCCGGACTGCTTCACCTTCGCCACGAACGCCTGCGCGTTCGCATTCATCCACTCGCTATCGAAGCAACTGTGCTGGTCCATCGCCTGCGCGAGCGCCGAGCCATCGAGATGGCGGTGCTTGCTGAACGCGGCGTCCCCCGAATTCGAGATCGGGTCGTTCAGCAACATCAATGCGAACACCGCTCGCGGCGCGGGTGGACCGGAGTCGGGGTGCACGGAGGTCACAAACAGGCGGGCCGCCTGACGGGAGACTTCGAGGACGCGGACGGCGAATAGATCAGACATCGCGCGACGATACCGCGAGCACCACGCGTGTGCGACACCCGGAGGGATGCGCATGGGTTTGTTGTACTTGCATCCCAGACCTCAGGGCTCCATGCAGGGGCCATGAGCCTCGTGGGCAACGCAATGCCTGCCGCGGCCCGCGGTTCAGGACGGCCATGTGCCCTCTCCCGTGCGATGAGGGCCGGCAGTGCCGGACGGCCTGGAGGCAGGGGAGGGGGCGTCAGGACCGGAATGACGCCACGCGAGAGGCCCGCTCGTGAGCGCGAGGCCGCTACCCGCCTGGAGCCCGGACGGCTTCAAGCGCGGCCCGCAGCACCCGCTGCTGTCGCGGAGTGCTCGGGCCGACGGGGGCGCGCTCCAGCTCGTGGAGGGTGTTCGTGAGCAGCCGCTCCGCCTTCGGGCTTCCGGAGGGGCGCGTCGCAGTCGTGGGGCTTGTCGTACAGCCCCAGAGGGCCAGCAGGAGCCAGGCCACGTGTCGCAATTGCATGTCATCCCCGTCTGGGTGTCACGGTGCGGGGCTTCAGACAGCGCACGGCACGAGAAGTTCCCCCGACCCTCATGGCTTCGAGACGGCGGCTTTCTGGCCCCCAGAAGCGCTGTCACGCCCCCCAGGTCAGCTCGAAATGTTTTGATCAACAGGCGTGGCCCCGGCGTCATATGCGCACCTCCACCTCCTCGGAACGATGACGCGCTCCAACACCTTCTTCCTCGTCCTCGCGCTTGGCGTTGCCCCCGTCCAGGCGGCCGGGCTCCGACAGCCCGCGTCCACGGAGGTCCCGGCCTCACCCGGCTCTGAAGGCCCCGAGGTCCCCGCGCCCGCGGACGCCCAGGTGCCCGGCACGGCCTCCCTGCTGCCCCCCACGCTGCGCGAGGATGCCCCCGCGCTCGTGCCGGAGGGCGTCCCGTTCACCGCACCCGTGGTGGTTTCGCTGGAGCTCACCGTGAACGAGGCCGGCGACGTCACGGCCGCCGTTCCCGTCCCCCCGGAGGCGCAGCCCGCGTTCGTCGCGGCCGCCCTGGACGCGGCCCGGCGGCTGCGCTTCCACCCCGCGACCTCCAGCGGCACCCCCGTCGCGGTGCGCCTGCCCTTCACCTATCGCTTCGAGCCTCCCGCTTCGCCCATTCCACGCGCGCAGCTCACCGGACGGGTGCGCCAGAAGGGCACCCGCAAGCCGCTCGCGGGTGCCACCGTGCAGGCCGGAGACGCCACGGCGGAGACGGACGCGCAGGGCCGCTTCCGCCTGGAGCTTCCTCCTGGCGCTTCCCAGTTGAAGGTCTCCGCGCCCGGCCACCAGGCGCTCCAGCTCCAGGAGACCCTGGAGGCGCGCCAGCAACTGGAGGTGCTGTACGCGCTGGCCCCCCTGTCCGTGAACCCCTACGAGACGGTCGTGCGCGGCGACAGGCCCCGCACCGAGGTCTCCCGCGTGACGCTCCACGAGCAGGAGCTGCGTGAAGTCCCCGGCACCATGGGCGACCCGTTCCGCGTCATCATGCTGATGCCCGGCGTGACGACGCTGGCCTCGGGCCTCTCCTATCCCGTGGTGCGGGGCGTGCAGCCCTCCGCGAGCGCCTTCTTCGTGGACGGCGTGCGCGTGCCCTTCCTCTACCACCTGCTCGTGGGCAACGCGGTCGTCCATCCGGACTTCATCGACACGCTCGACTTCCAGGTGGGGGTGCCCTCGGCGCGCTACGGCTCGCTGTTGGGCGGAGCGGTGGACGCGCACGTGAGCCGGCCGCGCGAGGACGGCGTGCGTGGCAGTGCCTACGTCGACCTCATCAACAGCGGCGTCTTCCTGGAGGTGCCCCTGCCGGAGACGGGCACCACCGTCACGGCCGCGGGACGCATCAGCTACACCGGGCTGCTCGTCACCCGCGTGGCCAACAGCATCCACGCCCCTTCCTCCACCACCTACGGAGGGGTGACCTATGAGGACACGGGCGAGCCCAAGGTGTATGCGGACTACTGGGACTACCAGGCCCGCGTGGATCAACGCGTGGGCGAAGGCCGGGTGCGGCTGCTCGCGCTGGGCACATCGGACGCGGTGGGCCTCTCCCCGCGCATCCCCGAGCAGGACGTCGGCGGCGTGGGGCTGCTCTTCCACCGGGTGGACCTGCGCGGCCGCCATCCGCTCGCAGGCGGTGAGGCGGAGGTGGGCCTGACGCTCGGGTATGACCGGCTCGGCATCAACGTCGCCCTGGGCGCGGACAACCCCGGCAGCTACGAGCTGCGCCAGGGCAGCGTGAGCGCGCGCGCGGGCTTCACGCGCGAGCTCTCCTCCACGGTGGGCCTGGAGGTCTTCAGCCAGGTCGAGCGCCGGAGCGCGGACGTGGTGGCCACGGGCGTCATGCGCCCCGTGGGCCCCGTCGACGGCAAGGATGCCTTCAGCCGTCCGGGCCTCCTCGCCACCTTCGCGGGCGTGGGCACGCAGCTCACGCTCCGACCCTGGGAGCGCTGGACGGTGGTGCCGGGCCTGCGCGTGGACAGCTACCACGGCTTCGGACTCGACACCTTCGTCGCGGTGGAGCCCCGGCTCGCGGTGCGCCGCGCGCTCACGGACGCGCTCACCCTCAAGGCCGGCGCGGGGCTCTACCACCAGCCCGCCACGGTGCTGCTGCCGGTGCCCGCGGGGGAGATGCTCGCGCTGGAGCGCGGCCTGCAACGCGCGGTGCAGCTGTCAGCGGGCGCGGAGTGGCGGCCCCGGCCGGAGCTGGAGCTGACCGCTGAGGCGTACTTCAACCCCCTGCTGCGCACGCTGGAGTTCAACTTCGAGGACGTGGTCAGCAACGTGCGCCGCCGCGGCCTGGAGGACGCGCAGGTCCAGGGGCGCGGGTACACGTATGGCGTGGAGCTGATGGCGCGCCGGCCGCTGGGGCGCGACTGGTTCGGGTGGATCACCTACGGCTTCAACCAGAGCCGGCGCTTCGAGCGCTACACGAAGCTGGGGCCGCAGGGGGAGGC
>NZ_RAWB01000315.1 GCF_003612055.1 Corallococcus llansteffanensis
AAGGTGGACCGCAGGGCGCTGCCCGCGCCGGAGGCCTCGCAGCTCACGTCGCGCGACTTCGAAGCGCCCGCGACGCCCACCGAGGTGGCGCTGGCCGCGCTGTGGAGTGAGCTGTTGCGCGTCCCCACCGTGGGACGCCGCGACAACTTCTTCGAGCTGGGCGGACACTCGCTGCTGGCCACGCAGCTGGTGGCCCGCGTGCGCGCGAGCTTCGGCGTGGAGTTGCCGCTGCGCGCCTTCTTCGAAGGCCCCACCGTGGCGGCGCTCGCCACGCGCATCGACGCGCTCCAGAACGCCGGTGGCACGTCGCAGGCCCTGCCCTCGCTGGTCCGCGCGGAGCGGCCCGAAGTGCTGCCCCTGTCGTTCGCCCAGCAGCGACTGTGGTTCATCGAGCAGCTTGGAACGGTGGGCATCGCCTACAGCCTGCCCAGCCTGTTGAAGCTCGAAGGCACGCTGGACACGCTGGTGCTGCTAGAGGCCTTCGACGAGCTGGTGCGCCGCCACGAATCGCTGCGCACCACCTTCCGGACCCACGAAGGGACGCCGTCGCAGGTCGTCCATCCTCCCTTCCCGATGCCCCTGCGGTCCGAGGACCTCACGGGCCTCGCGACGCCGGAGGAGCGTCAGGCCGAGGCGATGCGGCTCGCCCTCGAGGAGGCCCACGCCCCGTTCGACCTGGAGCACGGCCCCCTGTTCCGGGGGCTCCTGGTGAAGATCGCGCCCACGGAGCACGTGCTGGTGCTGAACACGCACCACATCGTCTCCGACGGCTGGTCCACGGGCGTCCTGGTGCGGGAGATGGGCGCGCTCTACGCCGCCTTCTCCGCGGGCCAGCCCTCGCCCCTGCCGGAGCTGACGGTGCAGTACGCCGACCACTCCCTCTGGCAGCGGGGCTGGCTCCAGGGCGAGGTCCTGGAGGAGCAGATCGGGTACTGGCGCGAGCAGCTCGCGGACGCCGCGCCCTTCCTGGATCTGCCCACGGACCATCCGCGTCCGGCCCAGCAGTCCTTCCAGGCCGCTGACGAGCCCGTGCGCCTGTCGCGCGAGCTGAGCGAGGCGCTGGAGACGTTGGCGAAGCAGGAGTCCGCCACGCCCTACATGCTGCTGCTGACGGCCTTCTCGCTGCTGCTGCACCGGTACGCGGGCCAGGAGGACGTGGTCATCGGTTCGCCCATCGCGGGCCGCCGCCACGCGGAGTCCGAGGCCCTCATCGGCTACTTCGCCAACACCGTCGTGCTGCGCACGCGGGTGCGGGGCACGCTCACCTTCCGCGAGCTGCTCGCACAGGTGCGCGCCACCACGCTGGGCGCCTACGAGCACCAGGACCTGCCCTTCGAGAAGCTGGTGGAGGTGCTGAAGCCCGAGCGCGACCTGAGCCGCACGCCGGTCTTCCAGGTGACGTTCACCCTCCAGAACGCGCCGCTGCCCGAGGTGACGCTCCCGGAGCTGACGCTCCGGCCGATCCACGAGGACGCGAGCATCATCCTCTTCGACCAGCAGCTCCAGCTGACCCGCGGCCCCGACGGGTTCGTGGGCGGGCTGCTCTACAACACGAACCTGTTCACGCAGCCCACGGCGGCCGGCATGGTCCACCGCCTGCGGATGCTGCTGGAGGCCGCCGTCCGCGCACCGGACGCGCGGCTGTCCGACCTCCCGTGGCTCACGCCCGAGGAGCGGCAGCGGCTGCTCGTGGTGTGGAACGACACGTCGCGCGACTACCCGCGTGACGCGTCCGTGCCCGCGCTGTTCACCGAACAGGCCGCGCGCACGCCGGAGGCCATCGCGCTGAAGTCCGGCACGGCGCAGCTCAGCTACGCGGCCCTGGAGAAGGCGTCGAACCAGCTGGCGCACCACCTGCGCCGCATGGGCGTGCGGCCCGGAGACCGCGTGGGTCTGTGCCTGGAGCGCTCGTTCGAGCTCGTGGTCGGCATGCTCGGCATCCTCAAGGCCGGCGCCGCCTACGTCCCCGTCGAGGCGAAGTACCCCGCCGACCGCATCACCTGGATCTTCCAGGAGGCGGGCGTCAGCGTGCTCGTCACCCAGGAGGCGCTGGCGGATGAGCTGCCCGCGGTGGCGGACCTCCAGGTCCTCCTGGACGCGGACGCGGCCCAGCTCGCGAAGCAGCCGGACACCCTTCCGGACGTGAAGGTGCCGGCGGAGGCCCTGGCCTACGTGATGTTCACGTCGGGAAGCACGGGTCGTCCCAAGGGCGTCAGCGTGCCCCAGCGCGGCATCGTGCGCCTGGTGCGCGGCAACGACTTCATCCACTTCGGGCCGGAGGAGGTATTCCTCCAGCTCGCCCCGGTCGCCTTCGACGCGTCCACGTTGGAGGTGTGGGGCGCGCTGCTGAACGGCGCGAAGCTGGTGCTGGCCCCGCCGAAGACCCTGTCCTACGCGGAGCTGGGACGGCTGCTCACCGGCGAAGGCATCACCACCCTGTGGCTCACCGCCGCCCTCTTCGAGCAGATGGTGCTCGACCAGGGCAAGGCGCTGTCAGGCGTGAGGCAGGTGCTGGCGGGTGGCGACGTGCTGCCCGTCGAGCGCGTGCGGGACCACCTGGCGCGGCTGCCCTCTGGCGCCGTGCTGGTCAACGGCTACGGCCCCACGGAGAACACCACGTTCTCCGCCACGCTGGCGCTGCGTGCCGGTGACAGCGTGGGTCGCTCGGTGCCCATCGGTCGGCCCCTGGCGCAGTCCACCGCGTATGTGCTGGATGCATCCCTCCAGCCCGTGCCGGTGGGCGTGCCGGGCGCGCTCTACGTCGGAGGCGACGGCCTCGCCTGGGGTTACCTCCAGCGGCCCGACCTCACGGCCGAGCGGTTCATCCCCCACCCCTTCGCCACCGAGCCGGGGGCCCGTCTCTACAGCACCGGCGACAAGGTGCGCTGGCAGGCGGACGGGACGTTGGAGTTCCTGGGCCGCACCGACTTCCAGGTGAAGATCCGCGGCTTCCGCATCGAGCCGGGCGAAGTCGAGGCCGTGCTGCGCCAGTCCTCCCAGGTGCGGGAGGCCGTGGTGGTGGCGCGCGAGGACGTGCCCGGAGAGAAGCGGCTCGTCGCCTACGTCGTGACCACCGGGGACAGGCTCGATGCCGGAGCCCTGAAGGCGTTCGTCCAGAAGCAGCTCCCCGAGTACATGGTGCCCGCCGCGTGGGTGGAGCTGCCGGCCCTGCCGCTGTCTTCCAACGGCAAGGTGGACCGCAAGGCCCTGCCCGTGCCGGAGGCGCCGCGCGTCTCCGAGGCGAAGGGGGCCATGCCCCGCAGCACGCTGGAGACCGCGCTCGCGGCCATCTGGGCGGAGGTGCTGCACGTGGAGCACGTCGGCCTCCACGACGACTTCTTCGAGCTGGGTGGCCACTCGCTGCTGGCCACGCAGGTCGTGTCGCGCATCCGCTCCTCGCTGGGCGTGGAGCTGCCGCTGGGCGAGCTGTTCGGCGCGCCCACGGTGGCGGCCCTCGCGGAGCGGCTGGTCAACGCGAAGCGCACCCAGGCGCCCCCGCTCGTCCGTGCCGGGAGGACGTCCGCGCCGCCGCTGTCGTTCGCCCAGCAGCGACTGTGGTTCATCGACCAGCTGGAGCCGGGCAATAGCCTCTACAACATGCCGCTGCCGCTGCGGCTCATCGGGGCGCTGGATGTCGACGCACTGCACGCGAGCCTGGATGCGCTGATGGCGCGGCATGAATCCCTGCGGACGACGTTCCGCATGGAGGCAGGCCAGCCCGTGCAGCACGTCCACGCCGAGGCCTCCGTGCCCTTCGAGTTCGTGGACCTGACGGACCTCCCTGACGCCGCCGACCGTCAGGCCGAGTTGATGCAGCGCGGCCTCGCGGAATCCCGCCGCCCGTTCGACCTGGCGCGGGGCCCGGTGATCCGCGCCCTCCTGCTGAAGGTGGAGGCCCAGGAGCACGTGCTGGTGCTGCACCTGCATCACATCGTCTCTGACGGCTGGTCGTTGGGTGTCCTCGTGCGCGAGATGACCGCGCTCTACGAGGCCTTCAGCCACGGCCGCGCCCCCACCCTGCCGGAGCTGCCGGTGCAGTACGCGGACTTCGCTGTCTGGCAGCGCGGCTGGCTCCAGGGCGGCGTGCTGGAAGCGCAGCTCGGCTGGTGGAAGCAGCAGCTCGCCGGTGCGCCGCAGGCGTTGGACATGCCCACCGACAAGCCGCGTCCGGCGGTCGCCACGCAGCGTGGTGCGTCGGTGCACGTGCATCTGCCGCGCGTCCTCGCGGAGCAGGTGGAGGCGCTGGCGCAGAAGGAAGGCGCCACGTCCTTCATGGTGCTGCTGGCGGCGTTCCAGACCGTGCTGCACCGGTACACCGGGCAGGACGACGTGCTCGTGGGTTCGCCCATCGCGAACCGCCGTCACGCGGAGACGGAGGGCCTGATCGGCTTCTTCGTCAACACGCTGGTGCTGCGCGGAAGCTTCGGCCGCCGGACGACGTTCCGGGAGCTGGTGGCCCAGGTGCGCACCACCACGCTGGGCGCGTACGAGCACCAGGACATCCCGTTCGAGCGGCTGGTGGAGGCGATGCAGCCCGAGCGTGACCTGGGCCGCACGCCGCTGTTCCAGGCGATGTTCGCGCTCCAGAACGCACCCGTGCCGGAGCTGGCGCTGCCCGACCTCGCCGTGAAGCCGGCGCACTTCGGCGGGCGCACCACGTCGCACCACGAGCTCGGGTTGGACCTGAGCCGGGGTGAGGACGGCTTCATCGGCATGCTCGACTACGCGACGGACCTGTTCGAGCCCGCCACGATGGAGCGGTTCATCGTCCACCTGCGGATGCTGCTGGAGGCCGTGGTCGCGCAGCCTGACGCACCGCTGGCGGACCTGGCCCTCATCTCGCCCGACGAACAGGCGCGGCTGCTGAGCACCGGGCGCGGCGACGTCGCGGACTTCGAGCGCGACGCCACGCTGCACGGGCTCATCGAAGCGCAGGTGGCCCGCACGCCGGATGCACCCGCCGTGGTGTACGAGGAGACGACGCTCTCCTTCCAACAACTCGACACGCGCGCCAATCAGTTGGCGCGGCACCTGCGCTCGCTGGGCGTGGGCCCGGAGGTCACCGTGGGCCTGTGCCTGGAGCGCTCGGTGGACGCCATCGTGGCGCTGCTGGCGGTGCTCAAGGCCGGCGGTGCGTTCGTGCCGCTCGACCCGGCGGCTCCGGCCGCGCGCAAGTCGTTCCTCCTGGGGGACAGCCGTGCGTCCGTGCTGCTGACCACGGAGGCCCTGACCGACGAATGGCGGCCCGACGTGGACGAGGTGGTGCTGCTGGACGTCGAAGCGGCTCCGCTGGCGGCGCTCTCCGGGGACACCCTGCCCCCGCTGGCGGGCCCGCAGAACCTGGCCTACGTCCTCTACACGTCCGGCTCCACCGGCACGCCCAAGGGCGTGATGGCGCAGCACCGCTCCGTGCTCAACCTGCACCGCGCGATGGGCCGGGCCCTCTACACGGGGCAGCCCAAGGGCCAGCGCATCACCGTCACCGCGCCGCTGTACTTCGACGCGGTGATGGAGCGCGTCATCCAGCTCATCGACGGCCACTGCCTGTGCCTCGTCCCCGAGGACCTGCGAAGGGATCCGCAGGCGATGCTCCCGTGGCTGGAGCGTCAGCGCATCGACTCGCTGGACTGCACGCCCGCGCAGCTCAAGCTCCTGCTGGACGCGGGGATGCTGGAGCGTGCCTGGGTGCCGCCGCTGCTCGTGGTGGGCGGTGACGCGATGGACGCGGTGACGTGGCAGCGGCTGGCCACGACGACGCGCACGCGCGCCTTCAACGCCTACGGCCCCACCGAGTGCACCGTCGGCACCACGACGTGGCCCCTCCAGGGCACCGCCACGGCGGTCCCCGTCATCGGGCGGCCGCTCGACAACCTGCGCGCCTACGTGCTCGACGAGCACCAGCGACTGGTGCCCTTCGGCATGCCGGGCGAGCTGTGCTTCTCCGGCGAGGGCGTCACGCGCGGCTACCTGGGCCGGCCGGACCTGACGGCGGAGCGCTTCGTTCCGGATCCGTTCAGCCCGGAGCCCGGTGCCCGCCTCTACCGCACGGGCGACAAGGCCCGCTGGCGCGGAGACGGCACGTTGGAGTTCATGGGCCGCCTGGACTTCCAGGTGAAGCTGCGCGGCTACCGCATCGAACTGGGTGAAGTCGAAGCCGCCCTGCGCACGCACCCGGGCATCCGGGACGCGGTGGCCCTGGTGCGCGAGGACGTCCCCGGAGACGCACGGCTCGTGGCCTACGTCGTCACCGACGGGGACACCGCGCCGCTGCGCGAGCACCTGCGCCGGCACCTGCCGGAGTACATGGTGCCCGCCGCGTTCGTCGCCCTGCCCGTCCTGCCGCTGACGCCCAACGGCAAGGTGGACCGCAAGGCCCTGCCCACGCCGGAGGCCTCGCATCGCGCGTCGCACACCTACGAGGCGCCTGCGACGCCGTCCGAGGTGGCCCTGGCCTCGCTGTGGGAGGAGCTGTTGAACGTCCCCGCCGTGGGCCGTCACGACAACTTCTTCGAGCTGGGCGGCCACTCGCTGCTGGCCACGCAGCTCGTGTCCCGCATGCGGGCCCGCTTCGGCGTGGACGTGGGCGTCCGGGCGCTCTTCGAGTCGCCCACCGTGATGACGCTCGCCCAGCGCCTGCCGGACGCGCCGGCCGCCAACGCGCTGCCGCCGCTGCTGCCCGCGACGAGCCCGGGACCGCATCCGCTGTCGTTCGCCCAGCAGCGGCTGTGGTTCATCGATCAGCTCGATCCGGGCAGCCCGCTCTACAACATGCCCACCGCGCTGCGCCTGTCGGGCACGGTGGACGTGCCGCAGCTCCAGCGGGCCTTCGCTGCCCTGGTCCAGCGGCACGAATCGCTGCGCACCACGTTCGATGCCCGCGACGGTGAACCCCGTCAGCACATCCACCCTGCCCCGGCCCAGGCCCTGGCGGTGGTGGACCTCAGCACGCTCCCCGACGACGAGCGTGAGGCCGAGGTCCTCCGGTTCGCGAGCGAGGACGCCCTGCGTCCCTTCGACCTGGCCGTGGGTCCGCTGGCGCGGCTCACGCTCCTGAAGCTCGGCGCGAGCGAGCACGTGCTGCTCATGTGCCTGCACCACAGCATCGGCGATGGCTGGTCCATCGGCGTGCTGGTGCGCGAGGTGGTGGCCCTCTACGAGGCCTTCCGCCAGGGGCAGCCCTCGCCGCTGCCCCCGCTGCCGGTGCAGTACGCGGACTTCGCCGTCTGGCAGCGCACCTGGCTCCAGGGTGACGTGCTCGACGCGCAGCTCGGCTGGTGGAAGCAGCAACTGGCCGGCGCGCCGCAAGCGCTGGCGCTGCCCACCGACAAGCCGCGTCCTCCGCAGCGCTCGGCAGCCGGCGCCACGATCCCCGTGCGCCTGCCTCCGGCCCTGAGCGACGCGGTGGAGGCGCTGGCGCAGCAGGAAGGCGCCACGCCGTTCATGGTGTTGCTGGCGGCCTTCCAGACCCTGCTGCACCGGTCCTCCGGGCAGGAGGATCTGCTGGTGGGCACGTCCATCGCGGGCCGACGCCACGCGGAGACGGAAGGCCTGATCGGCTTCTTCGTCAACACGCTGGTGCTGCGCGCCCGCTTCGATGCCCGGCCCTCGTTCCGACAGCTCCTCGCGCAGGTGCGCGCCTCCACGCTGGGCGCGTACGAGCACCAGGACATCCCGTTCGAGCGGCTGGTGGAAGTGCTCCAGCCGTCGCGCGACCTGTCGCGCACGCCGCTCATCCAGGCCCTCTTCGTGCTCCAGAACACGCCGGACACGGAGGTGCGTCTGCCTGAATTGACGCTGCGTCCGGTGGACGTGGAGCTGACCACGACGAAGTTCGACCTGGACCTGAGCCTTGGCCGCACGCCGTCCGGCTTCGAGGGCGCCCTCTCCTACAGCACGGACCTCTTCGAGGCCGCCACGGCCCGGCGCCTCACGGAGCACCTGGTCCAGCTGCTGGAGGGCGCTGTCGCCACTCCGGACGCGCCCGTGGAGACGCTGCCCCTGCTGACGGCCGACGAGCGTCAGTGGGTGCTGGAGGAGTGGAGCGGTGAGACGGGCGACTTCCCGGCCGACCCGCCCTTCCACACGCGCTTCGAGCAGCAGGTGACCCGCACGCCCAAGGCACCCGCCGTGGTGATGGGCGACACGACGGTCTCCTTCCACCAGCTCAACGTGCGCGCCAACCAGCTCGCCCACTACCTGCGCACGCTGGGGGTGGGCCCCGAGGTGCCGGTGGCGTTCTGCATGGAGCGCTCGCCGGAGGCCATCGTCGCGCTGCTGGGCATCCTCAAGGCGGGCGGTGCCTACGTGCCGCTCGACCCGGCGGCCCCCGCCACGCGCAAGGCCTTCATCCTGGAGAACAGCGGCGCCCCCGTGCTCCTCACGACCCAGGCCCTGGCGGAGACGTGGCAGCCGACGGTGCGTCACCTGGTGCGGCTGGACGCCGAGGCGCGGCGCATCGAAGCGCTGTCCCCGGGCAACCCGCGCACGGACGTCCGGCCGGAGCACCTGGCCTACATCATCTACACGTCCGGCTCCACGGGCGCGCCCAAGGGCGTGATGGCGCAGCACCGCGCCGTGATGAACCTGCACAAGGCCCTCAACGACGTCCTCTACCCACAGGCGCCGCAGGGCATGCGGGTGAGCCTCAACGCGCCCTTCTACTTCGACGCGTCCGTGCCCCAGATGCTCACGCTGCTGGACGGACACTGCCTGTGCCTCGTCCCGGAGTCCGTGCGGCAGGAGCCGGAGGCGATGCTCGCGTGGCTGGAGCAGCAGCGCATCGACTCGATGGACGGCACGCCCTCGCAGCTCAAGCTCCTGCTCGACGCGGGGATGCTGGAGCGGGCCCACGTGCCGGGGACGCTCTTCATTGGCGGTGAGGCGATGGATGAGGTCACCTGGCGCACGCTCGCCGGGACGACGCGCACCCGCGCCTTCAACGGCTACGGCCCCACCGAGGGCACGGTGTGCGACACCACCTGGTGCATCCAGGGCGCGCCGCAGCAGCTGCCCGTCATCGGCCGGCCGCTCCTCAACGTGAGCACGTTCGTCCTCGACGCGAACCTGAACCCCGTGTCCGTGGGCGTTCCCGGGGAGCTGTTCATCGGGGGCGAAGGCGTGGCGCGCGGCTACCGCGGGCGCGCGGACCTCACCGCGGAGCGCTTCATCCCCCACCCGTTCAGCACCGAGCCCGGCGCGCGTCTGTACCGCACCGGCGACCGGGCCCGCTGGCGCGGAGACGGCACGCTCGACTTCATGGGGCGTGTGGACTTCCAGGTGAAGCTGCGCGGCTACCGCATCGAGCCGGGCGAGATCGAAGCCGCGCTGCGCGCGCACCCGGGCATCCGGGACGCCGTGGCCCTGGTGCGCGAGGACGTCCCCGGACTGCCGCGCCTCGTGGCCTACGTGGCCCCCGAAGTGGACACCGCTCCGCTTCGCGGCCACCTCCAGCGCTCGCTGCCCGAGTACATGGTGCCCGCGGCCTACGTCGCGCTGCCCGCCCTCCCGCTGACGCCCAACGGGAAGGTGGACCGCGCGGCCCTGCCGGCGCCTGTCGACAGCACCGCGCGTGACGAGGCCCGCGTGGGGCCGCGCGACGCGAACGAGGCACGGCTCGCACCGCTCTGGGCCCAGGCCCTGGGCGTGAAGGCCGTGGACGTGCGCACCAGCTTCTTCGAGCTGGGCGGCCACTCGCTCCTCGCGGTGCGTCTGCTCTCGGCGGTGAACCGCGAGACGGGCCGCAAGTTCCCGCTGTCGGCCCTCTTCCAGGCCCCCAGCGTGGAGCGGTTCGCGCAGCTCATGAGCGAGGGGCAGGACGCGAGGCCCTTCACGCCGCTGGTGCCCTTCGGCGCGCAGGGCACGGGCAAGGCCCCGCCGTTCTTCTGCGTCCACCCGGTGGGCGGCAACGTGCTCGCCTACGCGGAGCTGGCGCGGCGGCTGGGCCCGGATCAGCCCTTCTACGGCCTCCAGGCCCGCGGCCTGGACGGCGCGAGCGAACCCCTGGGCACTGTCGAAGAGATGGCCGCCAGCTACGTGCAGGCGCTGCGCACCGTCCAGTCCGCCGGGCCCTACTTCCTGGGCGGCTGGTCCCTGGGCGGCGTCATCGCCTACGAGATGGCGCACCAGCTCCGCGCGGCCGGCGAGGAGGTGGCGCTGCTCGCGCTCATCGACTCGTACGTCCCGGAGACCGTTGCGGACACCGAGCCGAGGCTGGATCGCACCCTGGCCGTGGGCCTGTTCGCGCAGGACCTGATGGGCGTGTCCCTGGCGGACCTGTCCCTGGACACGGCGGAGCTCGCGACCCTGGAGCCCGAAGCGGCCCTCGCCCGGGTGCTGGAGTCCGCGGCCCGCGCCGGGGCCCTGCCGCCCGGCGTGGACAGCGCGAACCCGGCCGCCCTCTTCCGCGTCTTCGAGGCCAACCTCGAAGCGGCCCGGCGCTACCACCCGCCCGCGATGAACCAGCGGGTGCTGCGCGTCCAGGCGGAGGAGCTCGCGGACACCGGCCCGGGCGACGGCGGCTGGTCCGCGCTCGTCGGCACGAAGCTGGAGTCGCACCGCCTGCCGGGCAGCCACTACACGCTGCTGCGCGAGCCCGTCGTGCAGGCCGTGGCGGACCTGCTGACGAAGGCCTTCCGGGGCCCGCGCGAGGACTGACGGCGGCAGCCGGGCGGGGCCTTCCGAGCAAGGCCCCGCAATGAAAAACCCCGCTCCCTCAAGTCGAGGGGGCGGGGTTCGTGGACCGCGTCACCGAAGCGCGAAGCTACTTGTGCACGTTCGTGGACGGCTCGGCGGCGGGCGCCTTCTCGGCGGGCACGTCGAAGAAGCTGTTGCTGCTGGCCGCGCGCGTCTGCGCCACGCTGTTCTCCAGCGTCTCAGGCACCGGCGGCAGCGCCACGGGCGTCACCCCGGCGCTAGCGGCTTCGGCGGCGCGACGGGCGTTCTGACGACGGCGGAACAGGAAGTAGCCCACGGCCAGCGCGGCCAGCGAGCCCATGACGACGACCTGGCCCTCCTTCAGCTTGCCGATGACCATGTCCAGCTCGCCGCCGAAGTGGAAGCCGAGCCACACGAACACCGGCGCGGAGAGCAGCGCCGCCAGCCCGTCCCACAGGATGAAGCGCCAGTACGCCATGTGCACGGAGCCCGCGGTGAAGTACGTCACCGCGCGCACGCCCGGCATGAAGCGGGCGATCATCACGATCTTCTGGCCGTGCGCGACGAAGAGCGACTCCACCTTCGCGCGCTTCGCCGGCGTGACGATCTTCGCGAAGAAGCCTCCGCCCTTCGCATCCGGGTTGCGCCCCAGCCGAGACCCCAGCCGGCGGCCCGCCAGGTAGATGAGGCTGTCGCCGACCAGGATGCCGAGGAAGCCCACCACCATCATCACCGGCAGGCTGGCGGCACCCTTGTGCGCCAGGAACCCACCGAGGATGAGCGAGATGTCCTCGGGCAGCGGGACACCCAGGCCGCACGCCACCAGGATGGCGAACACCGTCGCGTAGGCAATGAGACCCTGGGAGTTACCAAGCAGGCTGGTGAGCAGTTCTTCCACGCGTCGTTCCGTCCAATCACTTCCGAAGGGTCGCCTGGTATCCACCCGGGCCAGCCCGTTCAGCACCCAGCCAACAACCGGGTGCGGGTCTTGAAAACTCCGGTCGCCGAGCTTCCCACCTCAAGCGCCCCAGCCCCACCACGAAAGCCCGTCTCCTCGCGGC
>NZ_RAWB01000316.1 GCF_003612055.1 Corallococcus llansteffanensis
GGCGGGAGCTGGGCTTGATGCTGGGCGGTGGCGTCCACCTGCCAGTGGGCGGCAAGACGCGGGTGCGTCCCAACCTGACCCTCAACTTCGTCGTCTACTGATGATTCAAAAGGATGGTGTGGCGATGTCACCCTGGATTCATGGGATGAGGCCTTCGGCCGTGTTGGGCTCCGTGGTGCTGTCCCTGGCCTGTGCGACCCCTGGCACCACGCTGACCGCGCCAGCGGCCCCAGCGGCGGCGGCGTTGGCCAGCCCGGCGGTGGCGGCTTCCGCGCCCTCCCCGGCTCCGGCTCCCGCTGACGCGCCTGAACCCACGTCCTCGCCGGCCATCGTTCAGGTGGGCGTGACGGGCACGGCCAGGGCCACCGTGAAGCCGGCCCTCGCCGAGGCTCCGGGCAAGACCCGGTTGCAGGGCATCGACATCTCCCACTACCAGCCGTCCGTGAAATGGGAGTCCGTCAACAAGGCCTCCGCCGCGTTCGTCTTCATCAAAGCGACGGAGGCAACGAGCGAGGACACGCGCTTCGAGAGTTACTGGAGTGGCGCGAAGAAGGCGGGCATCCCGCGCGGCGCCTACCACTTCTTCCACCCGAAGATTGACGTGCAGGCGCAGGTGGAGAGCTTCACGAAGCGCGTGAGTCCCGACCCCGGCGAGCTGCCCGTGGTGGTGGACGTCGAAGAGTACAAAGCGCTGTACGCAGGCCTCAGCTGCGAGCAGGCCGCGAGCAAGCTCCGGGCCTTCTCGCAGGGAGTGGAGAAGGCGCTGGGCCACAAGCCCATCATCTATACGAACCACGAGACGTGGCAGAAGAGCTTCTGCAACCACCCCTACTTCCGCGATCACATGCTCTGGCTCGCGAAGTACACGCTGAGCACGTCCGAGCCGAAGCCCCCGACGGGTTGGAAACAGTGGCAGTTCTGGCAGTACACCGGCAGCGGGGAGGTGACGGGCATCCCGGGGACCGTGGACCAGAGCTACTTCAACGGCTCCGTGGAGGAGCTGAAGGCCCTCTTGAAGATGGAGTAGCTTGCAACGTGCCAGCGCACTCAGTGCACCGCCGCCTTGCGGCGACGCAGCCGGCGGACCTTCTCCACCAGCTCATCCGACAGCACGCGCTTCACCGCGTTGCGCGTCTGCCGCGCCAGCTCCTCGGAGCGGGTGAACCACGCGCCGCCCATGCCCGCGCCATGCACGCGCAGCGACACCGTCTGGCGCTGCTTCGTCACCCAGTCGGCCTTGTAGGACTCCGTGCCGCGCAGGAAGTCGTACTCCGTGAGGCCCATCTCGATGGCGTCCTTGAAGGTCTCGCCCACCAGCACCAGGCCCACGCTGCGGTTGCGCCACGCCGGGTCGTACCCGGACTGGAAGTACACGAACGAGCTGCCGTGCACGATGCCGTACACCGAGGCCACCGCCTGGCCTCCCACCTTCATCGTGTACATCCGCAGCCGGCCCCGCTCCGCCAGCAATTGCGTCGCGTCCCGGTGGAACGCCTCCACCCCTGAACCCTTGATGCCCTGCGACCCTCCGTCCGAGGACCAGCGCAGCGCATGCAACCGGAAGAAGTCCGTCATCGGCCCGGCCAGCTCACCCGGCGCCTCCGTGCGCTCGATGCGATAGCCCTCCTGCTTCTCCAGCCACTTGCGCCGGCGCAGGTAGTTGTCCCGGCGGCCCGTGCGCTTGAGGAACGCGTCGAACGGCTCGCCCGGCACCAGCGTCTCGTACGGGCACACGTAGCGCTCCGTCTGGCGCACCTCGCCGAACACCTCACGCGCCACGCCCAGCGTCACCGAGCCTTCGCGCAGGTCCGTCAAATCCAACACATCCCACTCGTCGCGCAGCCCGTGCAGCACCTGGAAGAACGCGCGGCCCACCTCCGCCTCGCGGCCCTTGCGAGCCACCACGTCCAGATAGTCGCTGCCCACGTGCGTCTCACCCAGGAACCCCAGGCGCCGCACGCGCATGCCATTCACCCAGCGGTGCTCCAGCCCCAGGGGCAGCAGGCCCACCAGCGTGCCCAGCCGGTCGCGCGCCGTCAGCACCAGCGGCCGCACGTCCGGCGCGATGCGCCGACACCACGGGTACAGCCACTCCCAGGCGTTGAAGGGGCCCGCGGTGCTCGCGTCCAGCAGCGCGTTCCACTCCGCCCGCATCCCCGACATCTCTGAAGCACTGCCCACCGCGGCCACGTCCAACCGCGGCGCGACCTGCGGACCGGACCTCAACTCGTCTTCGCGGATCACCGCGTCACCCTGATGCCTTTCCCGAAGCACTGCCCACTGGCCCCCGTCTGCCCTTGCATCCTCGAAGCCAGTCCCCATCCCACTCACCCGGTGCGCTGGCTGGGCCGGCGCTCCGCCTTCAGTGCATCCCTCACCGCGTCCGCCACCTGCGCCATCACCTCCGGCGTCAGGTCCTGGTGGCAGGGAATCTCAAGAATCGTCCGCCGAAGCTGCGCGACCTCCGGGAACTCCGACGGGTCGCACGCCGGATGGAAGCGCTTCCAGAAGTCGATGGCGTCGATGCCCCGCTCGCGAAGCCTCGCCAGCAGCGCTTCCTTGTCCTGCACCACCATCGGGTAGAACAGCGGGCTCACCCCCGCCGGCAGCTGGTTG
This sequence comes from Corallococcus llansteffanensis, assembly GCF_003612055.1. GTDB lineage: Bacteria > Myxococcota > Myxococcia > Myxococcales > Myxococcaceae > Corallococcus > Corallococcus llansteffanensis. Next base: position 2,617 of record NZ_RAWB01000316.1, read on the forward strand.
AAGAGCGGCGGCGACACGTCGCGCAGCCTTCCCAGCAGGAAGAAGTAGTTGCGCCTGCGCGCCTCGACGATGCCCTCCAGGTCCTGCGCCAGGGCAATCCGCTTCGTCAGCGGGCTCATGCCCAGGTCCACGTGCCGCCGGTCGAAGTGCTGCGTGCCCGTGGCCACCCGCTCGATGCTCGCGGCCTTCACCGTGCCGTGGCCCACCGAACGCACCAGGCCGCGCAGGGCCCGGCCCGTCGCCCCGCCCCGCAGTTCCAGGTTCTGCAGAAGCGCGGACACGGTGTGGCTGAAGGTGGACGCCAGGGGCGGCGCCGGAGGCTCCGGCAGGCTGTACTGCCGCGGGCCGTTGACGACCAGCGCGCCCCCATTGGGCACCGGCAGCGTCTTGTAGAGACAGAAGATGCCCACGTCACCCGTGGTGCCCAGCGGCGTCGCGCCGTCCGACGACAGGAGCGACAGCGCGCAGTCCTCGATGAGCGGGAGGCCGTGCTCGTCCGCCAGCTTGCGCATGGCGTCCACCGGCCCCGGGAAGCCCGCGTAGTGGATGAGGTAGAGCGCCTTCGTCTTCGGCCCGATGCGCTTCGCCACGTCCGCCACGTCCACGTCCCAACGGGCGCCCACGCGGTAGAAGCGCGGCGTCGCGCCCGCGTCCACCACCGCCTCCACCTCCACGCCGTGGTGGTAGGCGGGCATCAGCACCTCGCCGCCATCCAGGCGCAGCATCTTCATCGTCAGCCAGACGGCGTTGCGCGCGAAGTAGAAGTAGCGCGCGTTGGGCGACGAGAACGGCGGCAGCGAACCGGGACGCGCGCCGGACAGCAGCATTCCCGGCCACAGCGTGGGCAGGGAGGGGACGAACAGCTTGTCGGACGTCTTCACCGCTTCCATCGCGCCACCACCTCTTTCGCCGCCGGCAACCACCGGAACTTCGCCGCGCACAGGGCGCGACCAAAGGCGGTGTCATTGAACACGTAGAGCCAGGTGTGCTTGCGGACGCGGTCCGTCCAGTCGCGCTTCCACACCATGTCCGGCCCCAGGAAATCGAACTCCGTCAGCCCCCGGTCCAGGCAGTCCCCCAGCACCTCCTCCATCAGGAGCTGTCCGGGGCTGCACTCCTTGAGGCTCTCGTCGTAGCCGGGCTTCAAGAGGAAGTAGCGCTTGCCGTATTCCAGGCCGTACTGGAACGCCACCGCCCGCCCGTCCAGCCGCAGGTAGTACAGCGCCAGGCGCCCGCGGTAGGCCGAGTCCCGCGCCAGCTCCGTGTAGAAGCCCCGCGTCTTCCCGTCCTGCGCCATCGCCGTGCCGCGCTGGCCCTTCCAGCCGCTCTGCTCCAGCAGCAGCCCCTCCTCCAGCGAGCCCTCCAGGTCCAGCCCGCCGGACACGCGCTCGAAGGTGACCTTCCCCTTCTCCTCCAGCTTGCGGCGGCGGCGGCGGCAGTTGGCCTTGAACTTGGACGGCAGCGACGCGAAGTACGCGTCCTTCTTCGAGGGCAGCGGCACGTAGGGCGACTGCAAGGACTCCCACTCGCCCACCGGCATCTGGAGGCGCTTCGCCTCCGCCATCAGGTGGAAGCCCGCCCCGCCGTCCGGCACGTCCGTCAGCCGCAGCACGTCCCAGCCACCCGTGCGCTTCAGGTGCGCGAGGAACGCGTCCGCCGCGAGTTCGGGGTCCTTCGCCACCATGTCGAAGCGGCAGGAGTGCGCGTTGGCGGCGGAGGTGAGCTGCCGCACGGGCACGCCGTACATCGACGTGCGCTCCTCCACCAGCGGCAGCGCGGCGCTCAGCGCGCCGTCCGGGCCCCTCAGCAGCAGCACCCGCATGCGCGAGGTCGCGGCGAAGTTGTCCAGCCACAGGCGCAGGAACTCATGCCGGTAGAACAGCTCGTTGGAGGTGGCCTCCACGAGCGCGTTCCACTCGGCTTCCAGGGACATGAAGGCCGCCCGGTCGTTGACTTCCACGACGTGCGGGTCGGCACGGAGGTTTCTGGCTTCCATATTCGCGGGCACCAAGGTGGTGACGGGCAGGGCCGGCTACAAGCCGCTGCGGGCCATCTTCAGCAGGCAGGCGGCGACCTTGCGGCTGTCGTGTCGGATCTTGGACCCATCCTTGAGCAGGTCCGCCTGGACCGGGATGACGCCCGACGACAGCAGCTCCCGCGTCTCCGCCGTCACCAGGAAGGAGCCCTTGCGCGCATAGCGCTGGATGGACTCCTCGGTGGGCTGCCGGCCATTGACGAGCACCGCGTCCAGCACCGGCCCCACGTGCTCGATGACGGCCTGCACGTGGTCCAGGCAGTTCATGCCGTCCGTCTCACCCGGCTGGGTCATCAGGTTGGCGACCATGACCTTCAGCGCGCGCGTCTCCTTGAGCGCCTGGGCCACGCCGTCCACGAGCAGGTTCGGCAGCACGCTCGAGTACAGCGAGCCCGGCCCGATGGCGATCAGGTCCGCCGAGTAGATGGCCTCCAGCAGGCCGTCCACCGGGGGCGGCGAGCGGGGGCTCAGGGACACGCGGCGCACGCGGCCGTGGGCGCGGCAGATGTTGCGCTCGCCCACCACCTCCGTGTCGTCATGCATCTGCGCCACCAACTGCACCGACGCGAGCGTGCTGGGCAGCACCTGGCCCTGCGCGCCCAGGAGCTCCCCGGACAGGCGCACCGCCTCCAGGAAGTCACCCTTCAGCTCCGCGAGCGCGGCGATGAGCAGGTTGCCCACCGCGTGGCCGGCCAGGCCCTTCGCGCCACCGAAGCGGTACTGGAACACGTCCTTCAGGGCGCTCTTGCCACCCGCGAGCGCCACCAGGCAGTTGCGGATGTCACCGGGGGGCAGCGCGCCGTGCAGGCGGCGCAGGCGGCCGGAGCTGCCGCCGTCGTCGCTCATCGCCACGACCGCGGTGATGTCCACGCCCGGCTGGCCGGCCTTGGGCGTCGCGCGGCGGGCCAGCCCGCGCAGCACCATGGGAAGGCCCGTGCCGCCGCCCATGGCGACGATGCGCGTCGGGCGGTTCTTCGGGGCCTGCAGCAGCTCGTTGCGTTCGGTGTTCTGCTGCTTGCGCGCGTCGTCCTGGTTCCACGACTCCGCGAACGGCGCATCCACATCCATGCCCACCATGTTCCGACCCCCTCGCCCATCCCAATCCATGGCCCACCCTTGAAAGTCCCGGCCTCCCCCGACAACCAGAGGCCGCGGACCGTTGCTTCAATCCCATCAATGACAACCGCAACCGACTACCGGGCACCCCGCCCCAACAACACGTGGCGCACGGTGTGGAAGATAATGCCGACGTCCAGGAACAGCGACCCGTTCTTCACGTAGTAGAGGTCGAACTCCAGCTTGTTGCGCGCGTCCTCCACCGACGCTCCGTAGGGGTAGCGGATCTGCGCCCAGCCCGTGATGCCCGGCTTCACCGCCTCACGCACGCCGTAGAACGGAATCTGCTGCTTGAGCTGCTCGGTGAACACCGGGCGCTCGGGGCGGGGCCCCACGAAGCTCATGTGGCCCAGCAGCACGTTGAACACCTGGGGAATCTCGTCGATGCGCGTGCGGCGGATGAACTTGCCCACCCGCGTGACGCGGTCGTCGTTGGAGCGCGCCCACACCGCGCCGTTCTTCTCCGCATCGGTGCGCATGCTGCGGAACTTCCACAAGGGGTACGCCCGGCCCCCCAGCCCCACGCGGTCCTGCCGGTAGAACACAGGGCCCTTGGAGTCCAGCTTGATGGCCAGCGACACCAGCACCAGGAAGGGCGAGGCCAAGAGCAGCAGGAGCGACGCCACCGCCAGGTCGAACACGCGCTTGAGCGCCCGGCGCAGCGGCGACACCGTCATCTCATCCGCGAAGGCGAAGTCGCTCGCCCGGAGGAACTGCACCGGGATGCGGCGCAGCACGCGCTCGCAGAAGCCCGCCGCTTCGTACACCCGCCGCCCGTCCAGCCGGCAGCGCAGGAGCGACTCCACCCAGTTGGCGCCGCGCATGTCATCCGCGGCCTGCACCACGTAGGAGGCGTTGAGCCGGGCCGCCATCGCGTCCAGCGGCTCCTCCACCTGACGCGGGTCCACCAGGGCCACCACGCGGAAGGAACCCTCGCCACCAGCCTCGATGGCGCTCGCCACCGCGCGGGCCTTGCGGCCATCACCGATGATGAGGACCGCGTCGGGCTCGCCCACCAGGGCGCGGATGGAGACCCGCACTGCCAGCGTGCCGGCCAGGGCGCCCATCGCGCCACCCAGCAGCGTCCCGGGAGGCAGCGTCACCGGGAGGGCCAGCGGAAGGATCAGCATCACCCCACCCGCCACCATCGCGGTGACGCCCGCGGCCTTGAGGAAGCGGTAGCCGCGGGTGCGGTCCTCGGCGGCGACGCGCAGGTCGTACAGGTCCAACAGGTACAGCGTGAACTGGAAGGTGACGACGAAGGCCAGGCCCAGCCCCACCAGCGTCGGCCACAGCGTGGCGAGCGGCGGCCAGGTGCCCGGAGGCGCGAAGAGGGCCGCGCAGGCCGCGGCACCCGCGACACAGGCCAGCGCGATCGCCGAGCTCTCGGCGAGGAAGAACGTCAACTTCTTGGCTGAAAAGTAGTGATGAAAAACGCGAAGCACGTGACTCCTCCAACCCCAACCCGCCGCCGCTCCAGGCCCCCGCCCCTCCGCCTTTCGGCGGAGGGGACGGGAAGGGCCCACAAGACCGCACTCACTCCAAGGTTCGCGCTGCTACTTCTTCACGTAGTTCTTCAGGTACGGGGTCGCGTTCACTTCGGCTCCGTTGAGCACGCACCCGACGAGGGCCGCGCCCGCGAGCTGCTCCACCGCCTGGTTCACCACCTTGGAGGGGGTGACGTTGGCGCGGATGACCATCAGCACGCCGTCCATCTGGTGGCCGAGGATGGCCGCGTCCGCGAACGGCAGCGTGGGCGGCAGGTCCACGTACACCTCGTCGAAGCCCTCGCGCACCGCCTTGAGGAACTGCTTCATCCGGGCGCTCGCCAGCACCTGGGTGCTCTCCTCCGGCGTGGCGCCGGCGGGGATGACGGCCAGGCGCGTGGAGTTGAAGCGGCGCACCACGTCGCGCACATCGCACTCACCGGCCAGCAGCTCCGACAGGCCCTGCTTGTTGCGCATGCCCAGCGTGGGGGCCACCTGCCCCCGGCGCAGGTCCGCGTCCACCAGCAGGATGCGGCGCTCCGGGTTCGCCCGGGCGGCGGCGAGCGCCAGGTTCACGCTCGTCACCGTCTTGCCCTCGCCGGGCATGGCCGAGGTGAGCGCCACCACCTTCATCGGGCGCTGCTCGCGCATCCGCTCCAGCCGGTAGTACAGGGTCCGGTACTGCTCGGCGGCCGCGGAGGCCGGGGCCGTCAACGTCACCACCCGCCGGTCTACCGCGTTCGAGGAAGCCGCACTCTCATCCACACGCGGGAGGAAGTTCCCGGCCCGCTCCATCGTCGAATCCATCTCAGTGCTCCAATCTTTTCCGTAGGGGGTCGGCAATTAATTCAGCGAAGTGGACGAGGAGACGCTGTTCTTGCTCCCGGCCATGGGCATCAACACCCGCTTCTCTGTCTTCCCTTGCATGTTCGGGACCACCGCCAGGACAGGCAGCGTGATGCGCTCGCGGACCTCGGAGCCGTCGCGCAGGCTGTCGTCGCGCATCTCGAGCACGGTGCCGGTGAGGACACCCAGGGCCAGGGCCACCAGGGCGGCGATGAGCAGGCCGCTCATGCGGTCCGGGCGGGCCGGGGCGGAAGGCACCCCGGCGGGCGAGATGACGTTGAACAGGCTCTGGGCACTCTTGGCCTCCAGCTCCTGGGCGATCTCCGCCTCCACCTTGCGGCTCACGACGCTCTGGTACTTGGTGCGGGCGATTTCATAGTCCCGGTTCATCACCGCCAGCTCGTGGGCCCAGCGGGGCGTGTTGTTCAGCCGCGCCTGGTAGGCCTCGGCCTGCTTCTGCAGGTCCACGATGTCCTTCTGGATGGTGGCGATGAGGGTGGTGACGCGGGTGCGCTCGTTGCGCTCGGCGAACATGCGGCCCTCGGCGTCCTTGCGCTGCTCGGAGACGTTGCCCAGCTCGCGCTCCATCCGCTTCACCTCCGGGTGGTCCTCGGTCCACTGCGTCTTGGCCTGGGTGAGCGTGCGGTTCAGCCCGCTCTCCGCGGCCTCCAGCCGGCCTGCCTCGCTGTCCGCGGCATTGCGGGCCCGGGCCAGGTCGGAGCGGCGCGCTTCAGCGGAGCGCAGCTCCTCGGACTTGGTCTGCAGTTGGGCGCTGATGCGCTCCAGGCCGCGCATGTTCATCTCCATCTGCTCGGGCAGCTCGCCCAGGTGGTCCACCTTGAAGCGGGAGATGTTGGCCTCCCACGTGGACACGGCCTTGCCCATGTTCACCATCTCCTCCGTGAAGAGGTTGGTGGCGCGGGCCGCCTGCGCCTGGCGGATCTTCAGCGTCTCCTCGGAGAAGATGGCCGGCAGGCGGTTGGTCACCTGCGCCACCACCTGCGGGTCGCGACCCGAGTAGGTCAGTTCGAACGCCGTCTCACCCTCGACGCGCACCGTGAGGTCCTTGCGCATCTGCTCCACCGCCGCCTCGATGCCCTTCTCGGAGACGAGCTCCGGGTAGAGGTTCATCTCCTCAATGGCCTTCTGGAGCACCGGCCGCGCCAGCAGCTCCTGGCGCACCGTGACCAGCCGCTGTTCGATGAGCTCGCTCACCGTGCGCTGGACCATCTCCTCACCGGGGCGCTGCGGTTCCACGCGCACCACCACGGAAGCCTCGTAGATGCTTGGCCGCGTCATCACGATGGCTGCGCCCACCACGAAGATTGCTGCAGCGATCGCCCCCACCAGGGCCTTGCGACGCCACAGCGCCGAAAGCATCTGGTCCGCCGTCATCCCACGCTCCATGATCCGCTCCTCCGACATGCCTCGCACTCGATTGCTCCCTACCAAGGTGTCATGACCAGACGGAGGGCAAACACATTGCGTGTCAGGTCCCCCGCCGCCGCGGTGTCCGCCGCGCCCACTTGCGCGATGCGGTCCACCGCCCCTTGCAGCGCGAGCTTCCGGCTCAGCCGGTACTCGACGCCGCCGCCCACTGCATAGCCCTGCGACACGTTCGTGGTGTTCCGCCACTCCGTGTAGTTCTCACCCGGCGCCCTCCCGTTCCGGAAGAAGCTGGCCACCCCGAAGGCAGACAACTTCGCCGTGAACCGGTGCGCCGCAATCAATGACGCGTAATCCGCCCAGACCGCCCCGGAGAACCCGCTGGCACCCACCAGGTCGTGTCCGATGGCGAAGGCCACATCCGACCGCTCTCCCTCGCGCGCCAGCTCCAGCGACACCCGAGGCATCCATCCACCGCGCGACTCCTCCGACGGCAGGTAGCGCACCGGCCCGCCCTTGAGGGTGAGCGTGGTGGGCCGCGACAGCCGGTAGCGCAGGGCCGCGGAAGCGCCGTGCGCCTGGCTGTAGTCCCCTGCGTACAGGAACCCCTGGTAGCGGTACTCCGCCCCCAGCGAGAGCCGGCGCGTGGAGCGGTACCAGAGCTCCACCGACGGGGTGTGGGCATAGCCCGCCTCCCGTCCCGGCTCGATGATGCGCGTCGCTTCGAAGTTGTAGCTGCCGCGCACATCCATGCGCTCCGTCACGCGCCCCGTCAGCCCCACCTTCGTCGTCAGATAGAAGGTGGGCGAGGTGGAGCGCGCCAGGCCGTCACGCGGCAGCGACGTGGGGTCGGTGACGCGGAACACCTTGGCGCTCGCGTCCAGGCGCAGCCGCCGCGACAGCACGTCGCGGAGGCCGAACCCGCCGCGGTGATCCAACGTCGTCTTCCCGGAGCCGTGACGAGCGAGCAGGTCCGTGGCGTAGAACGTGTCCAGCGTGAGCTGCTCGTTCTTCACGTCCAGGCCCAGCCGGGGAGACAGCTTCGTCATGAACTGCCCGCCGGCGGCGTTCGCCCCCAGGCGCAGGTCGTTGTCGAAGCGCTCTTCCGCCGTGAGGCGCAGGCGCGGCTCCAGGATGGTGGCGGCCTGAGCCGCCGGCGCGGCGATGAGACAGCCCGCGATCACTGCCCGCTTCCAGTTGCCCCTCACCGTCGCCCTCCCGTCCATACCCACGCCCACGCCCGTTTTCATGTCGCTGTTTCGCTGTCTGTCGTTGTCGCCGTGCTCGCGTCGCTTCACGGAACGACGACGGTGTCACCGGGACGCAGGATGACGCTCTCACCCTCGGGGGAGACCAGGTCGCTGTAGCGCACCGGGATCTGCCCGCCCTTGCCGTCCGTGCGGATGACGACGATGCCGTCGGAGTTGGCGAAGTCCGTGAAGCCGCCCGCCAGCGCGATGGCCTGGAGCAGCGACACGCGGCCGCGCAGCGGGTAGGCGCCCGGGTGGGCCACTTCCCCCGTCACGAACACGCGGGTGCTGTTGACCTCGCGGACGATGACCGTCACGCGGGGCTCCTGCACGTACGGCTGCAGGCCCGTCTTGAGCGCCTCCGCCAGCTCCGTGGGCGTCTTGCCCGCGGCCTGGATCTCTCCGATCATCGGCACGGAGATGAAGCCGTCGGGCCGCACCGGCACCGTGCGCGACAGCTCCGCGTCACGCCACACGCTGACGTCCAGCACGTCCTCGCGGCCAATCCGGTACGGCTGATCCGCGTTGTCGACCTTCAGCGTCTGCTGGTGAGCACAACCCGACAGGAGGAGCATCCCCATCACCGTCCAGAACCCCGTGCGCCGCATTCCCATCTTCCGCTCTCCTTCGTTCGACTGATGTCTGACGAGTGCTGCTTGTCCACCGGCCCTGCGGGCCGATCAGCACGCTTCTGGCGGTGGCTCTTAGCAGCGCGTGTGCCAGCCTTGAGGGAGAGGGAAAACCCTTGGACTTCGGTGGGTTACGGCGTGCCACATCAGGCGCACATGGGGGCAATCGGGAAAAATTCCGGTCCTACCCCGGTGTTCTCCCCTGTGCTTTCTGCTGATCGCTTCCATCCGGTGGAAGAGGTTTGCCCATCCCGGCCC
>NZ_RAWB01000317.1 GCF_003612055.1 Corallococcus llansteffanensis
ACGTCACCCGTGACCATGGCGCGCTTCTTCGCCGCGGAGCTGCTCTCGAAGGCGTCCTTGGGGCCCGTCGAGGAGGCGGGCTTGGCCGCGGCGGGGGGCGTCGCGGCGGCAGCGGGAGCCGCGGCGGCCTTGGGCGCGACACCGCGCTCGGTCAGGTAGGTCTGCATCCACTCCACCGACTCGATGAGGACCGGCGGCATGGAGGCCAGCTGCGGGTTCTTGCCCGCCTCCCCCAGGTGCCGGTTGAAGGCGTCCTTCACGTCCTGGTAGAGCTGCATGTTCATCTGAGCGCCGTCCTTGGTGTTGACGAGCAGCTCGGACATCTTGCGCAGCACCTGCTGGAGGGTCCCGGTCGCACCCTTCGCGGCGGCGTCCAGCCCGACGATGATGGACTCGCGCTGCTTCGTCAGCTCTTCCGACGCAGCCGGCGGCATCTCAGCGGGGACTCGCGGATCAGGATTCGGATTCGACATGGCACTGTCCTCGGGTGAAGAGGGATGGTTGACACGCGCACCCTAGCAGAACATCCAGGGTGGCTTAAAACTCCTGAAGCTCCTCCAACCCTGGAATCCCCCCAGGGCTTCGCGGCAGGGGCTCAGCGCCGCGTCAGCGCGCTGACCATGGCGCCGGCCTTGCGCACCACCGGATCATCCACGGGCGACATCGCCGCGGCGCGGCGCAGGTCCTCCAGCGCCTGGGGCTTCTGGCCCATGGCCAGCTTCACCTCCGCGCGCCCCACGTAGACGGACGGATCCTGCGGCGCGAGCTTCGCCGCGACGTCGAAGGCCGCGAGCGCGCCCTGGCCGTTGCCGGCCGCCATCTCCACCACGCCGAGCGCCTTGGCGAAGTACACGTCCGTGGGGTTCACCGCGTAGAGGCCCTGGAAGAGCGTGCGCGCCTCGGCGATGCGGCCCTGGTAGAAGAAGAAGTAGGCCGTCTTGGCGATGGCGTACAGCTCGTCGTTCGAGTAGCCGCGCACCTCGCGGAGCGTGGCCTTGCCTTCCGCCCAGCGCTGCAGGAGCGCGGTGAGCTTCGCCTCGTCCTGCGGGTCCTCGGGGTCCAGCGACGCCATGGGTCAGTAGCCCTCGTCCTTCTGCTCTTCCCACATGCGGCGGATGATCTCCTGGGACTCCGCGCTCACCTGATCCACCAGGCCCAGCATCGCGGACTCGCGCTGCAGGAGGGCCTTGAGGCGCTCCAGGCGCTCCGGCGGCGCGTTCACGCGGGCAAGTCCCCGCTCCAGCATCATGCGCTGCCCGTCGTCCCCGCGGCCGGCGACGCTGGCCAGGTGGGGCCGGTCGCTGAAGCCCTCCAGGTCCGCGTCATGCCCGCCCGGGTGCGGCGGCAGGGGCAGCCGCAATTCCTCCGACGAGTGCGCCGGGCCGATGAAGTCCAGCAGCGCCGCGGACGCGAGCGCCGGGTTCTTCGGGTTGCCCGCCTTGCGCGCCTTCTTCGCCCGCTCGAGCTGCGCGGGGTCCACCAGCCGCTCGCGGACACTGCGGGGACCACCCCAGGGCCAAAGGGCTGTACTGGGGGGCGGATTGTTGATTCTGGCCATGGTGGCCCGACTTCAACCCAGGTGAGGGGGCCGCGTCCAGCCCCCTTCAGCGTCCGGCCGCCTGCTCCCGCTGGAGGGTGTAGATGAAGTTCAACACCTCCGCGACCGCGTCGTAGAGCTCCTCCGGGACTTCCTGGCCCACGTCCACCCGGTACAGGGCGTGCGCCAAGGACACGTTGCGCATCACGGGGATGCCGTACTGCTTGGCGATCTCCTTGATCTTCTCCGCCTTGAGCCGCATGCCCTTGGCCACCACGCGCGGGGCGCCATCCGCATTCTTGTCGTACTTGATGGCGATGGCGATGTCCGCCTCTTCGTCACTGGCCATGGCACCCTCCTTCAGGCGCGCGCCGCCGGCGCCGCGTTCTGCTTCAACCCGTAGACGAAGTTCAGGACCTCGGCGACCGCGTCGTAGAGCTCCTCGGGTACTTCCTGGCCCACCTCCACGCGCAGCAGCGCATGGGCGAGCGGCACGTTGCGCAAGAGCGGCACATCCGACTCACGCGCCAGCGCCTTGATGCGCTCCGCCTTGGCGTCCATCCCCTTGATGAGCACCCGGGGCGCCCCGTCCTTGCCCTGGTCGTAGATGAGCGCCACCGCGACGTGGTCCGGGTTGGTGACGATGACGCTCGCGTCCTTCACCGACTCCATCTGGGCCCCCTCCATGATCTCCTGGTGGAGCTCCTTGCGCTTGGCCTTGTGGTGCGGGTCGCCTTCGCTCTGCTTGTACTCCTTCTTGACCTCGTCCTTCGTCATCATCATGTCCTTCATGTACGACTTGCGCTGCCACCACACGTCGAAGATGCCGAAGATGACGAAGAGCATCAGGATGCGGACGCTCACCCGGTAGATGATCTCCCCCAGGATGGTCATGATGCCGTGCGTGTCCTGCCGCACGGTCTCGATGACCAGGGGCATGGAGTCGCGCACCACGCCGTAGACGATGTAGGCGGCCACGGAAATCTTGATGAGGTTCTTGAGCAGCTCCACGAAGGCCTTCTTCGTGAACATGTTCTTCAAGCCAGCCAGCGGGTTGAGCTTGTCCAGCTTGGGAATCAGCGGGTCGATGGTGAAGAGCGACCCCACCTGCAGGAAGTCGAACAGCCCGCCCAGCACCGCCGCGCCGCCCGCCACCGGCACCGTGAGCAGCAGCAGCGTCTTCAGTCCCATGTAGAGCAGCTGCGTCGTCGCGAGCCCTAGGTCGTCCGAGTGGGCGATGTGTTCGAAGCTGAATCGGAAGAGCGTGGAGATCTCCTGTTCCACCGTCTCCCACGTGGCGCGCGCGATGCCCATGCCCGCGGCGAGCACGGCCACGGCCGTCAGGTCCTTGCTCTTCCAGACCTGGCCCTTCTTGCGGGAGTCGTCGAGCTTCTTCTGCGACGGCTCCTCTGTTTTGTCGCCACTCTCTTCCGACATGGAGGAACCCCGGGGCGCCTTAGGCCAGCAGGCGGATGGCGTGCTGGACCATGCGGAGCATGTTGGCCAGCTCCAGCTGCATGCGCCCGATGATCACGTGCATGGCGATGAACATGATCAACACGCTCACCAGCGGCTTGAGGGACATGGAGATGAAGAAGATCTGGATCTGCGGCGCGACGCGGTTGATGGCGCCCAGGGACAGGTCGGTGACGAACGCGGCCACCATGCCGGGACCGGCCAGCGCCAGGCTCACCTTCAAGAGGTCCGCGAAGGCGCGGATCATCAGGTCGAAGAAGGGCCACACGCCCCGGCTGAAGTGCGGGAAGCCCTCCAGGGGGACAATCTGGAGGCTGTCCGCGAGCGCCTTGATGATGATGTGGTGCCCGTCCAGCGACAGGAACAGCACCACGGCCAGCTGCACCTTGAGGTTGGAGAAGAGCGACACCTGCGTGCCCAGCTGTGGCACGAAGAGCTGGGCGTTGTTGTTGCCCGACATCGTGTCCACCAGCGTGCCGGCCACGCGGGCCGCGTCGAACACGATGTTGACGATGTACGACAGGCACAGCCCGATGAAGATCTCCTTGCACAGGAGCGCGATGTACGGGAGCGCGCTGATGGGGATGTTCTCCATCCGGTCGCTCACGGACGGGAACAGCACGATGGCGATGAGCAGGCCCAGGCCCAGCTTCATCTCCGCCGGCACCACTTCACCGCCCAGGAACGGGCTGAAGATGAGCAGGGGCATCACGCGGCACATGATGAGCGCCACGGTGAAGATCATGAGCGACAGGTTGTACCGAGCGCTCACCTCGGCCATGACTTCGCCGATGTTCATCTGCCGATGAGCGCCGGGAAGCGGTCGAAGACGTGGAAGGTGAAGCGCAAGAGCTGCCCGCCAATCCACGGCCCCGTCATGGCCAGCACGCCGAAGACGAGGACGACCTTGGGCGCGAACGTGAGCGTCTGCTCCTGAATCTGCGTGGTGGCCTGGAACAGCGAGATGAGGAAGCCCACCAGGAGGCTCATGAGCACCGGCGGCGCGGAGACGACGAGCACCAGGAACAACGCCTCCTGGGTGATGAACGTGAGCTGATTCATAGGAGTGCGGCGCTCCTTACAGGTAGCCGATGACCAGGCCCTTGGCGATGAGGTACCAGCCGTCCACGAGCACGAAGAGGAGCAGCTTGAAGGGCATGGAGATGGTCGTGGGCGACAGCATGTGCATGCCCAGCGCCAGGAGGATGTTGGCGACCACCATGTCGATGACGATGAACGGCACGAAGAGCAGGAAGCCGATCTGGAAGGCCTCCTTGAGCTCGGACACGACGAACGCCGGGACGATGATCATGAAGTCGTTGGGCGTGATGTCCTTGCGGTCCTCTTCCTTCCGCATCTTCTTCGCCAGGCTGTAGAAGAGCGTGCGGTCCTTGTTGGTGACCTTCTTCATCAGGAACTCACGCAAGGGCTCCTTGGACTTGTCCGCGGCCCCCAGCAGCGTGCCCACCGTCTCCGAGGAGAACACCGCCGTTCCCCGCGACCAGATGTCCACCCCGCCCGCCCGGTACATCTCCTGGCCGATGGGCGCCATGATGTAGACGGTGAGGATGATGGCCAGGCCGGTGATGACCTGGGTGGGGGGGATCTGCTGGGTGCCCAGCGCCGAGCGGACGATGGAGAGCACCACGGAGATCTTCACGAAGCTCGTCACCATCATCAGCGCGAACGGGACCAGCGACATGGCCGCCAGCGCGAGGATGAGGATGAGGGGGCGGGAGGTGAACGAGTCGGAGCTCACCGCCTCCTTCACCACGGAGTCTGGCACCGAGTCCCCTCCCTTCTTCGCCGCGGAGGCAAGGAACGGGTGCAGCGACACAATGGCCGCGAAGAGCCAGGGCGGAGCGCGGAACAGGAGCGGGCGGGCGGGAGACGAACGGTTCACGGGACGGCCTTCAGACGCCCGGCGGCGGCGTGGGGCCACCGCTCCGGCGGGAGAGGAGCTTCTGGAGGAAAGGACTCAGGGACACCGACGCCGCCGGAGGCCGCGCAGCGCGGATGCGCTCCACGGCGTCGCGGTCCAGCTTCGACACAAGTTGCACGCCACCCTCGCCGCCGCCCACCAGCAGGTACTCGTCCGCGGCCTTCAGGACGAAGAGCGTGCGCCGTTGATCCAACGGGATGCGCTCCATCACCGAAACGACGGACGCCTTGCCCACGGGCACGCCCTGCAGCCCCATCAGCCTGCGCAGGCCCACGTTGAGCGTCAGGTAGATGGACGCGAGCACCGCGCCCAGGAGCGCCACCGTGCGCACCACCACCCAGCCCAGGCTCTCCTGCGCCTCGGACTCCTCGGGGGCGGCGACGCCCAGCTCGCGGTCCAGCTCGTCCGCGTGGCGCGTGGCCCGCGCCGCCTTCGCGGCGTCGGGCTCCGGCGTGGGCACGGGTGCGGCAGCGGGCGTGGCGGAGGCCGCCGGCGCGTCCGGGACCGGAGCGGGAGGAGCGACGGCTTCGGCCTTCGCCGGAGGCGCCGCGGGGGCGGGGGTCGCTTGCGGCGCCACGGGCGCCTGCGCCAGGACGGCGGGCGACACGAAGAGCAACACGGCGCCGAGCAACCTGCGCGAGGAGGAGAGACGGAGGACTGCCATGGATGAGCGCGAGCCTAGTGCACCCGGGTCGGGACCGCCACGGGCCCCGGCGCGGGCAGGGTCCCCTGCCCGCCTGCCCTGACGCATGGGGCGGGAAGGCTCATCCCAGGTTGATGATGCGCACGCCGAGCTGGCCTTCCACTTCGACGAGCTCGCCCCGGGCCACCACCTTGCCGTTGACCGACAGGTCCACGGGTTCGCCCGGCCCGCGCCGCAGCTCGATGACCTGACCTGTGCGCAACCCCACCACCTGCTCCGCCGTGATGGGCACGCGCGCCAGCTCCACCGCCACCTGCAGGGGCAGGTCACTGAGCAGGTCGCTTCCATCCCGGTTGTTCGCGTCGTCCAAGGCCGCCCCTTCCAGTTCCGGAGGAACGTCCAGCTCCGGGTTGGTGAATTCCTCGTTCTCCTCCGCGCCGCCCCCGGACTCCCCACCCTGCGAGTGGCCGGTCTCCCCGGGGACGACGTCCGTGATGCGCGCACGGTAGCGGCCGTTCTCCAGGTACACGTCCGCCGCGAGGTGGCCGGTGCGACCCAGCCCCAGCCGCAGCTGCGCCGTGCCGGGCTCGCCTTTGTCCGGCCGCGCCGACAGGGCGTCCAGCAGCAGCACGTCCTTGATGCGCAGCGACGCCAGGTCCTGCGCGGACAGCTCCGCCACGCCAATCTCCGCGCGCAGCCAGTCGCGCAGCGAGGACAGCCGGCGCCCGTGCGCCTTCATGTCCGCGCGCCGCCGCTCGCGCCGCTGGGCGCTCTCCACCTCGGGTTCGGCCGCCTCCAGCACCGCCGACGGCACCACCAGCCGCACGATGCCGCGGTGCGTGCCCAGCAGCGCGTTCAGGTGCACCGCCAGCATGGGGCCATCCTCGCCCAGGCGCGCGGAGACTTCGTCCACGCCGCGCGCCACGCCGTCCAGCCGCGGCCGGGGAACGCCCGCCTGAAGCCCGGGCACCAGCTCCTTGAGGGCCTCCAGGACGACGTAGCCCATCACGCCCTCCTCGATGTCCGTCAGCGGCCGCAGGCCCACCGTCTCACCGGCGCCGCCCAGGAGCAGGTCCACCGCCGAGTGCGCCAGCGACAGTTCGATCTCCAGCACCACCCGGCCCTTCAGCGAGCCGGGCGCGAGCACCGCCAGGAAGGACGGGTCGCCCAGGAAGCGGCGCAGCTCCGTCATGGGGCGCGCCTGGGCGGACTCCACCGTCAGGCGCACGTCCACGTCGAAGAGCGCCTTGAGGCGCGCGCAGACGGTCTCCAGCGTGCCCGGGTTCGGCGTCAGCCAGCGCAGGCGTTCGGCCAGCAGGCCCTGCGCGCGCGACACCTTCTCCAGGTGCGTGAAGACGAAGGGACGCCATGGCACGACGGGCGCCGCCGGTGCCGAGACGGGCTTCGAGGGGGGCCCCAGCTTCCGGGTGTCGACCAACATGGTTCGCTCGTAGATTCCGGGTTCGTCGTCCGGCTCCAGGCTCATGTCTTCGCCTCGAACCTCAACTGCTCAAGCGACAGCCCCCGACCTCCCAGGGCGCTGCGCAGGCCCTCGCTGTTCTCCTCGAGGAGCTTCAGCGTATCGCGGTCGCTGCCACTGAAGACGGCGGAGATCTTCCCGTTCTTCGCGCTCACCTTGATGGAGAGGCCGTTGAGCACGTCCCCGCGCAGATCGATCTGGAACTCCGCGTTGCCCGCGGCGTTGGTGCCCACGCGCACCCGCTCCACGATCTTCTGGGCAATCTCACTGGCCATCTGGCGCAGGCGCTCCGAGCCGGCCATGTCCTTGGGCTTGGCCACCGGCACCGGCGCCATCAGCGCGGGGTTGAAGCGGAAGCCCGCGCCGGCCATCTGGCCGCCCTTGTCGTCCTTGTCCTTGTTGCCGCCGCTGCCGCCCTTGCCGCCGCCGGCGTTGACGTCCGTCTTGAGCTCACCCTTCTCCGAGCTCAGGCGGCTCGACTGGCCGTCGGACTTCGTCAGGTCGCCGTCGCGCACGTCGGTGGAGCGCTTGTCCTCGGTGGCCTCCGACTTGCGGGTCTCCGAGCGCTGCGCCAGCGTCTGCGTCTCCGCGTTGCGCTGGGTCTGCTGCGCGCCCTGGGAGGACTCGCCGGGGCGGGCCGCGCCCGCTTCCTTCTGGAAGAGCTTCTCGTCGAAGGTCTTGGCCTGACCCTGGGTGGCGCGCGCGAGCACCTGCTTGGCGAGCCCCTGCGGAGTCTTGGGCTCCGCCGTCTTCGGCTGGGCCTTCTCCGACTGGCCCTGCTGGACCAGCTTGGAGAAGAGCGACTCGCCCTCCACCCGCTTCTTGGTCTTGGCTTCAGCGAGCTTGCGCTCCTGGATCATCCGCTCCGCCATGCGCGCGGCATCGCGATCATCGTCAACTCGGCTCATGGCGTCCTCTCCTGACTGCGGGGGCGGCGGGAGGTTACTTGCGCTGGCGGGCCAGGAACAAGGCGTTGCCAATCTCCTCCTGGTTCAGCTCCTCGCGCTGCTGGCGCTCCTGGCGCACCTGCTTCACGAACGTTTCCTTGTTCTTCTCGATGGCCTTGAGCTCCTTGGCGGCCTCGGCCATCAGCATGCGGCGCTGCTCCACCAGGCGGGCGGCCGCCTTGACGACCTCCTTCTGGTGTTCAATCTGGAGGGCGACCTGGGCCTCTTCGTCCTTCAGGCGCTCCTCGAAGCGGCCCATCATGTTCATGCCGCTGATGCCGGCGCCCTTGGCCATCATCTGCTGGAAGTACTCGGCGACCTTCGCCTTGCGCTCCTTGCGACGGCGCTCCAGCTCCGCCTCCAGGCGGAGCTGCTCCTGCTTTTCCTTCTCCAGCGCCTTGATGGCGGCGGAGAAGGCCTGTTCGGCCTCCTCCTTCGCCTTCTCACGCATGTCCAGCAACACCTGCAACCGGTACGGGGGCATGGTGGGGGCATCCTAACCGGAAATCCCCCGCCCGTGCCCCCTCCTCCGGGGACGGGCCCGATCAGTCCTCGAAGAGGGCGATGAGCTGCTCCACGGTCTCCTCGAAGGGGGAGTTGGAGTGGGTGTCCTGCTTGAGGAAGTCGATGATGGCGTCGTACTTCTCGATGGCGTAGTCGGTCCGCGCGTCGGCGCCTGCCTGGTAGGCACCCAGGAGGATGAGGTCGCGCTGCTTCTCGTAGGTGGAGAGCGTCTCGCGCAGCTTGCCGGCGGCCTTCTTGTGCTCCTTGGAGACGATGCCGCTCATCACACGGCTGAGGCTGGCGAGCACGTCCATGGCGGGCCACTGGTTTCGCTCGCCCAGGGCGCGGTTGAGGATGAAGTGGCCGTCGAGAATACCTCGGACTTCGTCGGCGATGGGCTCCTCCATGTCACCGCCGGCCACGAGGCAGGTGTAGATGGCGGTGCACTTGCCCTTCTCCGAGTTGCCCGTGCGCTCCAGGATGCGCGGCAGCATGGAGAAGACGCTGGGCGGGTAGCCCTGACGCGCGGGGGGTTCGCCAATGGCGAGGCCGATGTCGCGCTGGGCGCGCGCCAGACGCGTCACGGTGTCGAGCATGAACAGCACGTTGCCACCGCGCTCGCGGAAGTACTCCGCGATGGCCGTGGCGACGTAGGCGGCACGCAGACGCACGAGGCTGGGCTGGTCGGACGTGGCGCACACCAGGACGGCGCGCTTCATGCCCTCCTCGCCCATCGCGTCCTCGATGAACTCGCGCACCTCACGACCACGCTCGCCGATGAGCGCCACGACGCTCAGGTCGGCCTGGGTGTTGCGGGCAATCTGCCCCATCAGCGTGGACTTGCCGACGCCGGAGCCTGCGAAGAGGCCCACGCGCTGGCCCTCGCCCACGGTGAGCAGCCCGTCGATGCAGCGGACGCCCAGGGGCAGCGGCCGTTCGATGCGCTGGCGGGTGAACGGATCCGGGCAGTCGCGGTCCACGGACCAGTCGATGAGGCCGTCGCCCTCCAGGGGACGCCCGTCCATGGGCTCGCCGATGCCGTTGAGCACGCGGCCCAGGAGCGCGTCGCCGCACTTGATGGTGAGGGGGCGGCCGGTGGGGATGCACTCGCTGTCCGGACCGATGCCGTACAGCTCGCCCAGGGGCATGAGCATCACCTCGTCGCCCACGAAGCCCACGACCTCCGACTTCATCGCGCCGCGCAGGCGGCTCTTGATGAGCACCACCTCGCCGATGCGGACGTTGGGCACGCTCGCCTTGATGACGAGGCCGGTCAGCTCGGTGACGCGACCGCGCACCCGGACGAGGGACGCCTCCTTGATGAGGTCGTAATAGCGCGAGAGGTCGATGGCCATGGCGGGTTCCTAAAGGCTCAGGCCGGACCGCTCTTGCGGGCGGGGTCGGGCAACAGGATGTTCTGGAGCATCTCCAGCTGGGTGGGCAGCTGCGCGTCCACCGTGCCGGCCTCCGTCTGCACGATGCAGCCCACCGGGGCGACCTCCGGGTCCTCCTTGATGGCCAGGTCCACCGTGCGGCCGATGAGTTCCATCAGCACCGGGCGCTTGGCGCGCAGCACCGCGGCCGTCTTCGGGTGCACCCGGAGCACCATGGCGCGGGCGTTGCGCAGGTTGTCGATGGCCGCCGCGCACAGGTCCACCATCAGCTCCGGATCCCGCTCCAGGTCGCGGCCGATGATCTTCTCCGCCATCTTCAGCGCCAGCCCGATGATGTCCCGCTCGTGGGAGGTGAGCAGCTCCCCGGCCTGGATCTTCGCGCGGAGGACGAGCTCCGTCGCCTGCGCGAGCCCCTCCTGGCGTCCCAGGTCCCGGGCCTTGGCGAAGTGCTCCTCCTTCTCGCGCTGGGCCTCGGCGAGGATGCGCTCCTTCTCGCGGTGGGCCTCCTCGATGATGCCCTGGGCGCCCTGGCGGGCCTCGAAGACCTCGGCGTTCATCACGCCCGCGCGAGGCGGCCGCAGCGCCGGTCGCTCCGAGGCGACGACCACCGACTCCGCCAACCCGTCCCCCTTGATTACCTTGCCGATCGCCATGGGCTGCTCCTTGCGGACCGGATGCTAGCGCGTTCCGCCGCGCGGTCCACGCCCTCCAGGGCCGCCCGGTCCTTCGGGGCCCTGTCGGTCAGCGGGAGCGGGCCGCCTGCGGCCCACCTGCGTTCCCTCCGAGGACCTGGGGGATGCCTGCCCGGAGGGCGGGCCAGCACGGCCCGCGAGCACGCGCGGCGGACGCTCGGGCTCGTCTCCGGATTCGGGGCGCGCCGCCGGGGGACGGCCTCCGGTGCGCGAGCGCAGCACCCGGGCCCCGTCGGAGGCCTCAGCGGAGGGGTCCGGACGCCGGGGAGCCCGGGGCTCCGCGTCGGCGGGCGGTCGCGAGGGGCGCTCGGCCCGGACGGAGCGGCCCTGTGGCTCGTCCGGCTCCACGGGACGTGATTCCCCCCGCATGCCCAGGCGCGAGGGCGGAGGCCCGATGCGGGCCCCTTCCGGGTCCACCCGTCCGGGACGCGTGGGCCGGGTGCCCTCCGGCTCGCGGCGGCTGGGGATGCCCCCGGTCGAGGAGCGGGGCGCGGGGCCCACCGACGAGCCCCGGTCCACCGGCATCCGGCGCATCTGCGAGCCGTTCGCGTCCCCTTCCGGCGCGCCCATGGACGCGCGCGGCGCGGGGCCTCGCTCCCGCTCCACCGGCATCCGGCGCATCTGCGAGCCGTTCGCGTCCCCTTCGGGCGCGCCCATGGACGCGCGCGGCGCGGGGCCTCGCTCCCGCTCCACCGGCATCCGCCGCATCCTGGAGCCGTTCTCATCCCCTTCCGGAGAGACCATGGACGCGCGCGGCGCGGGGCCACGCTCCCGGTCCTCTCCCGGAGGCGGGCGCGAACGCCCGGGCGGCGGCGCGGACGGGCCCCCGGGTCCCGCGTCACGGCTGGACGCGGCGCCCGCGCGGCGGGCCGCACGCTCCGCCATGAAGTCGCGCTTGGCGCCGGCATCTCCTCCGGCCTCGTCATCTCCCCCGCCCCGGAGCCCCTTGGGGGCGCGCAGCGCGGGTTGCCGCGACGGATCCGGCGCGGTGATG
>NZ_RAWB01000318.1 GCF_003612055.1 Corallococcus llansteffanensis
GCGGGCGTTCATAAAAGTAGAGCCCCTCCAGCTGCCGGGAAATGTGTTCGGTGGTAGGAGGGCGTCCAGGCAGGCTCGCGGTCCCGGGTTGACAGATCCGGTCCATACCTTCCACGGATCAGCACATGAGGCGGGGCACGGCTTGACTCCCGGAATATCCGGTGTCTAGGGTGCGCGGCCTCATCAAAGCCTCAGGTCCCTATTGGAGGGACACCCGCAGCTTCCGGTTGCTCCCCGCAGGCGGCTGCGAACACCTCTCAAACAGGGGGCAGTTGTACCGTTTCCAAGGACTTCCACTTCATGCAGCAGAACGTGAACCAGCAGATCGACGGCGGTGACGAAGACTTCGCGGCGATGTTCGAGGCCTCGCTCAAGGAGCGTGGTGGCGACGGAATCCTGAAGGAAGGCGAAATCGTCAAGGGCACGGTCGTGCAGGTGACGAAGGATTTCGCGATCGTCGACATCGGCTACAAGTCCGAAGGTCAGGTCCCGATCTCCGAGTTCACCAATCCCCGCGGTGAGGTCACGGTCAAGGCCGGCGACCCCGTCGAGGTCCTCCTGGAGAGCCGCGAGAACGACACCGGCATGGTCGTCCTCTCCAAGGAGAAGGCCGACAAGATGCGCATCTGGGACGAAATCTCCGCCGCCTGCGAGCGCGACGAGATCGTCAAGGGCACCATCGTCGGACGCGTGAAGGGCGGCCTCTCCGTCGACATCGGCGTGAAGGCGTTCCTCCCCGGCAGCCAGGTGGACATCCGCCCGGTGCGCAACCTTGATCAGTACATCTCGAAGGAGTTCGAGTTCAAGGTCATCAAGTTCAACAAGAAGCGCGGCAACATCGTGCTGTCTCGTCGCGTCCTGCTCGAGAAGCAGCGCGAGGAGATGAAGAAGGAGACCCTCAAGAACCTCAAGGAGGGTGCGGTCCTCAAGGGCGTGGTCAAGAACCTCACGGACTACGGCGCCTTCATCGACCTCGGCGGCATCGACGGCCTGCTGCACATCACCGACATGTCCTGGGGCCGCATCGGTCACCCCAGCGAGATGTTCAACGTCGGTGACGAAGTGCGCGTGGTCGTCCTCAAGTTCGACCCGACGCAGGAGCGCGTCAGCCTGGGCCTCAAGCAGATCCAGGAGGACCCGTGGCACCGCGCCGACGAGAAGTACCCGGTCGGCACCCGCGTGGGCGGCAAGGTCGTGTCCATCACGGACTACGGCGCGTTCATCGAGATTGAGCAGGGCGTGGAAGGCCTCGTCCACGTCAGCGAGATGTCCTGGACCAAGCGTCTCAAGCACCCGTCCAAGATCCTGGAGGTCGGCCAGGTCGTTGAGGCCGTCGTCCTCGACATCGATCCCAAGGCCAAGCGCATCGCGCTGGGCATGAAGCAGATCGAGCAGAACCCCTGGACGCTGCTCGAGGACAAGTACCCGATCGGCTCCGTCATCAAGGGCCAGATCCGCAACGTCACCGACTTCGGCGTGTTCGTCGGCGTCGAGGAGGGCGTGGACGGCCTGGTGCACGTGTCCGACATCTCCTGGACCCAGCGCATCAAGCACCCGGGCGAGATGTTCAAGAAGGGCGACGAGGTCGAGGCGGTCGTCCTCAACATCGACGTCGAGAACGAGCGCTTCAGCCTGGGCATCAAGCAGCTCCAGCCGGACCCCTGGGAGACGCTGTCCGAGCGCCTGCCCGTGGGCAGCCGCGTGAAGGGCAAGGTCACGAAGGTCACCGACTTCGGCGCGTTCGTGGAGATCGAGCCGGGCATCGAGGGCCTCGTCCACGTCTCCGAGCTGAAGGAAGAGCGCGTGGAGAACCCCCGCGACGTGGTGACGGAAGGCCAGGATGTCGAAGTGAAGATCATCGACATCAACACCCCGGACCGGAAGGTCGCGCTGTCCATCAAGGCCCTCATCGGCGAGGGCGAGGACTACCGCGAGTACCTGCGCAAGCAGGCCGAAGGCTCCAAGGCCCGCCTGGGCGACGTGATGGCGTCCAAGCTGAAGAAGTAATCAGCCCAACGTCGTGACGTGAATACGGCCGGGTTCCCGAAAGGGGACCCGGCCGTTTCACTTAGTGCCCAGCGGCTAATCGTTCCGATTCCGAGCTTGCGCTAAAGTCTAGGGTGCTCGGCAGGTGACTCAGGAGGCAATCTTGCATCCAGGCCCGTCTCGCGAGTGCCAACCGTGCGCTAGACCATGCCTCTTACGTAGCTGTTAAAATATTCGGTTTGTCCACTGCCCTGTCTAGCAAGCCCATGGTTCAAACAGGCACACATCTTGATCAGTTCTTCACACCTGACACCGTTGCAGAGAAAATGGTGAATCTGCTTTCAGGGAAAAACTACCGAACGCGAGCCTCGCCAATCATTGCAGACTTTGCCGCAGGTGAAGGCAGTCTCCTTGATGCCGCCGCGTCAAGATGGCCTTCAGCTAAATTTGTCGCGACAGATCTCGATATCCGTGTGATTGCACGCCTCCGACGCAGTCGTGCTTCCTGGAATATTGGCAAATGCGACTTTCTCTCTGCTACGTCTCGAGCAAGGAGTAGGGTCCTTGCCCCCTTTCGAGATGCAATTGATTTTATTCTGCTTAACCCTCCATTTACGTGCCGCGGGGGGACACGACATGTGGTCGCCATTGACAGCAATCAGATCCGTTGCGGCACAGCTGCCGCATTTCTACTGCACGCGGTTTCGTTCTTGGCGCCGACCGGGCAACTAATTGCCGTTTTGCCAGCATCATTCCTCACGAGCAAACGCGACGAGTCGTCGCGACAATACTTAGCCAGTCACGGGTGCATGGAGGTTGTAGGGCATTACGGCCGAAACACATTCAGCAACTGTTTCCCTCGCACGGTTCTTGTGAGATTCTCCAAGAACAAACTCTCTTCGCGCGACAGCAATCAATCTCCCATGCCTGCCTCAGGGCGAAGCGATTTGCCCAGCTCAGGCAAGCCAATGCGTCTGGACTCCAAAGTCTTGCCGATTAGCCTGCGGAGGCCCGTAAATGTCCAGATCGTCCGAGGGGTTACGCAGACACATACGCTAGGAAAGACAGACGGCGTTGCTCGTAGGTTTGTCCATACCACAGAACTGCGCCACGACCGCATTCGCGCGCGGGTAACAGCAGTACCTGGCCGAGCTCGAACGATCATCGGGCCGTCTATCCTACTTCCGCGCGTAGGTTCTCCAAGCCGAACAAAGATTGCAAACTATCAGGGCAAGCAACCCCTTGTTCTTTCGGACTGTGTTTTTGGTTTGCAATGTAGCGAGCGAGCTGACGCAGCGACCGTATACTCAATAATCCACAAGCACTGGGAAGAACTGGCTCAGCTCTATGGCGGGACAGGCGCTCGCTATCTTACTACTGCTGCACTTGAGGGGTTTCTCCGAAAGAGAGGAATACAAGTGGAGCAACTCCAGATCCTAGATGAAGGAACGCCAATTCCGTGCATCCGCGTATTTCAGGCTAGCCCGTAAGCCTTATCCATAATTGAACCTCCAGACGAATTCTCCCTGAGAGAAAAGTGGTGATGCCCAGTGCCAACCTCGTCAGCTAGAGCCAGTCCATTAGCAGTAAACGAAGAACGGGTCCTCACGAAGGCAGATTTTTTTGTTGACGTCCAGCTCTGGCCCCTTAACCGAGCCCTGAATCCACGTGGATGGCTCGAAAACTTCCCTCCTCAAGAAAAGGAACATGCTGTCAATCTTCTTAATGCTTTTTTATATTTTTCATCTCCGCTTTGCGATGCATTGCTGCTGGGGGCTTTTCGAAGCTTAAGTAAATATTTCGACAGCCGTGACGCGCCGTTCGTGACTACGCAAGGTCTCTGGCAGGGTTTTTGCGACTCCGTGTTGATCGTCCATGTCGAAGGGGAAAATCCAAGCACGACGGACAGCGGTTATGTTTTCGCGCGGGCGTCTCGCAAAGTGCTTGGAATTGTAGAAGCTCGAATAGTTAGCCCCCAGGTAGCTCTTGAGCGCTTAATTCAGTCCGGTCCTCTTCCCGTTGTTTTCGTCGACGACTTTGTAGGAAGTGGTAATCAGTTTACCACTGGCTGGCATCGACGGATTCAGCTCAGCGACGGAACGGAACACTCCTTCGATCAGCTTGAGAAAGCACGTGGAGGAAAGTTCTTCTATTGCCCGCTTATTTGCACTGAACTGGGAGCGGAGTCTATTCACCTTGAGTGCCCCAAAGTTGTGCTGGAGCCTGCGCATTTGTTGTCCGACAATTACAATGCTCTCTCAAGCAATTCACACCTTTGGCCTGATCACCTTCGGCCAACGGCCTATGACTTCATTGAGAACGCAAGTCGCCGAGCCGGAATACCGCTTGGCAAGTGGAAGGGCTTTCAGGACTTGGGGCTCGCCATTGCTTTTGAACACTCAGTTCCAGATGCGACCCTGCCACTATTTCACTGGGAGGGAAATGGATGGATTCCACTAATCCCCCGCAGATGAATGGCAGTGAACCCAAACAGCCTGATGTGACAAACAAAGGACTCAGGAAGGACACGGGAGTGAAGGAACTCGACGCCCAACTCGGAAATCTGTTCGGTGGATACCGAGCCGAATGGCTTGGAGAAAGCCTGTTTGAGCTTTTTACTGCTCCGACCTACTTTCCCGAACTGATGACGCCGCGCCCATGCGTACTTATGGGAGGGCGAGGTACCGGCAAAACAACGATCCTCCGCTGCCTCTCATATGTAGGTCAGTTCGCGCTCAACGGACAAAAGGCTGACTCTGTTCAATCCTGGGAATTCTACGGAATGTACTACCGCGTGAACACCAACCGCATGAGTGCATTCAAGGGTCCAGAGCTCGATGCACGTGGCTGGCAGCGTCACTTCGCTCATTATATCAATCTTGAATTGTGCGACAGCACGCTCCAATTTCTGGCATGGCATCAAATGCATTGCCCTGACGCGCCCACGCTTGGGCAAGATGCTTGTAACGCTGTCGCGGCAAGCTTGAATTTGGGGCTGGTGGACTCTTTGCGCGCCCTTTCGGATGGCGTCGCGGACGCTAGACTTCGCTTCGAGGCAACCATCAACAACATTGGAGATGAGAAGGGCGCGCCAGGACTGTCGATGCAGGGGGCTCCAATTGATCTCTTGTTCTCACACATCTCGAGACTTCCACACTTCAGGGATCGCAAGTTCTTCTTCCTTGTTGATGAGTATGAGAACTTTGAAGACTACCAGCAAGAAGTCGTAAACACACTGATCAAGCACTCCTCTGGCGCATACACATTTAAAATAGGAGTTCGCGAACTTGGGTTTCGACGTCGCACGACCCTGAATAACAATGAACAGCTAATCAGTCCGTCGGACTACGTGCTGATAAACATAGTGGACAAGCTCGAGGGACGATTTCCTCGATTTGCCGCAGACGTATGCAACGCTAGATTGGAGAGACTTCATGTCGCCGATCCTAAGGTCATTCGCTCTGTCGAAGATTTGTTTTCTGAACTCACTGAAGACGACGAGGCTCACCTTCTTGGAGTAAGCTCCAGGACGGGCGAACTGATGGATGTGCTTCGTCAAGAGGGCGCAACCTCGGCTGAACTGGCTGCCTTTGAGGCGCTGCCGCCAATGCTCGGTCATTTCCTGAACTTCTGGGCAATTGGCAAGCAAACACCTACACTCACGGCTCTTCGTGACTACATGCATGCCCCCGGGCCATGGTCACAACGGCTTGAAAACTACAAATACGCAGCGCTTTTTACGATTCGGCGAAAGAAGCGAGGAATTCGCAAGTACTATGCCGGATGGAGTGTTTTTGCGCGCTTGGCCGCGGGCAACATTCGCTACTTGCTTGAGTTAATTGATACGGCGTTGCTTGCACACCTACGCGATGGAAATTCGCTTTCGCGTCCGATTGACCCCAAGACTCAGACCGAATCAGCGGCGACTGTTGGCAGAAAGAATTTGACGGAACTGGAAGGCCTGTCGATTCACGGAGCACGGCTCACCAAAATGCTCTTGGGCCTTGGGCGTATATTTCAGGTCATGGCCGCGAAGCCGGAAGGTCATACGCCTGAGGCAAATCAGTTCGAGGTTCGAGACGATGCTGACGACGTCGGCATGATGAAGGCTGCGGAAGTAGATGACTTGCTCCGAGGTGCCGTCATGCATTTGGCGCTTTTGCGTTTCACGGGCACCAAACCGCAAGACGAGTCGAACACCAAGGCATATGACTACATGGTGCATCCCATTTTTGCGCCGCTTTTTGAGTTTAGCTACCGCCGCAAGCGGAAGATATCTTTGTCTGCGGAAGATGTTCTTGATGTCGTAACCAATCCGAATCAGGCGATCGGGCGAGTGCTTGAGCAGCAGCATCGCGACATGACCGACGCGCCAATTCCGGAGCAACTCCGATTGTTTGAGGGCTTTTATGCTGGAGGTGCGTAACCGGCCGGCGTTAACCGAAACTTTTCGCGGGCTTACTGATTTTGTGCCCAGCGCAGGTTCGGCCTATGTTTTTGGGAGTTCTGGCGAAGCTCGCAGCGCCCATGGCCTGGATTGGGAGCATCGGGCGCAAGGGGTGAAGTTTGTGCCCATTGTGAGCCAGGATGCAGCGTCAATTGCCGTCAAGCTAGGAGAAGAAACTTCTCCGGCGATATCTCTAAGGAGTGTTCGGGCGCTTGATGCCTTCTGGGGTTCGCTTGCAACTTCAGTTGTTTATCTTGATATCACAGGCTTGGGGCATCATGTGTGGGCGCCGCTACTTCGAACGGCTCTCTCAGGAGGTCGGACAGTTAGGGTCGTCTATGTTGAGCCGACAGACTATCGATATAGCTTGACGCCCACCGAGGGGGATATCTTCGACCTTAGTGAGCGGATTAGTGGAATCGCTCCTCTGCCTGGTTTCGCCTCTCTCGCCGGCCCTAGGGACGATGTCGTTTTTGTTCCACTTCTGGGTTTTGAAGGGACTCGACTGCAGTACGTGTTCGAGCAAGTTCAGCCTCCAGGAAACAAGACGGTGCCCCTTGTCGGTGTCCCTGGGTTTAGGCCGGAGTATCCATTCCACACTCTGTATGGAAACAGAGCGAAGCTTCTTGAGACGCGTGCTTGGCGGAACATGGAGTTTGCGCGCGCGAACTGTCCCTTCAGCGCAATGTATGCTCTTTCTGACATTGCTGCGCGTTGGCCGAAGGATGCCATCAAGATAGCACCGATCGGTACGAAGCCACATGCTCTTGGGGCCGTCTTGTTTTATCTAACCACGACGCGAACGGTTGAGCTTGTCTATGACCATCCGATTCGAAAAAAAGAGCGAACCATCGGAGCTGCGTCTGTTTTCGTGTATCACGTTTCGGCGCTTCAATTTGTTGGTCCCAGAGTGGGCGTGTCCACGCCTCAAAAGGCCGGGTAGTACGAACCGTAAAGGTTGGCCATCTCTGATTCATCGCGGCTGAATTGCTCCATTAGAAGATTTGGCTAGTGACGGGTTCCACTTCTGTCACTTCTGAGGCGTGGAGGCTTTCGGTCGCTTGCATCCTCTGAAACGCCCCGTGATAAGGGCGTCCGGCGCTGTTAGCGAAGTCCCTTCCAGGAGGCAGTTCCATGGCTCGTGAAGTCGTCATCGTGGGCGCGGCCCGTACCCCCATCGGCTCCTTCCAGGGCGCCCTCTCCAAGCTCACCGCGCCCCAGCTCGGCGCCATCGCCATCAAGGCGGCGCTGGAGCGCGCGGGCGTGAAGCCGGAGGCCGTGCAGGAGGTCATCATGGGCAACGTGCTCCAGGCCGGCGTGGGCCAGGCCCCCGCCCGTCAGGCGGCCATCTTCGCGGGCCTCCCGGAGACCGTGCCGGCCGTCACGCTGAACAAGGTCTGTGGCTCCGGCCTCAAGGCCGTGATGGCCGCGGCGCAGTCCATCGCCCTGGGCGACGCGGACGTCATCGTCGCGGGCGGCATGGAGTCCATGAGCAACGCGCCCTACGTCAGCCACACGATGCGCGGTGGCGCCCGCATGGGGAACGTGGAGTTCAAGGACGCGATGATCCTGGATGGCCTCTGGGACGTGTATGACAACGTCCACATGGGCATCTGTGCGGAGGCCTGTGCCACCACGCAGGACATCAGCCGCTCGCAGCAGGATGAGTTCGCGCTGGAGTCCACGCGCCGCGCCATCCAGTCCCAGAAGGACGGCCACTTCGTTTCGGAGATCGTCCCCGTGCAGATCCCCGGCAAGAAGCCGGACGAGTTCGTCACGGTCTCCGAGGACGAGGGCCCGAAGAACGCCCGGCCGGAGAAGATCCCCACCCTGAAGCCGGTGTTCAAGAAGGACGGCACGGTGACGGCCGCCAACGCGTCCTCCATCAACGACGGCGCCGCGGCGCTGGTGCTGATGAGCGAGGAGAAGGCGAAGGCCGAAGGCCGCACCATCCTGGGCCGCATCAAGGGCTACGCGCAGGCGGCCCGCAAGCCGGTGGAGTTCACCATCGCTCCGGCGGACGCCATCAACACGCTGCTCAAGAAGCAGTCGCTGACCGCCAAGGACGTGGACCTCTGGGAGATCAACGAGGCGTTCGCGGTGGTGTCCGTCGCCAACAACCGCATCCTCGGGCTGGATCCCTCCAAGGTGAACGTGCGCGGCGGCGCGGTGGTGCTCGGCCACCCCATTGGCGCCTCCGGTGCGCGCGTGCTCGTCACGCTGCTGCACACGCTGAAGGACCAGGACAAGAAGCGGGGCGTGGCGTCGCTGTGCATCGGCGGCGGCGAAGGCATCGCGCTGATGGTCGAGCGCTGAGGGCGCACGGATGAACAAGGTCTACGCGAGCGCGGATGAGGCGGTCGCCGACATCCCGGACAACATCACCCTCATGAGTGGTGGGTTCGGGCTGTGCGGCAACCCCGAGAACCTCATCGAAGCCCTTCACAAGAAGAACGTGAAGGGCCTCACCATCATCTCCAACAACTGTGGCACCACGGAGCTGGGCCTGGGCGTCCTGCTGCAGAACAAGCAGGTCAAGAAGATGGTGGCCAGCTACGTGGGGGAGAACAAGGAGTTCGAGCGGCAGTTCCTCTCCGGTGAGCTGGAGGTGGAATTGAATCCGCAGGGCACGCTCGCGGAGCGCATCCGCGCGGGGGGCTGCGGCATCGGCGGGTTCTTCACGCCGACGGGCGCGGGCACCCAGGTGGCGGAGGGCAAGGAGTCGCGCATCATCGACGGGCGGCTGCACGTCCTGGAGACGCCGCTCAAGGCGGACTTCGCCATCATCCACGCGTACAAGGCGGACACCTGGGGCAACCTGGTGTTCCACAAGACGGCGCGGAACTTCTCCCCGATGATGTGCATGGCGGCGAAGGTCACCATCGTGGAGGCGGAGCACATCGTGCAGCCGGGGGAGCTGGATCCGGACCTCGTGCACATCCCGAGCATCTTCGTGCACCGCATCGTGCAGGCGAAGAACCTCCACAAGTGGATCGAGCGGCGGACCGTCCGCAAGAAGGCGTCCTGAGCCATGCCCCTGTCACGTGAACAGATCGCGCAGCGCATCGCCCAGGAGCTGCGGGACGGCTTCTACGTCAACCTGGGCATCGGCATCCCCACGCTCGTGCCCAACTACATCCCGCCCGGGGTGGAGGTGGTGCTCCAGTCGGAGAACGGCCTGCTCGGCATCGGGCCGTATCCGGAGGAGGGGAGCGAGGACCCGGATCTCATCAACGCGGGCAAGGAGACGGTGACGGTGGTGAAGGGCTCCGCCTTCTTCGACTCCGCGCTCTCGTTCGGGATGATCCGCGGAGGCCACATCGACCTGGCCGTGCTGGGCGCCATGGAGGTCAGCGAAGAAGGCGACCTGGCCAACTGGATGATCCCCGGCAAGATGGTCAAGGGCATGGGCGGCGCCATGGACCTGGCGGTGGGTGCCAAGCGCATCTACGTGGCCATGGAGCACGCCAACAAGGACGGGCAGCCCAAGATCCTGAAGAAGTGCTCGCTGCCGCTGACGGGCCTCAAGTGCGTGCACCACATCGTCACCGACCATGCCTTCATGGACGTCACGCCGGAGGGTCTGGTCCTCCGGGAGCTGGCGCCCGGGCTGACGGTGGAGCGGGTGCAGCAGCTCACGGAGCCGAAGCTGAAGATCGCGCCCGACCTTCGTGAGATGAAGTTCTGAGCCTCCCGGGCTAGGGTGCCCTCCGTTCCCCAGGGACGGAAGGCACCTTGCCCCCTCGGAAGCGGAGCGCATCATGGCCGACCCCCAGGAAAAGCACGTCCCCGCGCCGAGAGCCCACCGCATCGACCATGAGCTGCCCGTGGCCTACCGCACGGTGGCGGGCTTCGTGACGGACTGGGCGGTGAACCTGTCGCGCGGCGGGCTGTACATCAACACGCAGCAGCCCCTGCCGGTGGGCACCGTGGTGCGCCTGCTGGTGTCGCTGCCGGGCGCGAGCTTCCCCGTGGACCTGGTGGGGAAGGTGACCCGCACCACCGCGCAGGGCACGCCTGGCTCCGAGGTCCCGGGGATGGCGGTGGAGTTCGTGGACGTTGATGACGACAAGCGGTCGCGCATCGAAGCGTTCGTGGAGCGCCTGCGGGAAGCCCTGCCGGCGGACGAGCGTGGCAGCGCGACCCGGAAGTAGGGCGGCCGTCCCAGGCGTCCCCTTGAGAGCGCCTGCATGCTGACGCTGCCAGAGACCCCCATCGAACTGACGATTGAACGGCTGGGCCAGCTCGGCGAGGGCGTGGCCTCGTGGGAGGGCCGCACCGTCTTCGTGCCCGGCGCCTTCCCCGGCGACACCGTGCGCGTCCAGCTGGAGTCCCATGGGCGGGTGCTGCGCGGGCAATTGCGCCAGGTGCTCACGGACGGGGCGGAGCGCGTCACCTCGCGCTGCGTCTACTCCGAGGCCTGCGGCGGCTGTGACTGGCTGGAGCTGGGGGTGTCGGCGCAGCGATCCGCGAAGCAGGAGATCGTCCTCTCCACGCTGGAGCACCTGGGCCACCTGCCGCGCACGGGCTTCACGGTGCGACCGCTGATGGTGGCGCCCCGGGACTGGGGCTACCGGCGCCGCGCGGTGCTGCATGGGGCGGGCAAGGGGGCGCTCGGCTACTTCGGCCGGCGCACGCATGAGCGCGTCCCGGTGGACGTGTGCCCCGCGCTCACGCCCGTGCTGACGGCGCTGCCGGGGAAGCTGGCCCCGCTGCTCAAGCCGCTGGCGAAGGACACGGAGGAGGTGCTGCTGCTCGCGGAAGGGGACAAGGCCGCGTTCGCGGTGAACCTCTCCGGGTCGGTGACGGCGCGGCACCTGGAGGCCGCGGAGGCCGCCGTGCGCGCCCTGCGGCTGGAGGGCGCGGTGCTGGTGCCGAAGGAGGGCTCCGCGCGGCTCCTGGGCAAGCCAGTGCTGCGCTCGCTGTCGCCGCTGCGGCCGGAGGTGCCGGTGTACCTGCGGCCGGATGCGTTCGCCCAGGCGCACGCGGAGGCCAACGTGGGGCTCGTCTCCTCCGCCATCCAGGAGCTGGGGGCGCGGGAGACGGACTCGGTGCTGGAGCTGTACTCGGGCAACGGCAACTTCACCTTCCCGCTGGCGGGCACGGCCGCGTCGGTGCTGGGGGTGGAGTCCTCGCCGGTGGGCGTGGAGCTGGCCCAGCGC
>NZ_RAWB01000319.1 GCF_003612055.1 Corallococcus llansteffanensis
GTGGTGGACGGACACGCCCTACGCGCGGGATTACTACCGCGTGCACTTCGAGGGGCTGGGGCCCGCCTGGGTGTTCCGGGACGCACGGGACGGGGACTTCTACCTGCAAGGGTTGTTCGATTGAGGGGCTGGCGGGTGCGGTCCGGGTGGAGGCGTTGACGCTTGTGGCCTAGCGTTGGGGGATGCGCCCCGCCCGAATCCTCTGCGTCCTCCTCATGTCTCTCGTCTTCACGGCCTGCGCCGCCCCGCAGGTACGCCCGGCGGGGAGCATCCGCAAGGTGGTGGTGGTGGCGGGCTCGCGCGTGGACGTGCTGCCGTCCGGCTCGTTCCGCCAGGACCTGATTGGGGAGAGCAACCCGCGCACGGTCATCGCGCGCCAGGCGGAGGCCGTGCTCGCTGAGCGCGGCTTCGAGGTGCTGGCCACGCGCCAGTCCCAGGCCCCGGTGCCCCTCACCGACGAGGTGGCGTCCTTCATCCAGCAGAACAAGGCCGAGGCCGGCGTGGTGGTCATCCTGGACTGGCTGGACACGTCGGGCGCGGCGGTGCTGGGCCGGGTGGACGTCGTGCTGCGCGTGGGCGTGGTGGACCCCGCGGGGCAGGTGCTGTGGACGGACACCTTCCGCTCCTCGCCCACTGTCAGCGTCTACCAGGCCCAGACGGACTGGAACTCGTTCCTGCGCCGCGCCGTCATCGACGCCGTGCAGGTGGTGCCGTGAGGGCCTCCCCCCGGGCCCTGTCCGAGCGCGCGAAGAGGGGGGCATGCGGATCCTGGTGACGGGCGCGGCGGGCTTCATCGGCGCCCACGTCTGCGAGCGGCTGCTCGTGCGCGGTGACTCCGTGCTGGGGCTGGACGCGTTGGACCGGGCCCCCGGGGACGTGGCGCTGCGGCGCTCCCGGCTCGCGAGGCTGTCCGGCACGCGCGGCTTCACCTTCCTCGCGGGCGACCTCACCGATGCTGACCGGATGAGGGAAGCGTTCGCGCTCGCGCGCCCCGAAGGCGTGGTGCACCTGGCGGCGCGCGTGGGCGTGCGGGCCCCGGACGCGGAGGCCCCGGCGTACGCGGACACCAACGTGACGGGCTTCGTGCGGGTGCTGGAGGGCTGCCGCGAGGCGAAGGTCGCGCACCTCGTCTATGCGTCCTCCAGCTCCGTGTACGGCGCGGCCACGCCCGCCCCGTTCCGCGAGGACGCCCCCGTGGATCAGCCGCTCAACCTCTACGGCGCCACCAAGCGCGCCAACGAGCTGATGGCGCACGCGTACAGCCACCTGCACCGGCTGCCCACCAGCGGCCTGCGCTTCTTCACGGTGTATGGCCCCTGGGGACGTCCGGACATGGCGCCGCTCCTGTTCCTGCGCGCGCTGGCGCGAGGAGAGCCCCTGGTGCTGCACGCCGAGGGGCGGATGCGGCGGGACTTCACCTACGTGGACGACGTGGCGGAGGCCGTGCTGCGGGTGCTCGACCGGCCTCCCTCGGGAAGCCCGCCCCAGCGCCTGCTCAACGTGGGGCACGGCGAGCCGGTGGCGCTGGGGGACTTCGTGGCCCTGCTGGAGCGGCACTGGGGCGCGAAGGCCCGCGTGACGTCCGTGCCCGCGGGAGCCGCGGAGATGGCCTCCACCTGGGCGGACCCCTCCCGGCTGGAGCACGAGACGGGCTTCCGGCCCCGCGTGTCCGTGGACGAGGGCGTGACCCGGCTGGTGGCGTGGTACCGCGAGTGGACGCACGCGCCCGCCGGACGCTGAATGACGGGAAACGACGACGGGCGTCGCCCGGGGCACCTGATGGCCCCGGCCGACGCCCGCTGGAAGTCCTACCGTCGGCGTGCGACGGCTACAGCATCACCGCGAGGAAGCCCTGCACGAAGGCGTTGTTGTCCTCGCGCAGCTCCATCACCGTCCGCTGCGAGTCCACGAGCGCGCCGATGTAGAACAGCCCGGAGCCCGGAGAGTTGACCGGGGTGATGGCGCGCGTGGTGAGCTGGCGCGTCGTGCACTGCTGGGGCTGCAGCACCCCCAGCTCCAGGAACCCCAGGGACACCTGGGACGAGGACATGCCGGGGCCCGACGGGAACTCCAGGACGGGCTGGGTGGAGACGAACAGCTCCAGCCGGCCCGTGCTCATGCCCGTGGGGGTGGTGCCCTGGTTGCAGACCTTCACGGTGGTGGTGAACAGGTCGCCGTTGCGCACGGAGAACGGCGCGGTGACCTCCGTGATGATCAGGTCCGGATTGGATCCCACGCCGATGCGGCCGCGCACGAAGGTGTTGTTGTCCGTGCGCAGCTCCTGTCCGGGCATCGAACCGGCCACGGGCAGGACGGCGCCCAGGTAGAGGGGCGTCTCCGGAGTGGCCGCGGACGGCGGATACGCGGAGAAGGACTCCTCGCGCGTGGCGCACGCGTTCGGCTGCAGGGGCGGGACATCCAGGAGGCCCAGCCGGGACACGGTGGAGGACATCCCCATGCCCATCCCCGAGGAGGACGGCTCCGGCAGGACGGACTCGGTGGAGAGGACGACCTCCAGGGGCTGCGCCGGGGAGGGCGACTGTCCCTGGTTGCAGATGGTCACGGGAATGCGCATCGAGCCGCCGGACACGACGCTGGCCGGCCCGCCCATGGACGTGATGACGAGGTCCGGTCCGCTCCCCACGCCGATGCGCGGGCCCACGAACGTGTTGTTGTCCTCCCGCACCTCCTGGATGAACTGGAACGTGTCGACGGAAGCGCCCAGGGAGAACGGCAGGAAGTCCGTGGGTCCGGCGACGTTCAGGTTCGCGGGCACCGGCGTGGAGACGCAGGTGTTCGGCTCCAACGTGTCGAGCGTGATCCAACCCGCCGACAGCGAGGGGCTCGGCGGCATGCCCGGCGGCGGCATGGGCACCGTGGAGGTCGTCAGCACGTACAGGTCCACGCGCGTCCCCTGGTAGGCGGGCTGCGCGCCCTGGTTGCAGACGGTGACGGTGGCGGTGAAGGACTGCCCCGGCATGACACTGGCGGGGCCCGTCACCCCGGTGACGACCAGGTCAGGGCCGTAGCCATAGCCGATGCGCCCCTTCACGAAGACGTTGTTGTCCTCGCGCAGCTCGGACCGGGACATGAAGGGATCCACGGTGGCGCCCACGTACAGCGGCTGATCCGGCAGCGACGCCGGCGGTCCGTAGGAGGTGATCGTCCCGAAGGGAGCCGCGCACTGGCCGGGCTGGAGGGGCGGAACCGGAAGGATGCCGACGTTCGCCTGGCTGGAGTTGGAGAACGGGGGCGGTGGCGACCCCGCGACCGGCAGGCTCCAGGTGTCGTCCGTGGACAGGACGATCGCCACGTCCGTGGAGGACGAGGGGTCGGTGCCCACGTTGCAGACGCGCGGGGAAGCGGAGAAGGCACTGCCCGGGGTGATGCTGGCGGGAGCGTCCAGCGAGGTGACGACCAGATCCGGTCCGTTGGCCACGCTCATCACGCCGCCCACGAGCGCGTTGTTGTCCTCGCGCAGCTCCAGCTGGCTCGACCCCGGGTCGACGATGGCGCCCACGTACACCGGCTGCTGGGGCGACATGTTGGGAGGCCAGACGGACTGCCCGGTGAGCTCCCGCGTGATGCACGCCCCGGCGCCCAGCGAGGGCACCGGCACGCCGTTGACGAACACCCGCGAGGAGTTGGGGCCCGGGGGGATCGTCACGACCAGCGTGGGCTCGGACGACAGGTACACCTCCACGAGGGAGCTGGACGACGGCTGGGTGCCCACGTTGCAGACGCGAACGGAGGTGGTGAACGTGGAGCCGGACCGTGCGCTGGCGGGCGCCTTGACCTCGGTGACCACGAGGTCCGCTCCCTGACCCACACCCACGCGTCCCGCCGCGAAGCCATTGTTGTCCTGCCTCAGCTCGGTGGGCGACGTGTTGACGATGGCGCTCAGGTACAGGGGCTGATCCGGCGGCGAGTTCGGCGGACGCACGGCGTTGAAGGTGGACCGCTGCGAAAGGCACTGTCCGGGCTGCACGGAGAGGGAGGACTCCGACCGGCCCAGGAAGGCGTAGCCGGGGGGATACGGCATCCCGTACGGCGGGGAAGGCGACGCGGGCGGCGCGGCTTCAGACGACAGGAACAGCGAGATCCCGAAGCCGCTCGTGGAGCCCGGTCCCTGGTTGCAGACCGTGTAGGTCGCGGCGAAGGACTGGCCGTCCGGCAGGCTCGCGGGGGCCTTGAGCTCGCTGATGATCAGGTCCGCGTCGTACCCCAGGCCCAGCTGCCCGGACGTGAAGGTGTTGTTGTCCTCGCGCAGCTCCGGGGTGTTTCGCTGCGTGTCGACGGCGGCCCCCAGGTACAGGGGCTGGTTCGGCAGGGCATCCGGAGGCAGCTGCGCCATCGCGGACACCGACCGGATCACACACCCACCGGCCGACAGCGACGGCACCTCCAACCCGCCCGCGGGCACCTGGGTGCGCGTGGCGAGGGGGCCGTACTGCGACGGGAACACCACCGGGTTCTCCGTGGCCACGAACAGCTCCACGCGGGTGGAGTTGGACATCTCGGTGCCCACGTTGCAGACCTTCGCCTCGACGGTGAACGGCCCACCAGGGCGCGTGTTGGCGGGCGCCTTCAGCGAGCGGACCACCAGGTCCGGGCCGGAGCCCATGCCGACGAGCCCCTTCACGAAGGTGTTGTTGTCCTCGCGCAGCTCCGTGATCTGAAGCATCCCGTCCACGCGCGCGCCCAGGTAGAGCGGCGTGTTCGGAAGGGCGGCCGGGGGCGGGACCGCGTTGCCCTGCACGGGCAGCGTGGTGCACCGTCCGGCGTCGAGCTGCATCCCCTGCGTCGAACCGATGAGCGCCTCCGTCTGGGAGCCGGGGTTCGTCGGTCCCGTGGACAGCGTGGCCTGCGTGGACAGGAACAGCTCCGCGCGCGGGCTGAAGGCGGACTCGGTGCCCACGTTGCACACCTTCACGGACGCGGAGAACGGCGCGCCCGGGCGCAGGCTGTCCGGGCCCGTCACGTCGGTGACCACCAGGTCGGGCTGGTTGCCGACGCCCAGGCGACCCGCGACGCTCGCGTTGTTGTCCTCACGCAGCTCAGTGAGGCTGCGCGCCGGGTCGATGAAGGCGCCCAGGTACAGCGGCTGCTCGGGCGCGGTGGCCGCGGGCGGACGAACGGCGGACGCCTGCGTCGGGAACGTGAGGCACGCGCCCGCATCCAGCGAAGGCACGGACACGTCACCCACCCGCGCGAGCGTCGTCGGCAGGGGTGAGCCCGGAGCCGGCGGGGTCAGCGTGGCCAGGGTGGAGACGTACAGACTCAGGGTGGAGGACGACGCCCACGAAGTCCCCACGTTGCAGGCGCGCAGCGTCACGGGGAAGGTCTCCCCGAGCCGCGCGCTGGCGGGCGCCTTCACCTCGGAGATCACGAGGTCGGGCTGGTTGCCCACGCCCATCAGGCCGCTGACGAGGCCGTTGTTGGCTTCGTTCAGCTCCGCCACGACCTTGTTCGTGTCCACACTGGCGCCCAGGTAGAGCGCTCCGTCCGGAGGCGAGGCGGAAGGCCGGGTCGCGATGACCGACAGGGTGGGGGTGACGCACTGCTCGGGCTCCAGCGGCATTCCCAGCGTCACCTGGCCCACCATCACCTGCTGGGTGGAGGGGGGCGCACCAGGCACGGGCACCTGCTGGGTGGCCGTCGTGGACAGGTAAACCTGGAGGGCCAGGGTGCCGCTGGGAGAAGCGGGCGCGGTGCCCCGGTTGCAGACCCGGGCGGTGACGGTGAAGGGGTCGCCCGTGCGAACGCTGGCAGGCCCCTTCAGGTCGGTGATGACCAGGTCCGGACCCTGATTCAATGGATATGTCTGGCTTTTCTCGAGGGCCGCCTCGGACGGGGCGTCTCCTCCGCAGCCGGTGAATACCAGCGTGCCTGCGATGAGCAGACACGAGCGTCTCCATGACGGCGATGGCCGTAGCATGTGTACTCCTTGGGGGTGGGTGTGGACTGCCAGGAAGCGCCGCCCGCCGTGCCCGGAGCGGCGCTTCCGTGACTTCAAGGGGAAGCCTGGACGGCGCTGCTGGTGTTAAATTCAAACAATCCCAGCTGAAAATGGCGGTCTGTTTTTCCCATTTCCTGGGAAATCAGCTCACCTCGACGTGTCCGTTCGCGACGAACCACCGCGTGGTGGTGCACGCGCGGGCGAAGGGGGCGTCGTGGGTGACGAGCAGCAGCGCGCCGGGGTAGTCGCGCAGCGCCGCCTCCAGCCGTTCGATGGACGGCAGGTCCAGGTGGTTGGTGGGTTCGTCCAGCACCAGGGCCCACGCGTGCTGGCCCAGGCCGCGGGCGATGAAGAGCTTGCGCGCCTCCCCCGGGGACGGCTGTTCGGACGCGAGCAGCCGGTGCGGATCCACGCCCAGCGCGGCCACCAGGGACAGCACCCGTCCGCGCTCCTCGGGGGGCAGCGCGCGCACCGCGTCGAGCGTGGCGCGGGCCTCGGCCTCACCTAGATCCTGCGGCAGGTACAGCAGCTTGTCGCGGGGCACGCGCGCCTGTTCCAGCAGGGCGCGCAGCAGCGTCGTCTTGCCGGCGCCGTTGGGGCCCTCGATGCGGATGCGCGCCTCGCGGTCCACGTCCAGGCGCGTGGGGCCCAGCACCTCCACGTCCCCGGCCTTCAGGCCCGGCGTGTCGAGCGTGAAGATCCACGGGTTGGGTGATCGCACGTAGTCCACGAACACGGAGCGGCCCACGGTCTTGTCCACGGTGAAGGTGCCCACGGCGGCCTCGGCGCGCTCCAACTCGCGGCGCTTCACGGTGACCTGGTGGCCCAGGCGGCTCTCCGCCCAGCTCGCGAGCGTGGAGGCCCCGAGGGTGCGCGCGTCGCTGTCGTACTTGTTCTTCATCCGCCGCCCGGTGCTGCGCGACAGGGTGGCGCCCTGCTGGTCGCGCCGGGCCCGGTCGAGCAGCTGCGCGGCCCGGTCCCGCTCCGCCTTCGTCTGCTGGTGGGCAGCGACCTCGGCCTCGCGCTCCGCCTCCCAGTGGCCTCGCGCGGCGGAGTAGGCCCCGGGGTACAGCTTCGCGCTTCCACCGTGCACGCGCAGGGTGCCCTGGGTGAGCAGCTCCAGGAGCTCCCGGTCATGGGACACGACGACGCCAATGCCCCGGAAGCGGCGCAGCGCGGACGCAAGCCACGCGCGCCCTTCGGCGTCCAGGTGGTTGGTGGGTTCATCCAGCAGCAACACGTCCGGCTCGCGGGCGAGCGCCGCGCCCACCTGCCAGCGCTTGCGCTCCCCCGGCGACAGCGTGGGCCAGCGCGACAGCGCGGTGACGTCCAGGCCCAGCTGTCCACGGAGCCTGCGCGCCAGGGCATCCCAGGCCTCCGCGAACGCGGCGATGTCGGGCGTGAGGGCCTCCACGCCCTGGGGACACAGGCACACCAGGGGCGAGGGCGGGTCGAAGGAGAGCTGTCCCGACGTGGGCGTCAGCTCCCCGGACAGCAGGCGCAGGAGGGTGGACTTGCCGGCGCCGTTGGGGCCGACGAGGCCCGTCCAGCCCGGGGCGAGGTGGAAGTCCACGTCGGTGAGGACGGGGATGGCATCAATGAACGAAAAGCTGACGCTGTGCGCGCGAAGGGAGGACGAGGGCATTTGAAGCGACTCCTGAATCCGGAAGCCAGCGCACACGCCCATCAGGACGCGCGGCGGCGGGGTACTGCCAGGGACCGGGGTTTCAGGCGTGCAGCTTCAAGGGTGTGCTGACCTCGTGTGGGGGAAGTCCTGTGACGACCTCCCGCGGGGACGACGGATGCAACGGATGCAAGATGCGACAGGGCCCGGACGGAGTGCAAGCCCTGATGCGCCCTGACGGCGGGCACCGACGTCTGGAACGTCGGTGCCCTGACAACGATTCCCTTGGGATGCCTACTCGTCCGAAGGGGCGGGCGGCTGCACGCGGCGGGTGGCCGGCATGGGCGCGGTGGCGGCCGCGGCGGCGTTGCGCGCCAGCGCCTGGGCGCTCAGCGCGGAGGCGGACGGGGCGCGGGCCGGCAGCCGCGGGGCCTCGGGCGCGGGGGGCGGCGCGCTCTCGCCGCCGAAGACGTCCTTGAGCATGGACAGGGTGCCCAGCGCGGCGGTGGCCTCGTAGGGGACGAACATCTTGTTGTCGCCCTTGCCCAGCTCCTGGAGGGTCTCCAGGTAGCGCAGCGCGAGCACCTCCGGGGTGGCGCGGCCCGTGTGGATGGCCTCGAAGGTGAGGCGGGTGGCCTCGGCCTTGCCCTCGGCCTCCAGCATGACGGCGCGCTTGTGGCCCTCGGCGCGGGCGATCTCCGCGTCGCGCTCGGCCTCGGCGCGCAGGATGCGGGAGATCTTCTCGCCCTCGGCCTGGAGGATGGCGGCGGACTTGTCGCCCTCGGCCTTGGTGACCTCGGCGCGGCGCTCGCGCTCGGCGGTCATCTGCTTGGCCATGGCGGCCTTGATGGCCTGGGGCGGCTCAATCTCGCGCAGCTCCACGCGGGTGACCTTGACGCCCCACTTCTCCGTGGCCTCGTCCAGCACCATGCGCAGCTTGGTGTTGACCGTCTCGCGGCTGGTCAGCGTCTGGTCCAGGGTGAGGCCGCCCATGACGTTGCGCAGGTTCGTCATCGTGAGCTGCTCGATGGCGAGCGCTAGGTTCTCCACCTGGTAGAGCGCGCGGCCCGGATCGACGATCTGGTAGTAGATGACCGAGCCGACCTCCATGTTGACGTTGTCATGGGTGATGACCTGGACGGTCTCGAAGCCCATGACCTGCTCGCGCAGGTCCACCAGCGTGTTGCGCACGATGCGGACGCCGGTGCGCATCTCCATGGCGCGGGGGCTGTCCATGAAGGGAATGAGGATGTTGAGGCCGCTGGAGGCCACGTGGTGGAACTTCCCCAGCCGCTCCACGACCATGACCTTGGCCTGGGGAACGATGCGAACACCGGTGGCGAGCGCGAACACGACGGCGACCGCCGCGACGAGCAGAACAATGGTCAGTCCCATCCTACAGTCTCCTTCTTCTTGCGCTGCGGTTGGTGCAGCGAGACCTCGTGAGACGCCGACGGGCGCCGCACCCACAACTTGAGTCCTTCAATCTGTTCCACGGTGACGCGCTCGCCCTCGGGCAGGGGGCCCGAAAGGGAGCGCGCCATCCACAGCTCGCCGTTGATGCGCACGGTGCCCCCGTGCGGGTCGGACAGCGCCTCCATCACCACGGCCTCCTGGCCCAGCATCGCCTCGATGCCCGTCTTCAAACGCACGGCGTCCCGCATGAAAACGTGTTTGAAGATCGTGCGGGACGCGCCGAAGAGGGCCGTTGACACCAGGGTGAACATGACGAGCTGACCGTCGAGTCCCACGCCCGCGCCGGCGATGAGGGACGCCATCAGGGCGCCCAGGGCGAACCAGAGCGTCACGAAGCCGGAGAGCTTGATCTCCATCGCTCCCAGGACGATCGCGGCAATCAACCAGAGCTGCCAGGCGGTGGGGTCCATGGGGTCCTTGTTTGGCAGCCGCTTCGGCTTCCTGTCAAACCGGGCGGCCGGGCGTCAGGAAGCAATCGCACGGCGGGGGGGTTGCGGGCGAGGACCTCGTGGTCCCCTCCCCGAAGGGAAGCCCATGCCGTACCTGTCCATCCGTGGCACCCGACTGTACTACGAAGACACCGGCGGAACGGGCGAGCCGGTCCTCTTCAGCCACGGGTTGCTCTGGGACTCCCGCCTGTTCCGCGAGCAGGTGTCGGCCCTGCGAGGACGCTACCGCTGCATCGTGTACGACCACCGGGGGCAGGGCCACAGCGAGCCCCCGCCTGGCGGCTCGCCCATCGACCTGCGCACGGTGTACGAGGACGCGGTGGCCGTCATCCAGGCCCTGGGGCTCGCGCCCTGTCACTTCGTGGGGCAGTCCATGGGGGGCTTCGTGGGGCTGCGGGTGGCCGCGCGCCATCCGGAGCTCTTGCGCTCGCTGTCGCTCCTGGACTCCTCGGCGGCGGCGGAGCTGCCGCTGACGCTGGCGCGCTACCGGCTGTTGACGACGCTGACGCACTGGCTGGGGGTGCGGCCGGTGGTGGACCGCATCATGTCGCTCTACTTCGGGCGCACGTTCATGCGGGATCCGGAGCGGGAGGCGGAGCGCGCGTCGCTGCGGCGGCAGCTCGTGGACAACCCGCGCGAGGTGTGGCGCGCCATGCAGGGGGTCATCCACCGCCGCAGCGTGGAGGGGGAGCTGC
The DNA here is from genome assembly GCF_003612055.1 of Corallococcus llansteffanensis. GTDB lineage: Bacteria > Myxococcota > Myxococcia > Myxococcales > Myxococcaceae > Corallococcus > Corallococcus llansteffanensis. Next base: position 10,204 of record NZ_RAWB01000319.1, read on the forward strand.
ACCGCATCGTGACGCCGACGCTGGTGATGGTGGGGGACGAGGACCTGGTGACGGTGCCGGAGGCAGCGGCCCGGCTGCACCAGCGCATCCAGGACTCCCGGCTCGTGACGCTGCCCTGTGGCGGGCACATGTGCATCCTGGAGCAGCCCGAAGCGGTCAACGCAGCGCTGGTCCGTTTCCTGGAAACGATGCGGATGCCCTCCTGGGCGGAAGCCCGGGCGTGCACGGTCCATTGACCCGGGGCGAGGGCAATCATTGCCACCCTGGGGTGCTCCGATCTGCATTGTGATTGCCGTGGCCGCCCGGCGTGCTCGAAAGCCCTGGCCCTGGCCTGGGACAACCCATGAAGTCCCCCTCTTGCTGAACGCAGATCCAATCTAGCGCCTGAACGCCCGCTCAGTATCCTGATCCGGCGTGAGCTACGCCGAGCTGGTGTGCCGGTCCCACTTCTCTTTTTTGCGCGGTGCGTCCCATCCCGAGGAGCTGGTGGCGGCGGCGGCGCGGCTGGGCCTGTCCGCGCTGGCGCTCACGGATGGGGACGGGCTGTACGGCGCGGTAAAGGCGCACCTCGCGGCGAAGGAGCATGGGGTGAAGCTGCTCCTGGGCGCGGAGCTGACGCTGGAGGACGGTCCGCCGGTGGTGGTGTACGCCCGCGACGCGGGCGGGTACGCGAACCTGTGCCGGCTGGTGTCCCACAGCCGGATGACGCACCCCAAGGGTGAGGCGGGCCTGCCCTGGCGCAAGCTGGCGGAGCACGCGTCGGGGCTGCTCGCGCTCCTGCCGGGCCCCGCGGCGCTGGAGGCGGTGGCCCCGTTGGCGGAGGCTTTTCCGGGCGGCTTCCACGTGGGCCTGAGCCGCTCGCTGTCGGCGGGGGACGCGGCCCGGGAGGCCCGGGCGGAGGCGCTGGCCCGGGCGCTGGGCGTGCCGCTGGTGGTCCACAACGACGTGCACACGCACCACCGGGAGCGGCAGCCGCTGCAGGACGTGCTCACCGCCATCCGCCACGGGGTGACGGTGGATCAGGCGGGCACGCGGCTGTTCCCGAACGCGGAGCGGACGTTGAAGTCGCCCGGGGACATGGCGCGGCTGTTCGCGGATCGGCCGGACGCGCTGGAGCGCACGGTGGAGCTGGCCTCGCGCTGCGAGGCCTCGCTGGATTCGCTGCACTACCACTTCCCGGAGGAGGACCTGCCCGAGGGCCGCACGGTGAACGAGCACCTGCGGACGCTGACGGAAGCGGGCCTGCGCACGCGCTACCCGGCGGGCGTGCCGCCGGAGGTGACGCGGCAGATAGAACATGAGCTGCGGCTCATCGCGGCGTTGGACTTCGCGGGGTACTTCCTGGCGCTGTGGGACATCGTGGTGTTCGCGCGGGGGCGGGGCATCC
>NZ_RAWB01000031.1 GCF_003612055.1 Corallococcus llansteffanensis
GCCTTCCTGGGGGAGGCCTCTCCGGAACCGGAATTCCTTCCCCGCGGGGCAGGGGACTCGGGGGCGGCGCGCCGGTTGGCCCAGGGGGTCCGGGCGCTTGTCCAGGCCGAATCCACGGGAGTGTGGACCGGGTGGGACAAGGCGGCCTGCCAGGCCCTTCATTGCGGCTTCGCGGAACACTGTCACCCGGCCCCTCCCGCGTGCTAAGCGGCGGGCACCATGCCGAACGTCGTCGTCATCGGAGCGCAGTGGGGAGATGAGGGTAAGGGCAAGGTCGTTGACCTTCTCACCGAGCATGCCCAGGTCGTCGTCCGTTTCCAGGGCGGCAACAACGCGGGGCATACGCTGGTGGTGGGAGGGCAGAAGACCGTCCTGCACCTGATTCCCTCGGGCATCCTTCACCCGGGCAAGACGTGTGTCATTGGCAACGGGGTGGTGGTGGATCCCGCCGTCCTCGTCGGAGAGATCGACGCGCTCAAGCCGCGCGGCTTCCTCAAGGATGATGCGCAGCTGCTCATCTCCGACAACGCCCACGTCATCTTCCCGTGGCACAAGCTGTTGGACAGCTTCCGCGAGAAGGCCCGCGGGGGCAGCGCCATTGGCACCACGGGGCGGGGCATCGGTCCGGCCTACGAGGACAAGGTGGCCCGCCGGGGCATCCGCGTGCGCGACCTGCTCCATCCGGAGCGCCTGCGCCGCCGCATCGACGAGCGCCTGCCGTCCGCGCTGGATGAGCTCAAGGACCTCTGCGCCCAGGCGGGCGTGGACGTGCCGAAGATGGAGACGCCGCAGATCCACGCGGAGTTCTCCGCGCTGGGAGACCGGCTGCGCCCCTACGTGCACGACGTGTCGCTCTTCCTCTCCGAGCAGGTGCGCCGCGGCGCCCGCATCCTCTTCGAGGGCGCGCAGGGCACGCTGCTGGACGTGGACCACGGCACCTATCCGTTCGTCACCAGCTCCAACTGTGTGGCGGGCAACGCCGCGGTGGGCTCGGGCCTGGGGCCCACGGCCATCGACAAGGTGATGGGCATCAGCAAGGCGTACACCACGCGCGTGGGCGGAGGTCCGTTCCCCACGGAGCTCAGCGACGAGCTGGGTGACCGGCTGCGCAAGGTGGGCGACGAGTTCGGCGCCACCACGGGCCGTCCCCGCCGCTGCGGCTGGCTGGACGGCGTGGTGCTGCGCTACGCGGTGCGCGTCAACGGCCTGTGGGGCATCGCGCTCACCAAGCTGGACGTGCTCAGCGGCCTCAAGTCGCTCAACATCTGCAACGCGTACGAGCTGGACGGCGCGCGCGTGACGGAGCTGCCGGGCGACTACGAGGACCTGGCGCGCGTGAAGCCCATCTACGAGACGCTGCCCGGCTGGGACGAGAAGCTCGCCGGCGTGCGCACGTTCGATGAGCTGCCGGAAGCCGCGAAGCGCTACGTGCGCCGCGTCGAAGAGGTCAGCGGAGTGCCCGTGGTGTGCGTCTCCGTGGGCGCCGACCGCGGCGAGACGGTGCTGCTGCAGAACCCCTTCCGCAGCTAGGGATAGGGAGCGGGCCCCGGGAACGGGGCTCGCGGGCAGGAGAGGTCCTGGCCCGCCGGGGGCGAGGACGGGAGAGGGACATGATTCGCACGCGCAGGTTCCAGCTCGGTGTCTCGGCGGTGGTGCTGCTTGGCATGGCGGCGCCGTCGGCCTGGGGGCAGGGAACGACCCCGGCGAAGGGAAGTGTCACCCGCCCCGTGTCGGGGGCCCCCGTGGCGCCCCCGACCGGCGAGGCGAAGACCCCCGCCTCCGGCCGCACGCAGGCGCCCGCTGCCGAGGCGAAGTCCGCTGCGACATCGGCGGCTTCCGCACAGGCCCCCGCGTCCGCGTCGAAATCTCCCTCGGCGGCACAAGCCCCGGCGCCCGAGTCGAAGTCCGCCACGGCCTCGGCGGCTTCAGCACAGGCCCCCGCGTCCGCGTCGAAGTCTCCGGCGGCACAGGCCCCGGCGCCTGAGTCGAAGTCCGCTACGGCCCCGGCGGCACAGGCCCCGGCGCCCGTGGCGAAGGACCCCGCCGCGCGTTCGTCGGAGCCCGTGGCCACCCGGAGTGGAGACCTCGCGGATCCGCAGCGCCCGTCACAGGCCGCGCTGGCGGCTGCGCGGATCCGGGATGGAGACGCGCTGATGCGCGAGCGTCGCTACCGTGAGGCATCCTTCGCCTTCCTCGACGCGACGCACGCCGCGCCGGATCACGTGGAGGCGCGCTTCAAGCTGGGCAACGCGCTGGCGGTGCTCGGCTACTACGGCCGCGCCATCGAGGAATGGGAGCGGGCCTCGCGCCTGACCCAGGACGCCGCCATCCGCCAGAGTGCACAGGACAACGTGGCCCGGGCGCGCACGAAGCAGGCGGAGGCCGGCACCTCCCCGCAGGCCCTGGGCCAGACGCCCGGTTCAGGTCCCGTGGCGGACACGACGCGCGCCCAGGCCCGTCGCGCCTACGAGCAGGGTGTGCAGCACATCAGCCAGCGCGACTACGCGGCCGCGCTCCAGACGCTGACGCAGGCCCTGCAACAGGAACCGCTGCTGACCGTGGCGTACACCGCCCGGGGCAGCGCCAACATCGGGCTGCGGCGCTACGCGGAGGCCGCGGCGGACTACCAGTTCGCGCTGAAGTTGGAGCCGGACTCGGCCTCCCCCCTGTACGGCCTCGCGGAGGCGTACCGGGCCCTGGGGCGCAACCTGGAGGCCCGGGGCCTCTATGAGCGCTACGCGCGCTCCACCGCGTCCGATGTCCGCCCGGAGCTCCAGGAGGAGTCCCGCCAGAAGGCCGAGCGCCTGCGCTGACTGCCCGCCTGGTGAGCGGACGGGCGCCGAAAAGGGGCTGTCCGCGTCACTATTTTGAGGGCATGGACGGACGCGAACGGACGGTGGAGGGGAAGCAGTCGCAGCAGGTCTTTCGCCCCCGGCGGGTGCTCGCCGCGACGATGGCGGCGGCGGGGCTGCTGTGGCTCGGGGTGCTCGTCTACCTGTTCAATTTCGAGGGCGTCCCGCTGAAGACCTTCTTGTCCGCGGGCTTCTTCGTCCTCTTCTTCGCGGTGGCCGTGACCTACTACGGGCGCACCCGCATCGAGGTGGACTCCCGCGGCATCACCTGCCGGGGCATGGTGCGCACCCGGCGCTTCTCCTTCGGGGACATCCGCAAGCTGGACGTGCTCCCCGGCCCGGTGACGGTCTACGCCATCCGGGGCAGCAAGGGCTTCGTGCACTTCACCAGCTTTTTCCGCCACCACCGGGACCTGGCGCGGCTCCTCGTGGAGCGCGCGGGCCTCTCTCCGCTGCCCGTCTGAGGCGCGACGCGCTCCTTCACCCGGCCGCCGCCAGCAGGGCCGTGAGGAGCAGCCCGAGCAGGACCAACGCCGCGCCCGCGGCGATGAGCCACCCCTCCGAGCGCTGTGGCTTCCGTTCTGGAGGCAACAGCGCTCCCGCTTCTGTCCGCTCTCCCACGTCGTGGCGCAGGGGCACCGGAGTCCGACGGACCGCACCCGCCGCCTCATCGAACGCCGCCTGGAAGCGCAGCAGCGAGCGCCCCACCTCCACGACATCGCCATCCGCCAGCGGCCCGGGTGCCTCCAGGCGCAGGCCGTTGAGGAACACCCCGTTGGGCGTACCCAGGTCTTCCAGCATGAAGCCTGGGCCCTCGCGGCGGATCCGCGCGTGCAGGCGGGACACGGCCCGGTCCCGCAGCCGCAGGGCCACGCCCTCGCCCCGGCCGATGTCCGTGTTCGCCTCCGCGAGCGGATGACAGCGGCCCACGTCCAGGCCAGTGAGGCAGGTGAGGGTGGCGGCGCGGGAAGGCCGGGCCTCTGAATCCGCCAGCAGTCCCTTGAGCACCGCGACGGTGCCCACGCCGCGCTCGGGGGCGCTCGGCTCGGCGAGCACGCGCAGGCACATGCCCTCTGGAAGGCCCAGCACCTCACCGGGCAGCACCAGGCGCGACACGCCGGGCATCACGCGCACGGAGTTCACGGTGAAGCTGCGCACCGCTTCCACCATGAGCCGCTGGGACTCGATGCGCAGGGTCAACAACCCGGGCGGCAGGCCCTCCAGGTGGACATGGTCCTCGGGGCCGCCTCCCAGCAGGTGCTGGCCCTCGGTCAGCTCGAAGGGGGTGGGGGTGCCCAGGTGCTCGAATTCGAAGCGCATGCGAACGCCCGGCAGCAAGCGTCACGCCTGCCACCGGGCGCTGGATTTTCGCGAGGTTGCCTCGACGTCCCCATCCGCCCCGGGCCTCCCATGTCCGGAGGCCGGGACGGCACGGAAGACGCTGGCTAGAACGTGGCGCCGAGGTTGAGCGTGCCCACGTAGCGGCCGCCCTTGCTGAACGTCTCGTCACCGCCCAGGTCCACGTCGGACGGCGGCAGCGACGCGGCGAACCCCTGATCGAACAGGAAGTTGTAGGCCACCCGCGCGTCGGCCGTGAAGCCACCGAGGTTCAGGCGCAGGCCCGCGCCCACCGGCACGTTGCCCACCGTATCGTCGGAGAAGCCCGGAGCGATGGCGCGCACGTTGTAGCGGCTGATGCCCACGCCGCCCAGGACGTACGGCTGGAGCCGCGTGGCCGTGAGGCCCACCGTCACCGCGGCCTGCGCGCCGTTGCGCACGATGTCCGGTCCGTCCGCGTTCGTCGCGAGCACCCCACCGGAGTTGAATTCGCTGACGGCGCCCGTGTAGCCCAGCTCGAGCCCCACCACGTTCGTCGGCTTGAGGCCCAACGTCACGCCATAGGACAGGCCCGGATCAATCTGCGACCGGAGCGCGTCGGTGTAGCCCTCCACGCCGCCGCCCACGAGGAACGAAAGGCCGCGCGTGTTCGTGGACCTGCGCAGCTCCGTCGAAGCCGCCTGAGCCGAACCCGCCGCCAGCACCGATACCGCCACCGCACCCGCCAACAGTCCCTTGCCCATGTGGTTACCCCTCCCTGTGATGGACCGAAACATGGGGTGCCCTTCCGGACACGCCAACAGGGACAGGGGGGCCCGCCGGCTCGGTCGCCCCCCCTTGCGTACAGGTTGTCCATGACGAGGGCAGTGCAGTGCCCGGCGATGGAAGAACGCTTCCCGGAAGACGGGGAAGGGTAGACTCCGCGCCTTCGATGCGCCTCCGCCCCTTCGTCCTGCTCCCGCTGTTGTCCTCCGTCCTGCTCGTCGGCGCCTGCCGCGACGAACAGGCGGGCCCCGCGCACCGCACGCCCCGGCTGCCCGCGCCCACGACGCTGCGGACGCTCGACGCGGCCCCGGCGGACCTCACGTACCGCGGGGGGGCCACCTTCGCGGGCGGCGCCATCGTCTACCTGGGATCGCGCGTGACGCCGGAGAAGGCCACGCCCGGGCAGCCGGTGAAGCTCGCGCACTACTTCCAGGCGGTGCGCGCGCCGCCGCAGGGCTTCCACTTCTTCGTGCACGTGGTGGAGCCGGAGAGCGGCCAGATGCTCGGCAACGCCGACCACGAGTTCCAGGACGGCGCCGCGCCGCTGGAGACCTGGCCCGTGGGCCGGGTGGTGGAGGACGTGCACACCGTCGTCATGCCGGCCAGTCCCAGCCGGGTGGTGCTGGGCTTCTGGCGAGGTGACGAACGGCTCACGGTGGATGATCCGCGCGTGCAACTGGGCACCGACCGCGTGCGTGGCCCGATGCTGGGCGGCGAGCCCCCTGCGTTGCCGGAGTACACCGTCACGCGGGTGAAGAAGGCGCCCGTGCTCGACGGCGTGCTCGACGACGAGGCCTGGAAGGGCGCGAAGTCGGTGACGCTCGTGGGCAGCTTCGACGGCCGGCCCGGGCGCCTGAGCACGCAGGCGCGGCTCGTGTACGACGACGCGAACCTGTACGTGGCCTTCGACGTGGAGGATCCGGACGTCTGGGGCACGCTGCGCAACCGCGACGACTCCATCTACGAGCAGGAGGTCGTGGAGGTGTTCCTCGACGCCAACGCGGACGGGCGCACGTACAACGAACTGGAGGTGTCACCCCACAACGTCCTCTTCGACGCGTACTTCCCCGCGCGGCGCCAGGGCATGGACCTGTCGTGGGACTCCGGGATGAAGACGGCGGTGAAGGTGCGCGGCACGCTGGATGACGCGTCGGACCGCGACGAGGGCTGGACGGTGGAGGTGGCCATCCCGTTCAAGAATCTCGCGGAGGTGCCCCACCTCCCGCCCCAGCCGGGCGAGCGCTGGCGCTTCAACCTCTACCGGTTGGAGCACCATGACCGGAGGCAGGTGGAAGGCCAAGCCTTCTCACCGCTCTTCATCGGTGACTTCCACGCGCTGCCGCGCTTCGCGTGGCTCGTCTTCCAGTAGAAACAGGGGCCGGGCGTGACAGCGCTCGAAAGCGATGTCACGCGTGGGGCGAGATGTCCCACGGCGCGTCCGCGACGGAACGCTCGGCCGGGTCTCCCAGGAAGCGCACGAAGCCCCGGGCCTCCAGTGTGTCGATCAGCTCTTCAGCCTCCAGCTCGGAGAAGTGGTTCGAACGCATCATGAGCAGCATGTCGCGCATGAGCGACTTGCCGCGCAGGTAGCCCACGGGCTCGCCCGGGCCGAGCTTCGACTTCAGTTCCAGGGTCAGCTGCTGGAGATCGAGATCATCAGAAATCATCGGCGCTACGGTGGGTCCTGTTCCCACTCGCGGCAACGGGTAGGGGAGCCACCTCGTCGTGTGGTAGGAAGGACACCAGGCGGACGTCCTGGCCGTCGCTCTCCAGGCTGACCGCACCGTCCCGGTCTGTTCGCCAGCACTCGGTGCCCAGGGCCCGGTAGCGCGCCTCCACCTCGGGATGGGGAAACCCGAACCGATTGCGTCGGCCCACGCAGAACACCGCGTGACGTGGCCGCGTGCGCTCGAGCAGCGGCGCGGTGGACGACGTGCGGGAGCCGTGGTGTGGCACCTTCAACACGGTGATGGGCCCCAGGGCCTGGGCAAGCGCGGCCTCGCCGTCCTCCTCCACGTCCCCCGCCAGCAGCACGGTGACGTCGCCATGGCGCACGCGCAGCACCACGCTGCGGTCGTTCGCGCCCTCCAGCAGCTCGCGGTCCACCGGAGGCCCCAGCACCTCCACCGTCGCTTCGCCCAGGGCGAACGAGGGCTGCCCGACCTGCACCTCTTCCACCCGGGCACCCCCGGCGGCCGCCATGACACGCCGGGAGAGCGGGCCGTCCGTGGTGCCCGCGGAAAGCCAGAGCCGCTCGGTCGGCACCTGCGACAGCGTGGACACGAGCCCGAGCGCATGGTCCGGATGGGGATGGGACAGCACCGCGAGGTCCAGGTGGGAAACGCCCTCGGCCTTGAGGAAGGGCAGGACGAAGCGCTCACCGGTGTCCGCGCCATCCGGCACGCCCCCGCCATCCACGAGCGCATGGTGACCCCGGGAGCGGAGCACCACTGCATCCCCCTGGCCCACGGAAAGGAAGGTGATGCGCAGCGCGGGCTCCGGAGCGAGCCCGGGAAGCAGCACTGAGCCCACCACGGCCAGCGGCGCGAGCACCCCCAGCTGGCGCCAGCGTCCCGAACCCAGCGCCCAGCACCCCAGCCCCACCGCGTACGCGAGGGCGAGAGCCGGCCCGAATCCAGGCACCTCCACCGCCGCGAAGGGCACCGAAGCGAAGCCCCGCGTGAGCACCAGCAACAGCTCCGACGCCCACGCGCCCGCCCACAGCACCGGCGTCGCGACGACGGGGGCGACGACGAAGAGCGCCGCGCCGCCCGCCGCGAGCCCGGTGAGCACGCCACAGAGGGGCAGGGCGACGATGTTGGAGACGAGTCCCGCCAGGCTCACCCGGCCGAACGCCGCTGCCACCACGGGCAGGCCCACGAGCGTCGCCGTCGCGCTCGCGCACAGCGTCTGCGCCACCGTCTCCCGCCCTTGCGCGGCCCAGCGCTTCAGTCGCCGGGGCTCGGAGGGGTCGGGCGGCTTCAGGGGCAGGGCCTCGCGCAGGGCGGGCGACAGCAACACCAGCCCCAGCACCGCGAGGAACGACAGCCGCAGCGACAGGTCCACCACGCTGGAGGGCGTCCAGGCCACGAGGACCAGCGCCGCGAGCGACAGGCCATTGAGCCCATCCGCGCGCCGCCACAGCCCCAGTCCGAGGAGCACCGCCGTGGCCATCACCGCCGAGCGCACCGCCGGGGCCTGGTTCCCCGTGAAGAGCACGTAGGCCCAGACGAAGGGCACCGCCGCCGGGGCCGCCACCCGCCGGGCCTCCCATCCGCGCCACCGTCCTCCCAGCCGCACCAGGCCGCGCCGCAGGAGCGCGAGCGTCATCAAGGCCAGCGCCGCCACGTGCAGCCCGCTGACGCTGAGCACGTGCGCGAGCCCCGCTCGCGAGAACGCCTCCTCCCAGGACGCATCCAGGTCCGCGCGCTGCCCGGCCGCCAGCGTGAGGAACAGCGCCGCCGCATCAGGAGAGGGGGCCACCCCGCGCCCCGCCTGCCCCAGCCGGCCCCGCACGTCCTCCAGCGCCAGCCGCCACGCCGGGGCAGAGGAGAGCGCCAGCAGGCGCCCCGGAGCGAATCCGCCCGTGAAGGCCACGCCCTGCCGCCGTCGCGCCGACGCGAAGTCCCGCTCGCCCGGGTTGGACGGAGGCGCATCCGGCACGAGCCGCGCCTCCATCCGCACGCGCTGCCCGGGTTGCAGCTCCAACCCGTCGCCCTGGCCGGAGAGGCTCGCGCGGAAGCGGGCGGCGACCTGGGGCCCAGAAAGCGGCCCGGCCCTCGCCACTGCGAGTCGCAGCCGGGTGGCGCCGTCGAAGCGCTCCACGCGCTCCACCTCGCCTTCCAGGACCGCGCTTCCCCCGTCCGCGAGCGCCGGGGGAATGTCCACCCGCGCTTCAAAACCGGAAAGACCCGCCCCCGTGAGGGCCAGCGCACCGAGCACCCCGAGATGGACTCCTGGCAGTGGACCGAGCGCCGTCCCCGCCAGTCCCAGACAAAGCGCGCAGAGGAGAAATACCTCGGCGGCGCTCCCTGTTCCGGTTGCCCAGAGGGCGCCGAGCGTGAGGCTCAGCGCGGGAAAAAACAAAGGACGCGTGCCCAGGTCGCGCCACGCAAAACGAACCAACACCCACCCCCACCCACCACCGTGTCCGTCCTGCGGCGCTCGTACACCGAGCAACTCCGCACACAAAACCGGACACCGTAGTGCGGCCCGCTTCAGGTGGTCAAGGCGATTTCGTTGCCCGTGGATGTGGTTTGTGGTAGTAGTGGCCGGCTTGAAGGCCGGGGTCGAAGCTTTCTCCAAGGAGGCAGTTAGTGCAGACCAGCTTCAAGACTGGTGACAAGGCGGTTTATCCGGGCCAGGGCGTCGGTGAGGTGATGGGCATCGAGCACACCGAGGTCGCCGGGCAGCGCCAGTCGTTCTACGTGCTGCGCATCCTGGAGAACGGGATGCGGATCATGATCCCCATCAACAAGGTCGGTTCCGTCGGCCTTCGGGAGATCATCAGCGAGGAGGACGTCAAGCAGGTCTACTCCATCCTCCGTGAGAAGGACATCTCGGTGGACTCGACGACGTGGAACCGTCGCTATCGCGAGTACATGGAGAAGATCAAGACGGGTTCCGTCTTCGAGATCGCCGAGGTGCTGCGCGACCTGTACCTGCTCAAGGGTGACAAGGACCTGTCGTTCGGCGAGCGCAAGATGCTCGACACGGCGCGCTCGCTGCTCATCAAGGAGCTGTCGCTGGCCAAGGATTGCACCGAGGAAGAGGTCGAGTCCGACCTGAAGAAGATCTTCAACCTCGCCTGATGCTTTCGTGGCGTGGCGGGCCTCCTGGCCGCCGCGTCCGCAGCCCCCGCCCCGGGTTCCCTCGTTGGGATCCGGGGCTTCGTATTTCCAGCGACCCCCTGTGCTTCACGGCGCCGGCGGAGTGCCCTGGGGCGCCTGGGTTTCGAGCGCGGCCAGTTGTTCCCGGGCCTCGGCGTTGTCCGCGTCGTGCTTGAGGGCATCGTTGAAGGCTTCGCGCGCGTCGGCCCAGCGGCGGGCGCGGGCGGCCTCCATGCCCGTGCGCACGTACAGCCCGGCGAGCTGACGGCGCAGGCGCTGGCCGTGGCCGCTCCATCCCTGGGACAGGGCCTGGTCCAACCGCACGGCGGAGATGAGCGCGTCGAGCGCCCGGGGCCGGTCCTTCTTCGCCAGGGCGGTCCGTGCGGCGGCCTCGGCGGTCTGGAAGCCGGTGAGCTGCTGCACCAGGGGCGTGAGGTTCGCGCGCCGCGCCTGGGCCAGGGCGCCCGAGACGTCCCCGGATTCATAGCGGGAGAGGATGTCCTTGCGCGCCCGCTCGTCCGGGGTGCCCTGTGCTGCGACCGCCAGGGAGCCCTTCCGGCGGACCTCGCCCCGGGCCACGCCCGGGGCCTCCGGTCCTGACTCCCCCGTCTTCGTGGAAGCCGTGCCCTCGCGCAGTCCCTGGGCGACCTGCATGGCACTGGGCGTCGTCGCCCCGTCCTTCGAGGCGGCCATGCCCTCTCGCGGGCCCCGGGCAATCTCCGTGGCACTGGGCGTCGCCGCCCCGTCCTTCTTCGCGGTCGTGCCCTGCTGCGGGCCCCGGGCAATCTCCATGGCGCTGGGCGCTGTCGCCCCGTCCTTCGTGGAGGCCGTGACCGCCTGCGGGCCCCGGGCAATCTCCGCAGCGCCGGGCCGCGCCTCGCCGGGCTTCGCGGAAGGCGTACTGTCGCGCAAGGTCTGGGCGCTCGCCTCGGCTGCGGGAACCGGGCCCTGCGCTCCAACCGCAGGCGAGTCCTTCCCGGAAGGCTTGGGCCCGGAACCGGTCTCCGCGCCCTGGACCGCCTCCGGTGCACCCGCACCCGGGCCGCGGACCTCCTTCGCCGGGGACCCGACCGCTGGAGTCCCCGCGCCCTGCCTGGCCGCCCCTTCCGACAGGGCCCGTGCCGACGGCTCGTCCGTCATCTTCAGGGCCAGCACGCTGATCAGCGCCGCCACCGCGGAGCCCACGACCGCCGCGGCCAGGGCCACGGCGACGACGCCCGCCGAGCGCTTCCCCCGACGCGGCAGGATGGGATCCAACGCCGTCTTGAGCGTCGCGGCAGCGGCGCCCGGACCGCGCAGCCGCAGGCTCGCGTTGCCCAGGCTCAGCTCGTCTCCGGGCCGAACCTCCACCTCACCCTTGATGCGCGAGCGGTTGACGAACGTGCCGTTCTGGCTGCCCAGGTCGCGCACGGTGAAGGCATTGCCGCGCCGGGTGAGCTGGGCATGGCGCCGGCTGATGGAGGCGTGCTGGAGGCGCAGGTCGGAGGTGGACGAGCGCCCCAGCGTGATGGACCCCTGGTGCAGGGGCACGAGCTGTCCCACGCCCGGCCCGCGCTCCACGTACAGGAACGCGGGCGTCAGGCCGGGATCCGAGTACTCCTTCTGCCAGTCGTAGCGGGGCAGCAGCTCCCGGTCGGACTTCGTCCGCTCTCCGGGCACGCGCCGCTTCACCCGCCGGGGGCCCGCCGGATACTGGGGGACGCGCTGCGGACGCGGATCATCCGCCTGCAGGGGCGCCACCTCGTCCTCGTCGAACGGCAGCTCCTCGCCCGGGTCGTCCGGGGACGCCTGTTCCCCGGGCGGGCGGGGAGGGCGCGGCGGACGCTTGGGGTTCGGCGGGGCCATGCGGCCATTCTCCCAGGTTGCGGGGCAGCGAACAGGGGGACCACCGGGTTTCCTCGGCTGTCGGACGCATCCGGTGCCAAGTGCTGGCCTGTGTGGGACTGGGGATCCTAGAGTGTGTACCGCGTCGCGCAAGTGTCGCGCCCGCCCCGCTCCCCAAGGAGGACCCTCACCGTGGCCCCCTCATCCATCCGGCTCTTCAACACGATGTCCATGCAGAAGGAGCCGCTGGAGCCGCTCGTGCCCGGCGAGGTGAAGGTCTACGTCTGTGGGCCCACGGTCTACAGCTACATCCATATCGGGAACGCGCGCACCTTCACGTCATTCGACGTGGTGGTCCGCTACCTGCGCTACCGGGGCTTCAAGGTGACGTACGTGCGCAACTTCACGGACGTCGACGACAAGATCATCAAGGCCGCGCACGAGACGGGGGAGACCCCGCATGCGTTCGCTTCGCGCTTCGTGGACATCTTCCGCGAGGACACCCAGGCCCTGCACCTGCGCGAGCCGGATGTGTCGCCCCGCGTGAGTGAGACGATTCCGGAAATCGTCGCCCTCATCCAGACGCTGGTGGACAAGGGCTACGCCTACGAGGCGAAGGGCGACGTGTACTTCGCCGTCAGCAAGGACGAGGACTACGCGAAGCTGTCCAAGCGCCACCTGGACGAGCTGTGCCAGGGCGAGCGCGTGCAGCCCGGCGAGCTCAAGCGCGAGCCGCTGGACTTCGCGCTGTGGAAGGCGGCGAAGCCCGGAGAGCCGTCCTGGGACAGCCCCTGGGGCAAGGGCCGGCCGGGCTGGCACATCGAGTGCTCCGCGATGAGCGAGAAGTACCTGGGCCGCTCGTTCGACATCCACGGCGGGGCGTTGGACCTCATCTTCCCCCACCACGAGAACGAGATCGCCCAGAGCGAGTCCGCCACCGGCCAGATGATGGCGAAGTACTGGATGCACTGCGGCTTCCTGGACCTGGAAGGCGCGAAGATGTCCAAGTCGCTGGGCAACGTGGTGCGCCTGCGCGACGCGCTCGCCAAGGTGGACGCGGAGGCCCTGCGCTTCTTCTTCCTGGCCACGCACTACCGCCACCCGCTGGGCTTCGGGGAGAAGGCGCTCCAGGACGCGGAAGGGCGCATGGAGTACTTCTACGAAACGCTGCGCAAGGTGGAGGAGCGCGTGGCGGGCAAGGACTTCGGCAAGGGGCCGCTGCACGGGGACCCCGCGCGCTTCCTCGCGGAGTTCGAGTCCTCCATGGACGACGACTTCAACACCGCGGGCGCCCTGGGCGCGCTGTCAGGCCAGTTCGGCCTGATGAACGAGCTGACGGACAAGCCGCCCGTGAAGGACAAGGCGCTGGTGGGCCGCACCCTCCAGGTGCTGCGCGACCAGGTGCGGGAGATGTCCCGCGTCCTGGGTCTCTTCGAGGACGACCCGGGCGCGTGGCTCTTGCGCCGCCGGGACCGCGCGGTGCGTGAGCGCGGCATCGACGTGGCGGAGGTGGAGCGGCTGCTCGCCGAGCGGACCGCCGCCCGCGCCGCGAAGGACTTCGCCGCCGCCGACCGGGTGCGCGGAGCCCTGAAGGAGCGCGGCGTGGACATCATGGACACGCCTGCCGGCACCTCCTGGAAGGTGGCGGCACCCGCCTCCTGAAAACGCGCTGGGGAGGGGCCGGGCCGCCATGCTAGGCCAGGGGCCATGAGGCTCCTCCCGGCGCACCTTCCGCTCCTGTTCGTCGCCCTGTCCTCGCTGCCCGCCCTCGCGGCGGGCGCGCCCTCCATCACGCCCCAGGAGAAGGCGGCCGAACAGGCCATCACCCAGGAGCTGCTGCGCTCGCACGTGCGCTTCCTCGCGAGCGACCTGCTGGAGGGACGCGGCCCGGGCACCCGCGGCGACGCGCTGGCGCAGGAGTACATCGCCACGCAGTTCGAGGGCATGGGCCTGAAGCCGGGCGCCCAGGACGGCGGCTACCTCCAGCGCTTCGACCTGATGGGCATCAACAGCCACCCGGGCCCGATGAGCTTCCAGGCGCATGCGGGCCGTGTGGAGCTCAAGCCCCGCGAGGACTTCATCGCGGTGTCCGGCGTGCAGGCGACGGAGGCGAAGCTGGAGGCCTCCGAGCT
The DNA here is from genome assembly GCF_003612055.1 of Corallococcus llansteffanensis. Lineage (GTDB taxonomy): Bacteria > Myxococcota > Myxococcia > Myxococcales > Myxococcaceae > Corallococcus > Corallococcus llansteffanensis. The sequence continues at coordinate 13,741 of NZ_RAWB01000031.1, forward strand.
CGTGTTCGTGGGCTACGGCATCGTCGCGCCGGAGTACCAGTGGGACGACTTCAAGGGCGCGGACCTGAAGGGCAAGACGCTCGTCATCCTCAACAATGATCCGGAGGATGATCCGCGCCTGTTCGCCGGCAAGGCGCGCCTCTGGTACGGCCGCTGGGACTACAAATACGAGCAGGCGGCGAAGACGGGCGCGGCGGGCGCCATCATCATCCACACCACGCCCAGCGCGGGCTATCCGTGGCAGGTGGTCCGCGCGTCGTGGACGAACGAGCAGTTCGAGCTGCCCGCGGGCGACGCTCCCCGCCTCCAGGTGAAGGCGTGGACCACCGAGGACGCGACGAAGCAGGTGCTGAAGCTCTCGGGACAGGACCTGGACGCCCTGCGCGCCGCGGCGCAGAAGCGCGACTTCCGCCCGGTGCCGCTGGGCGTGAAGCTGTCCCTGCGCCTGACCAACGAGGTGCGCCGCCGGCCCACCGCGAACGTGCTGGGCGTGCTGCCGGGCAGCGACCCCACGCTGGCGAAGGAGGTGGTGCTCTACAGCGCGCACCATGATCACCTGGGCCGCAAGGAGGACGGCAAGCCCGACGAGGACGGCATCTACAACGGCGCGGTGGACAACGCGTCCGGCGTGGCCGCGATGCTGTCGGTGGCGCGGGCCTTCACGTCGCTGCCCACGCCCCCGCGCCGCTCCGTGCTGTTCGCGGCGGTGGCCGCGGAGGAGTACGGCCTGCTCGGCTCCGCGCACCTCGCCGCGAACCCACCGGTGCCCCACGGCCGCATCGCCGCCAACATCAACCTGGATGGCGCCAACATCCTGGGCCGCACGCGCGACATCACCGTCATCGGCCTGGGCAAGTCCAGCCTGGACGGCTTCATCACCGCGATGGCGAAGACGCAGGGGCGCGCGGTGAAGGCGGATCAGCTCTCCGACCGCGGCTTCTTCTACCGGTCGGACCAATTCAACTTCGCGCGCATGGGCATCCCGGCGGCCTACTTCGGCAGCGGCATGGACTTCATCGGCAAGCCGGACGGCTGGGGGCGCGAGCAGCGCGGGGTGTGGGAGGCGAAGCACTACCACCAGCCCTCGGACGAACTGCGGCCGGAATGGAACCTGTCCGGCGCCGTGGAGGACACCCGGCTGTTCTTCCTGGTGGGCGCCCAGGTGGCGCGCGCGCCGGAGATGCCGAAGTGGAACAAGGGGGACGAATTCGAGGCTGCCCGCCTGAAGTCCCTGGAGGCACTGAAGGGCGCGGCCGCGAAGTAGGGGGGCGCTCCGTCTTTTGTCGGACGGGGATGCACGAAGGTTCAGTACACCCCAGGCCGGGATGTTAGATCCTGCCCCTATGCCGGAGTTCCAACTCGTCAGTGACCATTCGCCCCAGGGTGACCAGCCCAGGGCCATCGGTGAGTTGACCGAGGGCCTGCTGCGCGGCGACCGCTACCAGACCCTCCTGGGCGTCACCGGTTCGGGCAAGACGTTCACGATGGCGAACCTCATCGCCAACGTGCAGCGCCCCTCGCTGGTCATCGCGCACAACAAGACGCTGGCCGCGCAGCTCTACGGTGAGTTCAAGGGCCTGTTCCCGAACAACGCCGTCGAGTACTTCGTCTCCTACTACGACTACTACCAGCCCGAGGCCTACGTTCCGTCGACGGACACCTTCATCGAGAAGGACTCGTCCATCAACGAGAACATCGAACGGATGCGCCACTCGGCGACGCACAGCCTGCGCACGCGCGACGACGTCATCATCGTGGCCAGCGTGTCCTGCATCTACGGCCTGGGCGCCGCGCGCAGCTACGTGGACCTGGCCATCCGCGCGCAGCTGGGCGAGGACATGGGCCGCGATGGCTTCATGCGCAAGCTCGTGGAAGCCCAGTACGAGCGCAACGACCTGGACTTCCACCGCGGCACCTTCCGGGCCCGGGGCGACACCGTGGAGGTGTTCCCCATCTACGAGGAAGAGCGCGCCGTGCGCGTCAGCTTCTTCGGCGACGAGGTGGAGCGCATCACCGAGTTCGACCCGCTGCGCGGCGTGACGCTGGGGCAACTGGACAAGATCGTCATCTTCCCCGCCAGCCACTACGTCGCCGGCCCCGAAGCGCGCCAGAGCGCCATGCGCACCATCCGCGAGGAGCTGGCGGAGCAGCTCCAGAAGTTCAAGGCGGAGGGCAAGCTGCTGGAGGCGCAGCGGCTGGAGCAGCGCACCATGTTCGACCTGGAGATGATCGAACAGGTCGGCTACTGCAACGGCATCGAGAACTACTCGCGCCACTTCACCGGGCGCGCGCCGGGCGAGTCCGCCCCGTGCCTCATCGACTACTTCCCGCGCAACATGCTGGTGCTCATCGACGAGAGCCACCAGACGGTGTCCCAGATTGGCGCCATGTACCGCGGTGACCGCGCGCGCAAGGAGACGCTGGTCAACTTCGGCTTCCGCATGCCCAGCGCGCTGGACAACCGGCCGCTGAAGTTCAACGAGTTCGAGGAGATGGTGCAGCAGGCCGTCTTCGTCTCCGCGACCCCCGCCGAGTACGAGCTGCAGAAGTCCAAGGGCGTGGTGGTGGAGCAGATCATCCGCCCCACCGGCCTCATCGACCCGGAGGTGGAGACGCGCCCCGCCGGCAACCAGGTGGATGACCTGCTGGAAGAGGTCCGCGTGCGCGTGTCGCGCCAGGAGCGCGTGCTGGTGACGACGCTCACCAAGCGCATGGCGGAGGACCTCACCGAGTACTACAGCGACGTGGGCGTGAAGGTGCGCTACCTGCACTCGGACATCGACGCCATCCAGCGCATGGCCATCATCCGCGACCTGCGCCGGGGCGAGTTCGACGTGCTCGTGGGCATCAACCTCCTGCGCGAGGGCCTGGACATCCCGGAGGTGTCGCTCGTCGCCATCCTCGACGCGGACAAGGAAGGCTTCCTGCGCAGCCACGTGTCGCTCATCCAGACCATCGGCCGCGCGGCGCGCAACGTGAACGGGCGCGTCATCATGTACTCGGACCAGATGACCGACTCCATGAAGCGGGCCATCGAGGAGACGTCCCGCCGCCGCGCCATCCAGACCGCCTACAACGTCCAGCACGGCATCACGCCGCGTTCGGTGAAGAGCAACATCCAGAACTTCTCCGAGAACCTCCCGGACTACGACGCGCAGGCCGGCGCGCTGCCCATGGCGGCGGAAGGGGAGAACGACCTCCTGGAGGCCAAGGAGATCAAACGCCTCATCGCGGAGTTCAACCAGGAGATGCTCAAGGCCGCGGACGAGATGCAGTTCGAGAAGGCCGCCGAGTTCCGCGACCGCGTCCAGCTGCTCAAGGACATGGACCTGGGCCTCAAGCCCCCGTCCCGATCGCTCCTGCGCGCGCCGCCCAAGGCGGTGGATGCGCCGGGCACCACCCCCAAGAAGGGGCGGGGACGCGGGCGCCCGTCGGGCGGCTCTTCTGGTGGTGCTTCCGGTGGTTCGTCGGGAACGTCCGGCCGTTCGCGGGCACGCAAGAACTAGGAGCCACCCGCATGGACATCCGGCTGCAGGAGAAGCTGGACGCGCTGCCCACCGAGCCCGGCGTGTACCTGATGAAGGACAAGCGCGGGCAGATCATCTACGTGGGCAAGGCCATCAACCTGCGCAGCCGCGTGCGCAGCTACTTCACCCGCACCGGCGACACCCGCGTCTTCGTGTCCATGCTGGACACGATGCTGGGCGACCTGGAGACGGTGCTCGTCCACAACGAGAAGGAGGCACTCCTCCTCGAAAACGAGCTGATCAAGAAGCACAAGCCGCGCTTCAACGTCCTGCTCAAGGACGACAAGCAGTTCATCTCCCTGCGCCTGGACCGCCACCAGCCCTTCCCCCGGCTGGAGGTGGTCCGCAAGTACGAGAAGGACGGCGCGCGCTACTTCGGCCCGTACTCCAGCGCGGGCGCCATCCGCGAAACGCTGCGCCTCATCAACCGCTTCTTCCAGCTGCGCACCTGCACGGACCACGTGCTGGCCAACCGCAAGCGGCCGTGCCTGCTCTTTCAAATCGGCCGGTGCCCCGCGCCGTGCGTCCACCCGGTGTCCCCGGAGGACTACCGCAAGAGCGTGGACGAGGTGGCCATGTTCCTGGAGGGCAAGGCGGGGGAGCTCATCGAGGGGCTGCGCATGCGCATGAAGCGCGCCTCTTCCGAATTGAAGTTCGAGGAGGCCGCCCGGGTGCGCGACCAGTTGCTCGCGATCGAGCGCAGCCTGGAGCGCCAGAAGGTGGCCACCACCGACTTCAAGGACCAGGACGTGTTCGCCTTCTTCCGCGAGGGCGACCGCATCCTGTTCTACGTGCTGCACGTGCGGCAGGGCCGGCTCAACGGCGGCCAGGCGTTCCCCTTCGGCAGCCAGGAGTTCCCGGACGACGAGCTGCTCGCCTCGTTCGTGAACCTCTACTACGACCAGGGCGGCTTCGTGCCGGAGGAGGTGCTGCTGCCGCTGGAGCCCGGCGACGGCACCGACGGCCTGGAGGCCCTGCTCACCGAGCGCAAGGGCGACCGCGTGCGCGTCTTCGTCCCCAAGCGCGGGGAGAAGCATGAACTGGTGAACATGGCGGTGAAGAACGCGGAGCAGGCGTTCGTGGAGAGGAAGCGCACCAAGGACGAGACGGACACGGTGCTGTCGCGCCTCCAGTCCAAGCTGGGCCTGCGCAACTTCCCGCGCCGCATGGAGTGCTACGACATCTCCCACTTCCAGAGCTCCTCCATCGTCGCTTCTCAGGTGGCGGTGACGGACGGGGAGACGGACAAGTCGCGCTACCGCAAGTACAAGATCAAGACGGTGGACAAGCAGGACGACTTCGCCAGCATGTACGAGGTCATCACCCGCCGGCTCAAGCGGGGCCTGGAGGATTCCGACCTGCCGGACCTGTTGGTCATCGACGGTGGCAAGGGCCAGCTGGCCAGCGCGCACGCGGCCATGAAGGACCTGGGCGTGGAGGGCGTGGACGTGGTGGGCCTGGCCAAGAGCCGGGACCAGGAGGTCTTCGACCGGGACGCGGAGAGCGCCAGGAGCCCCGAGCGCGTCTTCGTGCTGGGCCGCAAGGACCCCATCGTCCTGCCCCAGAACTCAGCGGAAATGTTCATGCTCACGCGCATGCGTGACGAGGCCCACCGCTTCGCCATCACCTTCCAGGGCAAGTCCATGCGCAAGAGCGCCATGCGCTCGGCGCTGGAGGACATTCCGGGCGTGGGCGAAGGAAGGCGGAAGATGTTGCTGCGCCACTTCGGTTCTCTCAAGCGGGTGGGGGACGCCAGCATCGAGGAGCTGGCCGAGGTCGTGGGGCCCGCGATGGCCGAGCGCGTCCACGCGGGGCTGCATGGCGATCCCGAGGACGACACCGAGGACCCGGTGCGCGAAGCCTCCCTGGATGACGCTTCCGAACCGTCGCACGAAAAAGTGGATGGAGGGTCGCCACCGGGTGCGGCATGATTAAGTTCCGGTTCAGACGCCGGGGGGGCTGGCCGCTGGAACCCGCGACGTTCCTAGGGTTTTTCATTGCGACCATGCTCGGCGCTGATTTATAGCGGTTGAAGATCCGAGCACGTTTGAAGAGGACGAGGGACCGACATGAGGCTGTATCCGAAGGTGATCCCGATCATCTCGCGCGAGGCCATTCAGCAGCTCATGCAGGACGGGGACATCGAGGTGGAGCCGATGCGCGTGGCCGACGCCGAGATGGACCTCTCCGCCATCATGCGCGAGTACCTCGCCAACGAAGAGCGTGTGAACCAGGCGACGCGCGAGGCCCTGGAGCGTCGGGGATATGACTACTCCAAGTTCAACCAGGTGAAGCGCGAGATGGCGGATGTCCGCGGCTTCAAGATGGGGGACGAGGGCATCGAGTTCGTCATCAACCAGATGATCGAATTCCTCCTCATCAGCCGGAACGTCGAGGAGGTCTACTCCCCCGACAACGTGCTGCGTCAGAAGATGTTCCAGGGCATGAAGAAGCACCTGGACGTGGACGACGAGATCGACCGGGAGGCCCGCTCGCGGCTGAAGCACCTGCAGGAAGGCACGAGCGCCTTTGACATCGAGTACAACAAGACCGTCGAGCAGATCCGCCGCGCCCGCGGCCTGATTTAGTCCGGGGCGTGCCACGGCCCGCTCCGCTGCCTACCTTCAACTTCAAGGGAGGCAGCGTCGATGGCGGGTACAATCACCAGCATCTTGCTGTCCGGTGTCCTGGCCGCGGGTCCAGGGGGCGACGGGTTCACGTTCGAGGGCCGGGAGGCCAGCGCGAGGACCGACCAGCCGGACGGGTATTTCATCCAGGGTCCGCTTCCATTCAGTGACCTGGCCGAGCGCGGCACGGGGCAGGCATCCCTGTCCGTGGAGGACCGCGTCGGCATGGCCAACGCGACCTTCGGAGACCAGGCCCAGCTCAGCGCCAGCCTGCGCGTGGGCGGCGTGGACTACCGCATCGAGCTGACCCAGGCGGGCTTTCCTCCCGTCCAGGCGATGGCGCGGGCCCCTGCCGGGCCGCTCCCCCGGCCTCCTCCGCACGTCATCGAAGGGGGCGTGCTGATGGGCACGCCGCTCTACGGCGACAGCGGCATCGGCTGGCGCGCCACGACGCGCGCGCACGCGGCCATGGCGGTGTGGGGCATTGGCAGCGTGTGGCGCAACGGGACGCTGCTGACGGACTCGGCGCTGGTGCATGCGGCGGCGCTGGACGCGGGCACGTTCGCGGATGACGACACCAAGCGGCTGCTGCCCGCGGCGCGTCCGGGGGACGCGGAGTTCATCGTGGTGGTGTGGAACCTGCCGCAGCAGCAGGAGCCGCGCGGCTTCGTGCAGTTCCTCTTCGACAGGGTCTCCATCCGCGTGGAGGGCGCGACAGTGCCGTCCGTGGCGGTGGTCCCCACCACGGGCGATCTGCCCGCGTCGCTCGCGGGCCTCACGCCGGTGGCCCCCACGGCCTTCCCGGCGGCGGTGGCCCCGGTGTCCGCCCCGCGCTTCGCTCCGGCCACGCAGGGCACGGGCGGCAGCGGCACCGCGGGGACGACGGGAACAGGGACGGGGACCGCCGCGACGGGGGCCGGGACGACGCCGGTGCCCGCGCTGCCGTCGGAGGCGCCTTCGACGTTCAGTGGTTCGTTCACTCCGTCCGGACCGGCCAACCCGCCCGCGGTCGTTTCGGGCGTGACCCCGGGGGCCACCACTCCGGTGGGGCAGGGGACCTTCGCCACGCCGCCCACGGTGGGGGGCGTGTCCGTGGGGGGCTTCACGACGCCGCAGGTGTCCGCGCCGGACTTCAACAACTTCGTCGGCACCAGCCAGGTGAGCCCGGGCATCCTCGCGACGACGCCGCCGCTGACGCAGTCGTCCACCACGCCGCCGCCGCCCATCCTGGGCACGCCCGCGCCGCTCAACACCGGCACCCCGCCGCCGCTGCTGGGCACGCCCGCGCCGCTGAATTCGTCTCCCGGCGCGACGCTGCCCGCCACGCCGGCACCGGCCAATGCCGCGCCCGCCACGGGCGCCCCCGCGGCTCCCGCGACTCCCGGCAGTGCACCGGGGGCTCCCGGTGTCACCACGGGCGGCGCGGCGGGAGGCGCCTCCGCGCCCGGTCGCTGACGCAGGCTCCGCACCGGAGGGCAGGGGTGGGAAAATTGACCGGACGCTACGGGCCTGTAGCGTCCTGGCCATGTCCCTCCCCGTCGCAGCCCTCGCCACCACCGCGATGTTGCGCCGCACCGACCCCGTCCGCGGGGCGGTGGAGCGCCTGGCCCAGACGCTGCCCGCGCGCGCGGATGCCACCGTCCTGCTGGACTTCGTGGAGGACGACCTCCGCGAGGGCCTGGATGCGCTGGGCGACGTGCAGGCCCACTTCCACGACCTGCTCCAGGCCCTCCAGCGTGAAGCCCTGACGCCGGTCGCGCTGCTCAACGCGGGCGAGGACCTCCACGTGCTCCAGCGCCTGGAGGACCTGCACGAGGTGGTGACCCACCTGCGTCGCCGGCTGTCCCAGGCGGCCGGGATGATTCGGCGCGGGTAGCTGTCCGTCGCTACAGCGACTGGAGGAAGCGCACCAGCGCGGCCCGGTCGCTGGCGGACAGGTTGCGGAAGCCCTCACGGGCCCGCTCCGCCTCGCCGCCGTGCCACAGGATGGCCTCTTCCAGCGTGCGCGCCCGTCCATCGTGCAGCCACGCCGAGTACGGGAGGATGGTCTGCGTCAGGCCCAGGCCCCACAGGGGCGCGGTGCGCCACTCGGTGCCGGTGGCGTCCCCATCCGGCCTCCCGTCGGCCAGGCCCGGCCCCAGGTCGTGCAGCAGCAGGTCCGTGTACGGGTGGATGCGCTGGTGGGACAGCTCCGTCACCGGGTGCTCGCCTGTCTCCAGCGCTTCACGGTGGCAGGTGGCGCAGCCCAGGTCCCGGAACTCCGCCTCGCCGTGCTTCACCGTCGCGTCGTCCAGCGCCGTGCGCGCCGGCACCCCCAGCGACTGGGCGTAGAAGACCGCCGCGTCCAGCGTCGTCCGGGGCAGCTCGAAGGTGCCGTCCGCGTCCGGGAAGAGGGGATTCGAAATCCCCATGTCGTTGAAGTATGCCTCCGCCGACTGCTGCTGGAGGTTGGGGCTGTTCGCCTTCCAACCGAAGCGGCCCGGCACGAGCGCGCGGGCCTGCACGTCCCACACGGTGTTCAGCCGCCCGGACACGCCATCGCCGTTCGCGTCGGTGGGGTCCTCGAGCGCCCGCAGCGTGGCCACGTCCACCGCCTCCAGGAGCCCCAGGCCCACCACCGGCGGCGGCAGGCGCAGCGATGTCCGCATGTCCGGCGGCGGTGACGACCCGTCCGGCAGCACGATGGCGACGCGCGGCGAGCGCAGGCTGTACGCGGTGCCGTCCGCGTACGCGTTCGGACGCTCCTCCCAGGAGAGCGTCACGCGGGCCTCGGGCGAGGCGCCGTAGACGGCCTGGTCTTGAATCTGGAAGCCGAACCCCGGCACGGGCACCGCGCCGTGGGGATGGTCCGGCGTGCCCTCGGGCAGGCTCACGCGCACGAGGAGCTGCGTGCGCTGCGGGCCGCCTCCCATCACCGGCATGCCCCGGCCGTTGCGCAGGTGGCAGCCGTTGCACGAGTTGTTGTTGAACGCGGGCCCCAACCCCGGGTTCACCGGGGCGGGGCCGGGGACGAAGAGGGCCGCGAAGGCGGCGTCGCCCTCGCGGTGCAGCTCCTCGTGTTCGGCGCTGAGGTTGGGGGCGGCATACGCGAACGCCCGCGACGTGCGGTCGTCGATGGTGGTGCCGCCGCCCGCGCGCGGCGGGGGCTCCGGGGCCTCGGGCCCGGCGTCGCCGCAGCCCACGAGCCACAACAGCGCCCCGAGTCCCAAGGCTCGTCGCATCGCGCTCCCCCGCTCACGCATCAGGGCAGGATGACAGCCTTGACTTCGTTCTGGAAGGTGTCGTGCAGCTTCTTGATGGCCTCCTGCGCCCCCTCGATTTCATCCGCGGAGGCCGGGTCCTTGATGGAGACCGGGAACGGCTCCGGCACCCGGCCCAGCGCCGCGATGGCCGCCGCCAGCTCCGCCTTCACGCGCGTGTCCAACGCCGCGTCGCGCTCCTTCACCACGTCCGACATGGACAGCCCCTTGGCGCCCTGCCCGGAGAGGTGGCCCAGGTAGACGTTCTCCGCGCTGCGCAGGTTGTTGGTGAAGTCGGACAGCGAGTTGAGCGCGAACTGGCTCTCCACCAGGTTCGCATCCTTCGCGTCGTACGGGTCGGCGATCTTCCCGTTGGCCACCTCGTCGAGGATGACCAGCACGCCGCCCAGCATCTCCTGCGCGGCCGACTCCACCGTGGGGTAGATGGCGTTGCCGGCGTCGCCAGCCGTGGCCAGCACGTCGCGGTACGGGGGCTGCCCGTCCACGCCCGTGGTCCACGAGGCCGCCAGGTTCGCGGACACCGTCTTCAGCTCCGCGGTGAGCGCGGTGAGGTACTCGAACTGGCGCGCGGTGAAGTCCTCGGGCTTCTTCGCCTGGCCTTCGCCGAAGAGCAGGTACTCCGTCGTGTGGTAGCCCTTCTGCGTCGGATCCAGCGCGCTCACGTACTGCTGGCTCAGCGTGTCGCCGTTGCCGAGCACCTCATCCAGGTCCGTGCGGTTCACCGGCCAGCTGTCCATCGCGGGGTCCCACCCCTTGCTGTCCACCGGCCCGAAGAGGAACGACTCGCTCTGCTCCCACGGCACGCGCGCCGCGAACCACGCGTCCTGCGCCGCCTTCAGCGTCGCCGCGCTGGGGGCGTTCCGGAGCGCCCGCGCCGCCGCGTCCAGCTCCACCATGCGCGTGGCGAGCTGGTTGTAGGTGGGCACCACCACCGCGTCCGCGAAGTTGATGACCAGCTGCTGATCCAGCGAGTCCAGGTGGGTGTTGCCACCGTCGTCGTCATCGCAGGCGCCCAGCAGCAGCGCGCCACCCACCAGCAGGGAGAGCTTCAGGGAACGGGAGAACATGGGGATTCCTTTCAAGACTTTTCTGCAACGGCGTTTCAATCAGCTTGGGAAGGCCGTCAGTAGACGAAGCCCGTCGACATCCGGAGCGTGTTCTCCGGGCGGAAGGCGGACGAGCCCATGCGGCGCTGTGCGAAGTCGAGCTTGATGACGGCGAGGCCCGCGAGCGTGTAGCTGGTGCCCACGGTGTAGACAGTGCGCTCGAAGCGCGGGTTGTCGAACAGCTCCTCGCGAGGCTTGAACTGCGAATCCATGTAGTCGATGCGGACGTACGGCTCCAGCCGGTGGTTGCCGTCCAGGCCCAGCGCCGGCGCGATGTTGTAGCCAAGCTCGCCCCACGCGGAGAGCGCGTTGTCTGACACCGGCGTGCGCAGCACGTTGAGCAGGTTGGACAGGCGCGCGTTGCGCGCGGACACCGCCGCGGCGTTGCCCAGGTGGCCGTACATCACCATCGCATGTGCCCGCCAGCCGCCCCGGTCCACCGACAGGTGCGCGTCCGTCACGAACAGCGGCGCGCTCACGTAGCCGCACGGCGCCACCACGTTCGGGTTCGCGTCATCGCACTGCTTCAGCAGGTCCGGCTTGGGGCGGTTGCGCGTGGTGCCGCCGTAGTAGGCGGACACGCCGAAGACGAAGCCGGGAAAGCGCTTCACGTCCGCGCGCAGCACCGCCGCCAGGTCCGACGCGCGCACCAGCTCGAAGCGCTTCTGCAGGCCCCTGGCCACCCACTGATTCGAGTTGAAGGCCGTGGAGTCCAGCCCGTTCACCACCTGCCCGGTGAGTCGGACGCCCCAGGGGCTGTCCCACCGCAGCTGCATCCCCATGTCGTTCCACGTATTGGGGATGAGCCGCGTCTCCGCCTCGGAGCGGATGGTGCCCAGGTAGTCCGTGGGCCGGTAGTCCGCGAAGAGGGTGCCCACCGCGACGTAGAAGCGGCCCACCGACAGCTCCAACTGATGGCCCAGCTTCTTCGTCAGGTACAGCTCCTCCACCAGCGCCTCGCCACCCTTCTCCACCTCGGTGTCGAACTCGCCGAACTCCTCGTACTCCAACTCCATCGACACGCCCGTGCCGCCGTGCTCGAACTCCACCTCGAACTCGGCCTCGATGCCGTACTCCGGCAGCCCCGCTTCCAGCTCCAGCACCAGGCGCGTCGTGTCGAAGACGAGCCGCGAGTCCTTCTGCGCCCCGTTCGCCCGGTTCTGGTTCTCCCCGTAGTTGAAGTACGCGAACTGGAGGTCCGCGTAGGCGTTCACGTCCAGGTCCAGCTTCGGCTTGCTGCCCACCGTGATGACTTCGTTCTTGTCCGGCTCCCCGATGCGCGACTCGTCCATGAAGCGCCCGCGGCGCGACCGGCCTTCGTCATGGGCCCGGTAGGACTGCGCACGGGCCGCCAGCGGCAGCAGGAACAGGGGGGTGAACAGCAGCGTCAGGAGCGGGTTCAGGAGGTGGGGGCGCATCGAGCGGCGCGCACCCTACGCCCAGGTTTTTGATTTTGCAAACCAATATCATTTGAGGGGCAAGCAAAAGCCCGCGCTCCGGGAGGGGGCGCGGGCCGGGGACGGGGCTTCAGCCCCGCGTCACCACTTGAGGTCTTCCTTGCCCTGCGCCTCCAGGGGCTTTTCGCCGGGGCGGGTGACGCCGGACAGGGTGAGGCGCACGGCGCCCAGGTCGATGGCGCCCACGGCGGCCAGCGGCAGGCGGCGCGCGTCGTCGGTGATCCAGACGTGCACGTCGCGCGTCTGGGACGGCCGGTCCAGGCGCACGGCGGTGCCGGCCAGGTGCCAGGCCTCGAACTCGCCCAGGGGCAGCGACACGTGCTCGCGCTCCACCACGGTGGCCGTCAGGCGCCACATGCGGCGGATGCCGTACACGTCGAAGCACACCGGCAGGTCCTTCTTCAGGGGCAGCTGGCGGATGAGGTAGATGGCGCCCGCCACGTCCAGGCCGTCCTTGTCGAACGTGTAGTTGAACTGGCCCTTGGGCCTGTCCCCGAACTGGTAGTCCACCTTGACGGAGCGGTCCTGCGCTCCGAAGTCCACGTTCACCTTGCGGCGCTGCTCGTTCTCCACCGCGTCCTCGGTGTAGCGCGAGGGGCGCAGCGTGCGCGGGTGCAGGTAGCTCACCGCGCTGCCGCGCACCCGGCGCACCTTGGAGAACAGGGTGTTGGTCTGCGCCTCCACCAGCACCGGCAGCGCGCCGTTGGCGGGACGCTGCACGCGCATGGTGAGCTTGCCCGCCTTGGCGCCCATGGCGTCCAGGTCGAACTCCAGCAGCTCCCCGGGCTTGAACGCGAGCGGCGTGCGCAGCGTGGGCAGGCCCTGGTCGCATGGCTTCACCGCGACGGCGGGCTCGTTGGGCGGCGCGGGGGCCATCGCGTCCCCGGTGTTGCCGGCGGGTTCGGCGGACGTCCCGGCGTCGGACGGGTCCGTCTGGGCCCGCAGGACGGAGGGCATGGTGAAGGAGGGGGCCTGCTGGGCCCGGGCGGGAGTGGCGCTGACGGCGCTGAAGGCGAGGCAGGCCGCGACGAGGGTGCGCATGGAGCTCATTCTGCTTTCTCCCAGGGGGAGTGACTACGGGGTGCCCCCGGAAGTCCGACGTCCGGAGCGCTTCGCTTGTTCAGACGCCTGGCGCTTCACGAGCCGCGCCGTCACTTCCTGGCGCACCTGCTCCCACTCCGCCGGGTCGCGGGTGATTTCGTGGCCCGAGCGGGCCAGCCGCTTCGCCGCCGCCCGGGCGAAGTCGCCGTCGCCCAGCGTCGTGAGCAGGCGCAGGTATTCGTAGTCCTCCAACCCGTCACGGAGGTGCTTCAGCCGCAGCGACAGCACCGGCTGGTGCTCGCTGCCCCCCAGCTTCGCGGGCGTGCCCGGGTAGAAGAGGGTGCCGTCGCCGTTGCCGCCGAACTCGAAGAGGTCCGTCCAGACATCCTTCTTCGTGTTGTAGGCGAAGACGGTGTCGAAATAGAGCTCGCCGTCCACGCCGCTGGAGAAGGCCAGCACGCCCATGGCCCGGTTGAGCGGGGCGGGGGCGTCCACCATGTACGAGGCCCAGTCGCTGTAGGCCCGGTCCAGCGCCGCGTCCGGGGGCGGGCCGCCGGTACAGCCGTGCGAGTTGCAGCTCTGGTACCACCACACCTTCGCGCGCGGCGGCAGGCGCGTGCGCACCGTCGCGGTGTTCGCCACCGCGCGGCACGTCTGCGGGCCCTCGCGCGGGTAGAAGCAGTTGAGCGTGGGCGTGAGGATGTCCGCCGAGCCCTGGAGCGCCGGATCCAACGGCGAGGTGACGAGCACCGGGATGCGGCCCGCGGCGCGCACGCGCTGGGACTGCGCCTTCACCAGCGGCACGTCCTCCGGCTTGGGTTCGTCCTTGGCGTAGAAGAAGAGCTGCGTGGGCCAGCCCTTGTCCGCGAAGTGCTGCTGGAAGGCGCGGTAGTACGCCGTCTTCTCCGCGTCCGTGGAGGCCTTCTTGTTGTCGCGCACGTCGGTCGTGGTGAAGCGCGCGCCGGAGGGCAGCAGGCTGCCGTCGAGGAAGGGCCCAAGCTCCGCGTCGTACGCGGTCCAGTCCAGCACCGCGCGGCCGTCCTGGAACTTCACCGGCGGCGGGTCCATGCCCATGCCGTGCGCGCTCACCCGGTGCTCCAGGAGCGCCTTGCCGTACGCGCGCAGCAGCGCTTTCGCCTCCGCGGAGTCGGCCGCGATGCCGTGCCCCTTCGCGATGCTGTAGAGCGAGATGCCGAAGCTGTTGGGCAGCGACGACGTGGCCGGGATTTCGAACGGCTGCACCTCCACGGTGAACGGCACCGCGGGCAGGTCCTTGCCGTCCGCCGCCGCGCTCAGGCTCCCGGTATAGGTGCCCGCGGCCTGCTTCAGCGGCACGCACACCTCCACGTAGACGACCGTGGGGTGCTGGGGATTGCCGGGCGCCGACAGCGGCACGAGTGCGTCCGGCCACGGGCCCGTCTTCCCCTGGCCGTTGGACGGCGTCTTCACGTCCAGGTACGCCTCGCGCCACGCGTCCACGGTGAGTGGCGCGCCCGGCCCCTTGAGGGCCAGGGGCTTCATCGTCACCCGGGTGACGCCCCGGGGAAGCACCACCTGCGTGGCCTCGCACTCGCCGCGCGCCACGCTCAGGCGGGCCTGGGCCGCGCCCTTCGGCGTCGCGTCTGGGCGCACCTTCACCAGGGGCGACACCACCGTCGGTCCACCCGGCGCGGCCGAAAGCACCGCCACCGCCCACGCCCAACCCACCACGCCCATGGCCATGCCTTCCCCTGCTGGTGGACGACCTCAGTCGCCCGAATTGTCCGCGCGGGCCACCGCCACCGCGCGGCCCGGCTTGTAGTCCGTCATCTCCACCACCATGGCGCCCAGCGCGAAGTCCGCCTCCATGCGCACCGGCACGTGGCGGGGGTCCGTGGTGAAGTGCGCGACCAGGTCCCGCTTGGACTCCAGGTTGCCGCCGAACTCGGTGTGCACGCGCACGCGGAAGGTGTCGCGGGAGCCCATCGGGGTGGTCAGCGTCTCGCGGCCCTCCACCGTGGCGCTCATCGTGAAATGCCTGCTGCCGGTGAACACGGGGTACGTGTACGTCGTGCCCACCGTCAGGTCCTTGTTCCTCAGCGCGAACGCCGCGCCCGTCATGTCCATCGTGCCGTCGGGCAGCTCGTGGTTCGTCTCGCGCGGCGGGTCGCTCTCCTTCTGCTTGATGACCTTCGCGCTCTTGCTGTCCGCCGTGAGCTGGATGCGCTGACGCCGCCGCTTGCGGTTCTCCTCCGAGTGCAGGTCGCTGCCCGTCACCCGCTGGGCCGAGGCGTCCCAGTACGACACGTAGCGGCTCTTGATGGGATAGACGCCGACGAGGTCGTCGGACTTCGCCAGCGCCACGATGGGCCACACGCTCTGGCCCCACTGCGTCATGGGCGCGCCCACGGTCACCGTCGCGCTGCCCGCCGTCAGCCCCAGGTACTTCACCCGGTACTGGGCCTGCTCACCCGGGCCGAACGCCGCCGCGGCGGGCTCCTGGGCGTGCGCGAGCGCGGACCCCATGAGTCCGACCATCGCCGCCGTGAACCCCCACCTGGACAGACTGCGCATCGGGTGTGCTCCCTTGCTTGCAAGTTAGGTGGCCGGCCCGCCCAAGCCAACCGTGCACCGCAACCGCTCCCACCACCGGACATTTCCGGGACGGCCCGGCACTCCGGGCATTCAAAAGCCGTCCGGCCGCCCCCCAGGCGTTCCAGCGAAGGCCCGTTGCTGGACGAAAGCGGGGGGCCCAGGGGTACACGCGCGGACCGGCTGCTGACAAATGGGCGACAGTTCGTCGCGCCCGCCTGCATGCCCAGCGGGATGGGGCGGAGGCTGGTAGCGTTCGAGTTCGTCTCGCCCCGTTTCGGAGCCACCGCCCATGTCCAACGACTTCCAGTTCGACGACGACGACTTCGCGAAGGAGGCCGGCGCCGCCAGCGGCAGCCGCATCTTCAAAGAGTTCGACTGTCCCGGTTGTGACGCCCACAACCCGGTGGACGACACGTTCACCGACGGGGAGGAGCTGCGCTGCAACTACTGCGGCTGCGAGTTCCTGGCCCGCGTCAACTCCGAGGGCCGGCTCAAGCTCAAGGCGGTTTGAGCGCCCGGAGGGCCCCGCCTCAGGGGCGCTCGCCGAAGATGGCGGTCCCCACGCGCACGACGGTGGCGCCCTCCTGGATGGCCTGCTCGAAGTCGTGCGTGGTGCCCATGGAGAGCGCTGTCAGCGCATGGGCCCGGGCCAGCTCGCGCAGCAGGGCGAAGCCCTCGCGCATCCGCGCCACGTCGTCCGTGGGCGGCGGCAGCGCCATCAGCCCCACCGGCTGGAGGTTCGGCAGCGCGCGCACCTGCACGAGGAAGTCCCCCAGCGCTTCAGGGGCCAGCCCATGCTTGGTGTCCTCCGCGCCCAGGTTCACCTCCACGTAGCAGGGCAGGGGGGAGGCGCCTTCGCGCCGCTTCGACAGCTCGGCCGCGATCTCCGGCCGGTCCAGCGCGTGGAAGGCGTGCGCGACGCGGGCCACGTACTTCACCTTGTTGGTCTGCAGCGCGCCAATGGCGTGCCAGCGCAGGCCGTCCAGGTCCGCGAGCTCCACGGCCTTGTCACGCAGCTCCTGGGCGTAGTTCTCCCCGAAGTCGCGCTGCCCGGCCGCGTACGCCTCGCGGATGAGCGCCGCGGGCTTGAGCTTGGACACCGCCACCAGCGTCACCGACGCTTCGGGCCGCCCCGCGCTCGCGCAGGCCTTCGCCACGCGCTCGCGCACCCGCGCGAGGTTGTCCGCCACGGAGCCGCTCATGCGGGGCTCCCGGAGGGGCGGGGAGCCTGCCACGGCAGGGGGACCCCTGCCTGCGCGAGCAGGGCCAGCGTCTCGCCCAGCGGCAGGCCGATGACGTTGGTGGGGCTGCCCTCCACGGAGGCGACGAGGAAGCCGCCCTTGCCCTGGATGGCGTAGGCGCCTGCCTTGTCCAGGGGCTCGCCCGTGTCCGCGTACCAGGCGATCTCCTCCTGGGAGAGCGCGCGGAACGTCACCTGCGTGCGGACCACCTGGGAGGCCTGGGCGCGGCCCGCGACCGCGATGCCGGTGAAGACCTCGTGCGTGCGGCCGGACAGCTGGCCCAGCATGGCGCGCGCCTCCTGGGCGTCCCGGGGCTTGCCCAGCAGGTCCGACCCCAGGGCCACCGTGGTGTCGGCGGCCAGGACCCACGCGTCCGGATGGCGGGCGGCCACGGTCCGGGCTTTTTCCACCGCGAGCCGGTGCACGTAGTTTCGCGCAATTTCTCCGGCCGTCGGCGTTTCATCGATATCCGCTGCCGCCACGGTGAAGCGAAGACCCAGTTGGGCCAATAAATCCTTGCGCCGGGGCGATGCGGAGGCGAGAACGAGCAAAGAGGTTGGATCCATGGGCGAGTGCCTGTCGCGACTCGCGGGCCTTAGCAGACTTGCGCTCCAGAGGGCACCCCGATGAACCCCGCGGACCTCCTGTCGGCCATGAAGCGGACAGTGGAGCAACTGGCCGCCTTCAATGAGATGGCCAAGGCGCTGACCTCCACACTGGAGCTGCGCGAAGTCCTCACGCTCGTGATGCAGAAGGTCAGCGCGCTGCTCAGGCCGCGCAACTGGTCTCTCATCCTCCAAGACGAGCGCAGCGGGAAGCTGTACTTCGAAATCGCCGTGGGCGAGGGCGCTGAAGCGCTCAAGGGCCTGCAGCTCAACCCCGGGGAAGGCATCGCCGGGGCGGTGTTCGCCTCCGGCACCGCGCGGCTCGTCCACGACGTGGGCGGCGACCCCAGCTTCGCGCCCCGCTTCGACGAGGCCTCCGCCTTCCACACCCGCTCCCTGCTCGCCGTGCCCCTGGTGGCGCGCGAGCGGGTGCTGGGCGTGATTGAGCTGGTCAACGGCCCCACCGAGCCGACCTTCACGCCCGAGGACCTCACCACCCTCACGGCCATCGCGGACTACGCGGCCATCGCCATCGAGAACGCGCGCAACTTCCGCCGCGTGCAGGAGCTCACCATCACCGACGAGCACACCGGCTGCTTCAACGCGCGGCACCTGCGCGCGCAACTGGAGCAGGAGGTGAAGCGCTCGGCGCGCTTCCGCCACCCGCTGTCGCTCGTGTTCCTGGACCTGGACCACTTCAAGTCCATCAATGACAGGCACGGCCACCTCGTGGGCAGCGCGACGCTCAAGGAGGTGGGGGACGTGCTCATCAGCCTGGGCCGCCACAACCTGGACGCCGTCTTCCGCTACGGCGGTGACGAGTTCGCGGTGATGCTCATCGAAACGGACATCGCGGGCGCCCAGGTCATCGCCCAGCGCATCTGCGAGGCGTTCCGCGGCCACCGCTTCCTGCGCGAGCAGGGGCTGGACGTGTCGCTCACCGCGAGCGTCGGCGTGGCGTCCTTCCCGGACCACGCCACGTCCGCCACGGACCTCATCCGCGCGGCGGACTTCGCCATGTACGCGGCCAAGGGCCAGGGCCGTGACGGCATCGCCGTCGCCGAACGCACGACGGGCGAAGAGGCCCCCACGGAGGTCCCCTTCGCCCGCTGAAGACAGCGTGCTGTGAGGCGGACTACCCCGCGGCGCCCAGCACCGAGTCGATGGCCTCGGTGTTGGTGACGACGGTGCCGCTCTTGCGCAGCGACTTGAGGAAGGACTCCGTCAGCTCGATCTGCTTGGCCTGACGGGCCTGGGTGCGCAGCTCCTCCTTGCGCTTGTCGAAGCCCGCGGTGTCCGGCTTCTCCCGCTCCACCACCTGCGCGACGACGTGCGCCTCGCCCACGGTGAAGACCTCGTCCAGCGGCTTGGGGCCTGCGGCCTCGAAGGTGGCCTTCACGAGGCCGGGCGCCGGGCCCAGGTGCGGCACGGAGTCACCCGCCGCGGTGAAGCTGTCCGTCTCCACCGCCTCGGGCTTCGTCTCCGCCTCGAAGCGCAGGAGCGCCGGCTGCTGGCCCGCGGGCACCGGGAACAGCTCCTTCAGCGACTTGCCGCCCTTCACCGCCGCGAGTGCCTTGTCGGCCTCCGCCTTCGCGAGCCCCTTGGCCTGGTCCTGCTTGTAGAGGGTGGTGGCGATCTCCCCCTTCACCTCGTCCAGCTTCCGGGCCTGCGCCTCCTTCTTCTCCTCCACCTTCACCAGGTGCACGCCCAGCGGAGACTCCACCGGCTGCGTCACCTCACCGGCCTTGAGCGCGAACGCCGCGTTGGCCAGCGTGGGCTCCCACGCGTTGCGCTCCACCCAGCCCAGGTCGCCGCCCTTGAGCTTCGTGGCGTCGTCCTCGCTGCTGGCCTTCGCCACCGCCGCGAAGTCCTTGCCGGAGTCCAGCTCCTTGCGCAGGCCTTCCGCCTTCGCCTTCGCCTGGGCCTTCTGCTCGGGCGTGGCGTCCGGGGCCACCTTCACCAGGATCTGCCGCGCGCGGATGCGCTCGGGCACGTTGTAGACGAAGCTGTTGGCGGCGTAGTAGTCGCTGATCTCCTTCTCGTGCGCCTTCTGGAACTCCGCGAGCTGCGCGGGAGTGGGCGCCGGGACCTTGTCCGCGAACATGGTGGGCAGGAAGCGGGCGAACACCAGCTTCGCCTGGTTGCCGTCCTTCTCGTAGCGCGCGCGGACCTCGTCGTCCGACACCACGGCGCCCGTGCGCACCACGTCCAGCATCTTCTGGGCGGCCATCTGGCGGCGCAGCTCGTCCTCGTACTCCTGCGTCGTGCGGCGGTAGAAGTCGCGCAGCACCTGCTGGTAGCGGGTGAAGTCGAACTGGCCCTCCTTGTTGTGGAAGTCCGTGTTCTGGTGGATGAGCTTGCGCAGCTCCTCATCCGACGGGGTGATGCCATGGCGCTCCGCCGACTGGGCGAGCAGCTCCGCGTTCACCAGGCGGTCGAGCACCTGCTTGTCCATGCCGAACTGGCGGGCGACCGACTCCGGGATGGGGCTGCCCTGCGAGCGCAGGAAACTCATCTGCCGCGACCACGCGAGGCTGAAGTCGCGCAGGGGGATCTCCTTGCCGTTCACCACCGCGGCCGCGCCGGCCGTGGGGGCCGCTTCGCCGTAGCTGAACCCGTTGCTGCCCGGGCCGAACTGGAGCGTGAACACCACGGCGATGCCGATGATGAACAGGAGGGAGAAGACCTTCCGGGGATTCAAACCGTCCATTGTCGTCACTTCACGGTCGGAAGCGCCCGCGATTCACCCTTGCGGAAGGTCTCGCGGCGCCGTGTTGTTGGTAGCCCGGCCGGTGGGGGATGGACCTGCGTTCCCCCCTCATCCGGGCCTTGACTGCCTAGGACAACAGACCGGAAAATGCAAGCGATTCAGAGAGTTTAGCCCACCCCTCTCCCCCCTCTT
>NZ_RAWB01000320.1 GCF_003612055.1 Corallococcus llansteffanensis
GGGGGACTCGTGGCCGCGTCGGTGGGGCTGGGGACCGTGCTGGCGTTCATCGACACGCGCCACTGGTGGCACGCCTCCGCGCTGCTGCTGATCCCGCTCGCCGTGGGCGTGTCGCGGCCAGCGCGCTGGCCCACCGCCGTGCGCCTGGGGCTCGTGGTCTGGGCGGGGATGCTCGAGGTCTCGGTCTGGCATGGCAGCCCGCTCTGGCTCTTCCGCGACCTCAATCGCTTCCTGCGGATGGTCTGAGCTGGATGCGGAACCGGGCCTCATCCCAGACGAGGCCGTAGCGACGCAGGAGCTCCGCGAGCCCGGCCCCCACCGGTGGGCTGCCGCGCCGCACAGGAGGCGAGCAACAACGCCAGGACCACCCCTCGCGGCTTCAGGACCTCCAGCACGGCGCCTCCAGGGGAGGTGGCACATCGGCCGGGGCCGCCGCACGTTTGAAAGGATGGCGCAGACCGCCAAGGACAGGAGGAAGCCATGGCCGCGAAGTCGACCCGCGACAAGACCCGGGGCCACAACACGCCGGGAAGGAAACCCACCACCCCTTCACGCACGCCGAAGCCGCACCGGTGGTCCCAGGAGGTGACGGAGCACAGCAACGCGATGACCCTGGAGGACAAGATCTTCACCAAGTCCCCGAAGGAGCTTGCCCGCTCGGTGAAGCGGTCCGCGGAGAAGAGCCACCGCCGGAAGACCACGCCGTTCCAGGCAGCCATGTCGATGCTGACCTTCTACGGCAACCGCGCCGGCACGAACCTTCCAACGGAGCGCAAGCGCGCACTCATGGAGGCCAAGGAGGAGCTGCGCAAGCTCTACCACCGCCCCTCCAAGGCGACCTGAGCGGCGGCGGGCAGGAGGGGGAGCCCTGGCAGGTCGGCCGGGACTCTCAGCTTCGGAGAAACAAGCAACTCCCGGGTGGGTCCCCGCGATAACTCCTCGCAAAGGACCCCCATGACCAAGATCAATGCCCCGACGGGATTCATCTCCACGCTCAAGTCCGCGCTGAAGAACGCCAGCACCGAAGGCAAGGCGGTGGGCGCACCCGCGGTGAAGAAGGCGCTCAAGGGCGCTGATGCTGGAAAGCTGGACTCGCAGCAGAAGTCGCAGATCCGCGATGCCTTCGAGCGGGTGAAGCTGACCCCGAAGGCCCGTGAGATCGCGGACCGCTTCGTGAAGGGTGACAAGAAGCCGCTCAATCCGCACGACGGCATCAAGAAGATCCGGTCGGACGACCCCATCCGCGGCGGGGGTTCGGGCAGCGGCATTCCGGGCACCGGCATCAAGAAGATCCGGTCGGACGACCCCATCCGCGGCGAGGGTTCGGGCAGCGGCATTCCGGGCACCGGCATCAAGAAGATCCGGTCGGACGACCCCATCAAGGGCCAGGAGCCGGGCACCGGCATCAAGGTCCCCGACGTCATCGTGAAGATCGTCTCCGACGACCCCATCCGCGGCGACGGCCCGGGCACGAGCATCCAGATCCCCGACGACATCGTGAAGATCGTCTCCGACGACCCCATCCGCGGCGACGGCCCGGGCCCTGGCATCCAGTTCCCCGATGACGGCGTCATCGTGAAGATCATCTCCGACGACCCCATCGGCGGGAACAAGCCGCCCGTCTTCCAGCCGCCCGACATCAACGTGAAGCCGCTGTCGGACAGCCCCATTGGCAATGGTGGCGCCGTGAAGTTCCGGATGGATGATCCCATCGGGAACCAGCCGCAGTTCCCGGACCTCAAGCCGCTGGACCAGCGCGTGGTGAAGGTCAAGATGGACAGCCCCATCTGAGCAGCCTGACGGCGAAGTCACGGTCCCCATGGCGCCCTTGAAGAAGAAGGTCGTGATCATTGGCTCGCGTTCGGATGACGCCACCCGCTTCGTCGCTGAAGCGGTGGAGCGCCGGCGCGCGCGAGCCATCGTCGTGGAAACGGACCGGGTGCCCGACTCCGCCACCCTGAGCTGGGAGGACGGCGAGGTGCTCTGGGACGGTGAATGTCTCAGCGACCTGCGCTCGTTCTACATCAAGGCCATCCGCCTCTCGCTCCCGGTCCCCGAGGCAGAGCCCCTGTCCGCGCGCAACTTCCCGCGCTGGCAGGAGCAATACCTTGCCGAGCGGGAGCGCCAGTCGTTCCTCCACAGCGTGCTGCGCTCGCTCAACCGGCGCGGGTGTTCGTTCATCAACCCGCTGGAGGCGGTGGAGCTGCACTACCTGAAGCTGCACCAGCTGGCGCTGCTGCGGCGCCACAAGATTCCCGTGCCCGCGAGCCTGGGCACCGCTTCACCGGACGCGGTGCGGGAGTTCGTCGCCCGCCACGGCGCCGTCATCTACAAGCCGCTGGGCGGCGGCGCGCTCGTGCAGAAGGTGGGCGAGGCGGACCTCACGGACGAGCGGCTGCAGCTCGTGGCCAACTGCCCGGTGCTCTTCCAGGAGCAGATCGTCGGCGACGAGTTCCGCGCCTACGTGCTCGACGGCGAGCCCGTGGCCGCCTTCCGCATCCCCACCGAGGGCGTGGTCGACGCCCGGCAGAACCTGGACAAGGTGACGCCCGGCCGCCTGCCCAAGGAGGCCTGGGAGCTGTGCATCCGCGGCGCGAAGGCGCTGGGCATGGTCTTCACGGCGGTGGACCTGCGCCGGACGAAAGAGGGCGCTTTCGTGGCCCTTGAATTCAACCCCACACCCGCCATCTCCTTCTTCGATGACCCGCGCGACGGAAAAGTCATCACCCGACTCGCCAGCTACCTCGTCGCCAAGGCCTGAGCGCCCCAGCGGCTTCTTCGTCGCGAACTTCGCCGAGAGCGTCTTCGGCACCGTCCGCGCCCCGACGCCGAACGCGTTCCCGCCGTCCGCGAGCAGGTGGACCCGCCTCGCGTCAGCGTCCAGCACGCTGCACGACGCCATCCGCCACGAGTTCGCCACAGGGGGGCGGGTGCCGCACGTCTGCCTCCAGCAGGCGCTCCTGCCCGAGCGCGCCGAGGCCATGCATCAAGCGCTGCGCGAGGCCCGCTTCAAGCGCCACCACCACGGCCCCTACCCGCTGCACATCGCGCCGTTGGATCAGCAGCAGCCCTCCATCCTCACGGAGTTCTGCGCGTGGCTGAAGACCGCCGACAGCGCGGCCTACCACGCGAAGCTCGTGGGCTGGCCCCATGCCCTGGAGACCCGCCAGGTCCAGGTGTCGCGCATGGACGTGGGCGAGCACTTCCCGGAGCACCTGGACACGGAAGAGGAAGGGCTCGCGGTCGTCTACAACTTCACGCGCCCGTGGGAGGAGCGGTTCGGCGGCGTCCTCGCCTTCGCGCACCCCGACGGCGACCGGGACCTGATGCGCGTGCCGCCCCTCTTCAACTCGGTGTTCCTCTTCCGCGCCGTGGGAGCCCGTCACCGCGTGACGGAGTGGACGGCCGCGGCGCAGGGCCACCAGCGCTACTCCATCACCACATTCATCCTCTCGAAGCGATAGGGTTTGCCCCATGAGCAAGACGCCTTCGCGTGGACTGTCCCAGGCAGGGCTCGTCCACGTGACCGCGACCCTGCGGGGCCCCGTCGAGCGCGGCGAGGTGCCCGGCCTCGTCGCCGCGGTGAGCAGGGGTGACGCGGTGCACGCGGATGTGCTGGGCGTGCAGGACCTCCAGTCCGGCGTGCCCATGCGGCGCGACTCCCTCTTCCGCCTCGCCTCCGCGGCCAAGCCCATCACCGCCGTGGCGGCGCTGATGCTGGTGGAGGACGGGAAGCTCCAGCTCGATGAATCGGTGGAGCGGTGGCTGCCGGAGCTGGCGGACCGCCGGGTCCTGAAGTCCCTCGACAGCCCGCTCGACGACACCGTTCCCGCGCACAGGCCCATCACGCTCCGCGATCTGCTGACGCTCCGGTGGGGGCTCGGCGCCATCATGGCCCGGCCAGGCACGTATCCCCTCCAGCGGGCGATGGAGGAGGCCCAGGTCGCCTCCGGCTTCGCGGAGCTTCCGTTTTCGGCCGATGAGTTCATGCGGCGGCTGGGGGCGCTGCCGCTCGCCCATCAGCCGGGCGAAAAGTGGATGTACCACACCGGCTACGAGGTCCTGGGCGTGCTGGTCGCGCGCGTCTCGGGGAGGGGGTTCGGGGACTTCCTCCGCGAGCGCCTCTTCACGCCGCTCGGAATGAAAGACACGGCGTTCAGCGTGCCGGCGGACAAGCTCGACCGGCTGGTGACGCTCTACGCGCCCGCCTCCGACACCGGCAGGCTCACGGTCTCGGAGCCCGGGACGGACCGGTGGTCGCGGCCTCCCCTCTTCGAGTCGGGGGGAGGCCAGGGCGGCGGGCTGGTGTCCACCGCCGACGACGTCCTCGCCTTCGGCCGGATGCTGTTGAACGCGGGCCGCCACGGCGCGCAGCAGCTCCTGTCGCCCCAGAGCATCCAGGCGATGCTGACGGACCAGATTTCGCCCGCCCAGAAGGCCGCCTCGCCCTTCTTCCCGGGCTTCTGGGACGCGTCCGGCTGGGGCTTCGGCGGGAGCGTGACGACACGGCCGGATGGCGTCTCCCCGACGGCCGGGCGCTATGGCTGGGGCGGCGGCACGGGCACCACGTTCTTCATCGACCCCCGGCAGGACCTGGCGGTGGTCCTGCTGACCCAGCGTCAGATGACGGGCCCCGATGACGAGGCCCGCGCACTGGCGTTCTCGAAAGCGGTGTACGCGTCACTGGACGGTTGAGGTGCTCCCGGCGGAGGCCAGGCGCCGCGTGGCGGCGGCGTCCAGGTTGGCGAGCCCCTTCTCGAAGTCCTTGCCGATGAACGTGTCCATGTTCGCGACGAGCGACATCGCCTTGCCCACGAGCGTGTTCGGGCCCTCGATGCTCCAGCTCACCCGCGTGCCGCCCTCTTCAGGCGTGAGCGTGAAGAAGGCCTGGTTCGTGGCGGTGAACGGCGTGAAGAACTCCAGCTTGAGGGCGACGAGCTCCCCGGGACGGCTCTCCTCGATGGTCATGCGCCCGTCGCCCGCCTTGCCGCCGACCCAGGTGTAGCGGGCCCCCGGCCCCGTGGCGGGCCCCTCGAAGGTCTTGCTCAGGCCGGGCGCGAGTTCGAAGCGGTACGGCGTCCACGCGTCGTACTCGCGCAGGTCGTTGATCAACGCGAAGACGACGTCCGGAGGCGCCTGGACGTGCGCGTTGCGTTCGACGCGGAAGTGGTCCGGGCGGGTGGCGATGAAGGCGCCCAGCGAGGCGACGAGGACGAAGGCGGCGAGTGCGAGCTTGATGGCCATGGGGACGGCTCCTGTTGCGAAGTGGCTTCAGCTCCACGTCGAACGAGGCGCCGCGAATTCGACACGCCTTTCTTTTCCGCCCGTGCGTCCCGCCAGACACCTGGAAACAGGGCCTCCTACTTCCCGGCGGGAGAGACGCCCGCGAGCCGCGCCTTCTCCAGCTTCGCGGCGACGCCCACGCTGCGCCCCGCGAGGTTCGCGACGACGTACTGCACGGAGCTGCCGAGCACCTGCGCGCTCTCCGACAGGGTGAGCCCGTAGTCCTGCTCCAGCCACTGCGCCATCCCGGCCGTCGCCGAGCGCAGCGCATCATCCAGCGAGCCCCCCTGCCCCAGCGCCATCAGGTGCGTGGGGGACTCCACCCGGGGCGTCGAGGGCGGCGCCTTGCCGTGCAAGACGTCCACGGTGAACTCGACGTCCATGGAGGTCTCCAGCGCGTACTGCGACGTCTCACCGTCGCCCTGCGCGGCATGCGCGTCGCCCAGGTAGAGCAGCGCGCCGGGCTGCGACACGGGCAGGAAGACGGTGTTGCCCTCCACCACCTCGTTGAAGTCCATGTTGCCGCCGAAGCGGCCCGTGTCACCGGTGGAGAGCGGCGCGGCCCCGAAGCCGGGCGCCACCGCGAGGCCGCCCAGCATGGGGCGCAGCGGGACGGTGAACTGCTTCAGGCGCTCCGTGGGCTTCTCCGGGCTCGCGACGCCGCGTTCCAGGTCCAGCTTCCAGCGCACGGGCTTGCCCAGCTCCGTCGCCTTCGCGGCGAGGCCCGGGTTGAGGGCCCGTCCCACGATGCTGTCCAGGCTGTCCGCGAAGGTCCTGTTGAGCCGCAGGCGCTTGAGCCGGACCACCAGCGTGTCGCCCGGGTTCGCGGTGGCGACGAAGAAGGGCCCGGTCTGCGGGTTGCCGAACAGCGCGCGCGTGAGGCCCTGCGCGTCCATGCCGCCGGAGTCGAGCGTCGTGGTGCGCACCGTGTCCCCCGGCCAGACGGTGAGCACCGGCGTGCGGTGGGCGGAGAACTCGTTGGACCAGGTGGTGGGCTTGAACGTGTGCACGCGCGGTGGGCCCGAGGGGCGCGGGGGCAGCCGCCGGGCCGTGAAGGCATGCGTCGCACGTGACTGGGGGTTGTTGCTGTCCGGGTAGTCGGCGGTGCCGCGCAGCGACTCGCCGTTCACCTTGCCGCTGAAGACATACGTCTGCTTGCGCGCGTCCGTGACGACGAAGCGGAGGTCATTGCCCACGCGCTCGCCTTCCAGCGGGTCGCCGTCGAACACGCCCTTGAGCTGCTTGCCCGCGCGCTCGAGCGTGAGGAGCTGATAGGCGGGGTTGCCCCAGAGGTCGGTCGTCACCACCCACTGCTCCGTCGCCGGGGCCTGGGCGAACAGCAGGGACGGCATGCAACAGAGGAGCAGGACGAGCAGTCGGTTCATGGCGGGGCGCATTGTAGGGAAACCCTCCTGGGACGTTAGGATGCCGCCGCGAAATCGCGTGTGCGTCGCAGGAGAACGTCATGGCGTCCCCCCAGCCCATCCCCCGACTCGTGCTCTGCGAGACGGGTGACCCCGGAGTCCCCGGCCTCGAGAGCTACTCGTCCTACTGCGTGAAGGCGCACCGGGGACTGAAGTACCTGGGCCTGCCCTACGAGCGGCGCTTCGGCATCCCCGCGAGCTTCAAGAAGTACAACCCCACCGGGCAGGTGCCGGTGCTGCTGGTGGCCGACGAGGCCGTGTCGGGCTCCTCCGACATCCTCCGTCGCATCCAACAGCTCGCGGGCCGCACGTTCCACGAGACGGACGACCCGAAGCTCGCCGCGGAGGCCCACATCTGGGAGGAGTACGCGGACACCGCCGTCAGCGGCTTCCTCGTCGCGGCGCGCTGGGCGGATGAGCGCAACTGGCCCCGCGTGCGCGAGGCCTTCTTCCGCCCGCTGCCCCCGCTGATGCGGCCCCTCATCGCGCTCGGCTTCCGCCGCAAGCTCGTCTCCTCGCTGATGGCGCGCGACGTGTGGCGCGCGGGCGAGGCCACCTGCTGGCGCAAGTGGCAGGAGCAGCTGGACGCGCTGGAGCTGCGCTCGCCCACCGACGGCTTCTGGCTGGGCCGCTTCACCGTGGCGGACATCGCCCTCTTCAGCCACCTGCACAGCTTCCGGCAGGAGGAGACACCGTGGCAGCGGGATCAGGTGGCCGCGCGGCCCCGGCTGTCCGCCTGGCTGGACCGCGTGGACGCCCACACCCGGCAGAAGGCCCCGGCCGACGACGTCCCGCGCGCCGTCGCCAGCTAGCCGTCAGCGCAGCCGCTGGCTGAAGGCGCGCAGCCGCTCGCGGGCCTTCAGGAGCTTCTCGCACGGGGTCGCCGTCAGCGCAGCCGCTGGCCGAAGGCGCGCAGCCACTCGCGGGCCTTCGGGAGCTTCTCGTGGGATCGCCGTCAGCGCAGCCGCTGGCCGAAGGCGCGCAGCCACTCGCGGGCCTTCGGGAGTTTCTCGTGGGGTCGCCGTCAGCGCAGCCGCTGACCGAAGGCGCGCAGCCGCTCGCGGGCCTTCAGGAGCTTCTCGCGCGGGATGGAGAACACCGCGCGCACGCGCTCCGGATCGCCGCACCACGCCCCGCCGTTGAGCACCACGTGCGTGTGCTCGTAGACGATGCGGGGCAGGTTCTCCGGCGTGAGCGTCACCCCGTCCACCGCGCGGCCCAGCCACGCCGTCATCCGGGGCGCGAGGAAGAGTCCCCCTGCTTCGGTGGACTCGGCGCGGCCGTCGTCGGGCAGCGCCTCCGCGAGCAACGCGCGCTTCTCCGCGAGGTCGCGCCGCATCCTCGCAAGGTATGCCCTCAGCGCCTTGTGCCGCGCGGGATAGAGGAGCTGCCCGTCCGGGCCCCGGGCATGGGCCGCGTACAGGTACGCCGCCGCGCGCGCGGTGGGCGCGTGCAGCACGCCCGGGGCGCTGTCGCGCAGCGCCGCCACCAGGGCCCGGTCCTTCGTGGCGAGCCAGCCCACGCGCAGGCCTCCGGCGGCGAACTCCTTGGACAGCCCGCCCAGCAGCACCGTGCGCGCGCCGATGCCGGGCACCGCGCCCTCCAGCGTCACCGGGCTGTGCACCGTCTCCGCCGAGGGGTTGGTGAGGTTCACCAGCCCGAAGATTTCATCCGACACCCACAGGCAGCGCTGCTCCACCACGTACGTCGCCAGCGCCATCAACTCTTCATGGGACAGGTAGTGGCCCGTGGGGTTCGCGGGCTGCGACAGCACCACCGCGTCCGGTGCACCGCCCCGCATGCGGCGCGACAGCAGGTGGCCCAGCGGCCCCGACTCCACCTCGCAGCCCGCCGCGAGGAACGTGGGCGCCAGTACGCCGTAGCACGGGGTGACCAGGAACATGCGCGGCACCCGGCCCAGCCGCTGACGCAGCGCCACGCCCAGGTGGTGCATGAGGGGCCAGACGCCAGGGGCGACCACGACGTCGTCCGCGCTGTAGCGGGCGCCGCGCGTCTCCAGCAGGAAGGCGGCCACGGACTCGGCGAGGCCCGTCTGCAGGGAGTCGGCGCGGGGGGCGACCCCGGCCGCGATGAGCCCCTCCACCAGCGGCAGCGGCAGCGGACCCTCGTTCTC
Source organism: Corallococcus llansteffanensis (assembly GCF_003612055.1). Classification (GTDB taxonomy): domain Bacteria; phylum Myxococcota; class Myxococcia; order Myxococcales; family Myxococcaceae; genus Corallococcus; species Corallococcus llansteffanensis. The sequence goes on from NZ_RAWB01000320.1 coordinate 8,842, forward strand.
GCCGTAGTCCAGGCGCACGAGCTCCGGGTCGTCCTCGCGGAAGAACCGGGGCGCGAACGCGGGCAGCTTCGACAGCTGCGTGATGCGCTTCGCCCGGGGCAGCGGCACCTCGGGCGCGCGGTGCGGGGCCGGAGGCTCGGGCTCCGCGAAGGCCATGCGGAAGGCGAGCAGCTCGGAGAAGGTGCGCTCGTAGAACCACTCCGCGAAGACGCTGATGCGCGAGTACGTCACCTCCGCGGCCACCTCCAGGTCGGCGCGCAGCGGTTCCGGCACGGGCAGCAGCAGCGTCAGCTCCAGGTCCGGCCACACGGCGTTCTTGATGAGGCCGTACAGGATGACGAGGTTGGGCGCGTGCGGCGTCCGGGCGAGGAACTCGAAGAGCGTGCGCGGCTCCACCTCGCCGGTGATGTTGAAGAAGGCGCTCTCGTCCAGCACCACCCAGATGCCGCGCCGGGCCGCCTCCGCCACGATGTCGCGCAGCACCGCGAGGTTGGTGCGCTCGCCCGGCTCCACCGTCAGCAGCACGGCCTTCACGTCGAAGGCGGAGAGCAGGCGGCGGATCTCCTCCAGCGTGTTGTGCGTCACCGCGGCGCGCACCCCCGCCTTGTCCAGCGCGCGGGCGTAGAGCGGGTGCAGGCTGCGCGACACCAGCACCGTGTCGCCGGGGTCGCACATCGCGAGCAGCAGCGAGTAGACGGCCTGCTCGCGCTCGGGCGCGACGAACAGCGAGTCCTCCGACAGCCGCAGCCCGAAGTGGCGGTCCAGGTAGCGGGCCACCAGCCGGCGGAAGGACGCGTCCCCCGCCTCGTGCGCATAGGGCAGGCGCGGCGACTGCGACAGCCGCTCCGCGAGCGCGGCCACGAAGCCCAGCTGCTCCGCGGACGCGGCGCCCAGGTCCAGCTCCTCCTGGAGCGCGGCGATGCCCAGGTGGCGCAGGGACGCGCGCAGGGCCAATGTCTCTCGGGGCAGCGACAGGTGCGCCTCCCACACCGCCACCTCGTGCCAGATGGGGTGGCCGGACTGGAGCCAGCCCAGCGCGGTCGCGGCGCGCAGCGGCTCCGGGCTGTGGGCCTCCATGAAGAACTCGAACTCGCGCCCGGTGCGCTGCTCCAGGGACACCAGCGGACGGATGTCCGTGTCCGCCGCCTGCATCACCCGCCGGGCCACGCGCACGCGGGTGGTGTAGCCGCGCCGGGTGAACATGCGCGCGATGATGGCGCGGCCCGGACGGCCCGCGAGGTTCAACAGCAGGCGCCCTCCGGGGAGGAGCCGCTCCGGGGCCTCGTCCAGCAGCCGCGCGATGAGCCCCAGGCCGAAGTGGTCCTCGTAGACGTTCTGCAGGGACGTGTAGTTGGACAGGTCGTGCAGCGCCTGCTCATCCGCCTGCGCCAGCTCCGCCGGAAGCTCGTCGCCGCGCAGCACCTGGGGGATGCACCCGACGATGAAGTCCCACGAGGGCGCCGCGGGCAGGCCGCGCAGCAGGTCGCTCTCCCCGAAGGACAGCCGGGACACCAGCTGTTCGTCGCCGTTGAGCCACGCGTTGCAGAGCCCCACGGCGGGGGACTGCGGGTTGAGGTCCAACCCCCGGATGCGCGCGAGGCCGGTGAACTTCGCGAGCGCGATGCAGATCCACCCGGAGCCCGCGCCCACCTCCACCAGCTGCTTGCCTGCGTACTCGTCCAGCGGCACCTTCAGCAGTCCCTCCAGGAAGGTGAAGGCCCACGCCTCCGGCGCGAAGATGGACGGGGGGATGAACAGCTCCAGCCGCTCCTGCGACGCGCCCACCGCCACCACCACGGACGCAAGGCGCAGGGGCGCCCCTTCCGGCTGGTCGCGCGACAGCTCCGCCAGCGCGCGCAGCTCCACCAGCGCGCGGGGGCGCTCTTCCGGTCGGGCCAGTGCCTCGGCGAGCGTGCGAAGCTGGAGGAAGGCTTCACGGGGGGAGGCGGGATAGGTGGCCATGGCGCGGGCGACTGTCCGGGCCCGGGTGGCCCCTGTCAACGACGCTCATCCGACGCGCTCCGTCATCACGTCGTCCGAGGACAGTCGCGGACACCCACGCGCACGGGCGGTGATCAGCCCGGGTCCTCCGACGCGCCCGTCGGCAGGAAGAGGTCGGACAGGCCCGGCTTGGAGCGGCGCAGCAGGTCCTCCAGCGTGTACTTGTCCAGCGTGGCCAGGAACGCGTCCCGGGCCTCGGCCAGCACGCCCTTGAGGCCGCACGCGGGCGCGATGGGACAGGTGTTGTGCTCGCGGTCGAAGCACTCCACCAGGTGGAAGTCCGGCTCGCCCGCGCGCACCACCTTGCCCAGCCGGATGTCCCCCGGCGCCCGCGCCAGCAGCACGCCGCCGGAGCGCCCCGGCCTCACCTCCACGTAGCCCAGGCCCGCCAGGGTCTGCACCACGCGCACCAGGTGGTGCTTGGAGATGGCATAGGCGTCCGCCATCTCCTGCGTGGAGGACGGCCTGCCAGGGCGCGCCGCCAGGTACATGAGGACGCGCAGCGCGTAGTCGGCGTGAAGGGTCAGGCGCAAGGTCAGGCGGCTCCGGAGACGGGCTCCGCCCGGGGCGTGCTCGGCAGGAAGGCATCCGCGTGGATGTCCTTCAGCGAGAACCCCGCCAGGAAGAGCTTCTTGCGCAGGGATAGTACCCCTTCGGCGTTGCCGCAGAGGAACGCCCGCCAGCCCGTGGGCCGCTTCGGGAGGCAGGCCCGAATCAGGTCCTCCAGCGCCCCCTCCTCCACCTGTC
>NZ_RAWB01000321.1 GCF_003612055.1 Corallococcus llansteffanensis
GAGCCAGGGGGAGGGAGATCCTTCCACCTGGCGGCCCCGTTCTCACGGCGCCCCGGGGCCGGACGTGGGCTCGGGCGTTCTCCCGGGTGCCCGGAGCGGGCGGTGATGACGCGTCAGGAGCGGCCGCTCCCCCCTCATTCGAGGCGGCGACCCGGGGGGCAGGTTTCCCTCGGGAGGACATCCGACGTCCTTCCGTCCCCACCTTCAGGGAACCAGCGCAATCCGGCAAATACCTGGATTTATTCGAGTGGGCTTCAAGGCGCCCCCATGACAGGCCGCTTGCCGGCGGAATAATCTCACCACCGTGAATTTGACCCACCCTTGCGCCTCTCCCGGGAGAGCGGCGCAGGGCGTCAAACCGGCAAATGAAGCAGGTCGGAGTTCTCGCGAAACCCACCACGGGCCTGGGTGGCGTTCGCGCGTGGTGGCGTTCCCGAGTGCGGAGTACATGAGATGAGCAACGAGCTGTCGAAGCGGATCGCGAACCTCTCCCCGGAAAAGCGCGCTGAGCTGTTGAAGAAGATGGCCGCGCAGAAGTCGGCGCCTGGCAACGCGGTGCGCGGCCTCATCCCGGTCCAGGACCGCTCGCGCCCGCTGCCGCTGTCCTTCGCGCAGCAGCGGATGTGGTTCATGGATCAGCTCGACCCGGGCAGCCCCCTGTTCAACGTGCCCATGGCGGTGCGCCTGGAGGGCCCGCTGGATGTGGACCTGCTGGAGCGCGCGCTGCGCGAGGTGGTGCGCCGGCACGAGGTGCTGCGCACCACCTTCCGCGAGAGCGCCTCCGGGCCTGTACTGGTGATCTCGCCGGAGCCGGTGTTCACGCTGGAGCGACAGGAGCTCACGGGCGCGGCGCCGGACGAGGCGTGGCGCGTGGCGCGCGAAGCGGCGGCCCGGCCCTTCGACCTGGCCCAGGGGCCGCTGCTGCGCGCGCTGCTGCTGACGTCCGGCCCGAATGAGCACCTGCTCGTGGTGGTGCTGCACCACATCATCTCCGACGGCTGGTCGATGACGCTGCTGGTGCGCGAGGTGGCGGTGCTCTACGGCGCGTTCGCGAAGGGCCTGCCCGCGGCCCTGCCGGAGCTTGGAGTGCAGTACGCCGACTTCGGCGTGTGGCAGCGCGAGTGGCTCCAGGGCCCGCGCCTGGAGAAGCAACTCGACTTCTGGAAGCAGCAGCTCGCCGGGGTGCCGTCCGCGCTGGAGCTGCCCACCGACCATCCCCGCCCCGCGATCCGCGATGGCCGAGGAGCCCGACAGGATGTCCACCTCCCGCGCGAGCTGATGGACGCGATGAAGGCGCTGGCGCAGCAGGAAGGCGCCTCGCTCTTCATGGTGCTGCTGGCGGGCTGGCAGGTGTTGATGTCGCGGTACACGGGCCAGGAGGACGTGACGGTGGGCTCGCCGATGGCGGGCCGGACGCGCGGGGAGGTGGAGGGACTCATCGGCCTCTTCGTCAACGTGCAGGTGCTGCGCACGCAGGTGGAAGGCAGCGCGTCCTTCCGCTCCCTCCTGCGGCAGGTGCGAGACAGGGTGCTGGGGGCCCAGGAGCATCAGGATCTGCCCATCGAGCGGCTCGTGGAGGAGCTGCGTCCGGAGCGCATCCAGGGCCGCACGCCGTTCTTCCAGGTCATGCTCACGTTCCAGGCGTCCTTCCGCGGCGCGGCCGTCGTGGAAGGCGTGAAGCTGGAGGCGCTGGAGCTCGACACGCACACGGCGAAGTTCGACCTGACGCTCCAGGTGCTGGAGACGGAGCAGGGCCTCAAGGGCTACCTGGAGTACGCCACCGATATCTACACCGCGCCCACCGTGGCGCGCATGGCCGGGCATCTGCGAGTGCTGCTGCAGGGTGCGGTCACCCGTCCGGACGAGACGGCGACACGGCTGCCGCTGTTGACCGACGCCGAGCGCCAGCAAGTGCTCGTCGAGTGGAACGACACCGACGTGGCGCTGCCCGCGGAGCTGGGGGTTGCGGAGCGCTTCGCGGCCCAGGCACGCCTGACGCCAGACGCGCTGGCGGTCGTGGCCCCGGGGGAAGCGCCACTGACGTACGGCGAGCTGGACGCGCAGGCGAACCAACTGGCGCACCACCTGCGAAGCCTGGGCGTGGGCCCCGAGGTCCTGGTGGGCGTGTGCCTGGAGCGCACGCCTCGCTTGCTGGTGGCGCTGCTGGGCATCCTCAAGGCGGGTGGCGCCTACGTGCCCCTGGATCCGTCCTACCCGGCGGACCGCCTGGCGATGATGGTGTCCGCGTCGCGCATGTCGCTGCTGCTGACGCAGCAGTCACTGGAGGGCACGGTGGAGGCCCCAGGCCTCCCGCGCTACCTGCTGGACGCGGAGGCCCCCGCACGCGCGGGCCTCTCCACCGAGGCCCCGGCCCGGACGGCGCAGCCGGAGAACCTCGCGTACGTCGTCTTCACCTCCGGAAGCACAGGGGCGCCGAAGGGCGTGATGGTGTCGCACCGCAACTGGGCGAATGCGTACCTGGGCTGGGAGCGAAGCTACGCGCTGAAGGAGCAGTGCCGAAACCATCTGCAGATGGCGAGCTTCTCCTTCGACGTCTTCGGCGGGGACTTGTCCCGAGCGCTGTGCTCGGGCGGCAAGCTGGTGCTCTGCCCGCGCGAGTGGCTGCTGGAGCCCCAGAAGCTGCATGCGTTGATGAAAGCCGAGGACGTCGACTGCGCGGAGTTCGTCCCGGCGGTGCTGCGCGGGCTGTTGCAGCACCTGGAGGAGACGGGCCAGCGACTGGAGGCGCTGAGGCTCCTCACCGCCGGCTCCGACGCCTGGTACGTGAATGAGTACCTGCGCGTCCGGAAGGTGCTTGGCGAAAAGACGCGCCTCATCAACTCCTACGGCATCAGCGAAACCACCATCGACAGCACGTGGTTCGAGAGCGACGCGCTGGAGGCGGGAGACAACCGGCTGCTACCGATTGGGAAGCCCTTCGCGAACGTGCGGATACACGTACTGGACGCGGCGCTGCGGCCGGTGCCCGTGGGCGTGGCGAGCGAGCTGTACATCGGCGGCGAAGGCGTGACGCGCGGGTACTGCCACCGTCCGGAGTTGACGGCGGAGCGCTTCGTGCCCGACCCCTACGGGGCACCGGGTTCGCGGCTGTACCGCTCGGGGGACAGGGCGCGGTACCTGGCGGACGGGAACATCGAATTCCTCGGCCGGGCGGACACGCAGGTGAAGCTGCGTGGCTTCCGCGTGGAGCTGGGCGAAATCGAGTCGGTGCTGGGCAAGCACCCGGCGGTGCGCACGGCGGTGGTACTGGTGCGCGAAAACCCGCGACGCCTCATCGCGTACGTGGTGGCGCCCGAGGACACGACCAGCGTGGAGCTGCGCGACTTCCTGCGCGAACAACTGCCCGAGTACATGGTGCCGGCGGCCTTCGTGGTGATGGACGCGCTGCCGCTGACACCCAACGGGAAGGTGGATCGCAAGGCCCTGCCGACGCCGGACGGGGCGCAGGAGGCGGCGCACTTCGTGGCCCCGCGTACGCAGACGGAGGAGTTGCTGGCGCAGGTGTGGGCGCAGGTGCTGGGCGTGACCAGGGTGGGAGCGGAGGACAACTTCTTCGACCTGGGCGGGCACTCACTGCTGGCGACGCAACTGGTAGCCCGGGTGCGCGCCGCGCTCGATGTGGAACTGCCACTGCGCGCGCTCTTCGAGGCGCCCACTGTCGCCAAGCTCGCCGAGCGGGTGCAGCAGGCCAGCACCGCGGCACGCCTGCCGCCCCTCACCCGGACGCGGGCGGAGGGCCCCCAGCCCCTGTCCTTCGCGCAGCAGCGCCTGTGGTTCCTGGATCAGCTCGCGCCCGATGACGCGTCGTACAACCTCCCCGCCGCACTGCGCCTCTCAGGGCGCCTGGACGTGGAGGCCCTGCGCCGCGCCTTCGAGGCGCTCGTCCAGCGTCACGAGGCCCTGCGCACCACCTTCTTCGAGCAGGAAGGCCAGCCCTTCCAGCGCATCCACGCGCCGTCCACCTGGGCCCTCCCGGTTGAAGACTTGTCCGCTCTGGATGCAGCCGCGAGCGAAGCGGAGACGGTGCGGCTCGCCACGCGCGAAGCCCGTCAGCCCTTCCACCTCGTCCACGGGCCGCTGCTGCGCACCTCACTGCTGCGGCTCTCGGAGGAGACGCACGTCCTGCTGGTGACGATGCACCACATCGTCTCCGACGCCTGGTCCATGGGCGTGCTCGTGAAGGAACTGGCCGCAGGCTACGCGGCCTTCAGCGAGGGCAAGGAGCCCTCACTCCCGCCGCTGCCCGTGCAGTACGCGGACTTCGCTGCATGGCAGCGCCAGTGGTTGCAGGGAGAGGTGCTGGAGACGCAACTGGGCTACTGGAAGCACCAGCTCGCCGGAGCACCCTCGGCATTGGAGTTGCCCACGGACCGTCCGCGTCCGCCCGTGCAATCCCGGCGCGGCGCCACGGTGCCGGTGAACATCCCCGCGGCCCTTACCCGCTCTCTGCGAGGCCTTGCCCAGCGCGAGGGCGCCACGCCCTTCATGCTGCTGCTGGCCGCGTTCCAGCTGTTGCTGTCGCGCTACTCCGCCCAGGACGACGTCTCCGTGGGCTCCCCCATCGCGGGACGCACGCACGCGGAGGCCGAAGGCCTCATTGGCTTCTTCGTCAACACGCTCGTGCTACGGGCGCGGATGCAGCCGGAGGACTCGTTCCGCAAGCTGCTGGCCCAGATACGCGGCACGACGCTCGCGGCCTATGAGCACCAGCACGTCCCCTTCGAGAAGCTGGTGGAAGTCCTCCAGCCCTCACGCGACTTGAGCCGCAGCCCCCTCTTCCAGGTGATGTTCGTCCTGCAGAACGCGCCCGCCGAAGCGCTGCGCGTGCCCGGCCTCTCCTTCCAGCCCGTCCCGTTGGAGGGCAACTCCGCGCGCTTCGACCTGGCGCTGACACTCTTCGAGGTGCCCCAGGGCCTCACCGGCTTCCTCGAGTACAGCAGTGACCTCTTCGACGCCGCCACCGTCCAGCGGTTGATGAGCCACTACGGTGTCCTGCTGGAGGCCATCGCCAGGCAGCCGGATGCCTCCATCGCCTCACTGCCCCTGATGACGGCGACGGAGCAGCAGCAATTGCTCGTCGAATGGAATGAGACGGACGTCGAGTTCCCGAGCGACACCTGCATCCACCACGTCGTTGCAGAGCAGGCCCGCCGCGCGCCTGACGCCGTGGCCGTGCGCATGGGCGAGCGCAGCCTCACCTACGCGGGCCTCGATGCCTGGGCCCACCAGCTTGCCGTGCAGCTCCATGCCGCCGGTGTCTCTCGCGGCGACCGCGTGGCCGTCCTCGCGGAGCGCTCCCCGGAATTGGTGGCTGGCCTGCTGGCCACCCTCAAGGTGGGCGCGGCCTACGTGCCCATTTCCCCGGGTGTCCCGCCCGAGCGGCTCGCCTTCATGCTGGAGGACAGCGCCGCATCCGTCCTCCTCACCCAGCAGCATCTGCGCGCTTCGCTGCCTGCGCTCTCCGCACGCGTCTTCTCCCTGGAGGCGGAAGCCGTTATTCCTCGCGCGCCACTGCCGGTGCAGAGCGTGGGCGCGGAAGACCTGGCCTACGTCATCTACACCTCGGGCAGCACGGGGCGTCCCAAGGGCGTCGCCGTGCACCACCGCGGGTTGATGAACCTCGTCGCCTGGCACCAGCGCACCTATTCCCTGGCGCCTTCGGACAGGACGGCCCTCACCGCGGGCGTCGCCTTCGATGCCTCCACCTGGGAGGTGTGGCCCTCGCTTGCCTCTGGCGCGAGCCTCGTCGTGCCTCCCGACGCCGTGCGCGCCGAGCCCTCCCAACTGCTGCGCTGGCTGGCCACGGAAGCCATCACCACCTGCTTCATGCCGACGCCTCTCGCCGAGGCCGTGTTGCGTGAAGAGTGGCCAAAGCCCATGGCCCTGCGCGCCCTGCTGACGGGCGGCGATGCCCTGCACCACGGCCCTCCCGCCTCGGTGCCCGCAACCCTCTTCAACCACTACGGCCCCACCGAGAGCACCGTCGTCGCCACCTTCACTCCTGTGGCCGCCACCGCACGGGATGACGGCACGCGCCCGCCCATCGGCCGCCCCATCGCCAACACCCGCACCTACGTCCTCGACTCCCACCTGCGTCCGGTGCCCGTCGGTGTCCCCGGGGAACTCTTCCTCGCCAGCGAAGGCCTCGCCTGGGGCTACCTCGGCCAGCCTGCCCTCAGCGCCGAGCGCTTCATCCCCCACCCCTTCGCCTCCGCACCCGGTGCTCGCCTCTACCGCACCGGCGACGTCGTGCGCTGGCGCGCCGACGGCCACCTGGACTACCTGCAGCGGCTCGACTTCCAGGTGAAGGTGCGCGGCTTCCGCATCGAGCTGGGCGAAATCGAAGCCTCCCTGCTCGCGCATGCCTCCGTGCATGAGGCCGTCGTCCTCGCTCGCGAAGACGTCCCCGGGGACAAGCGCCTCGTCGCGTACCTCGTCGCCGTGGCCGGTGAAACGCTCGACACCGCCGTGCTCCGCGCGTTCCTCAAGGAGCGGCTGCCCGAGTACATGGTGCCCTCGGCCTTCCTCGCCCTGGAGGCCCTGCCCCTCAACGCCAACGGCAAGTTGGACCGCAAGGCGCTGCCCGCGCCCGACGCCTCACCCCTCGCGGACTTCGTCGCCCCTCGCAACCCCACCGAGGAGAAGCTCTCCGAAGTCTTCGCCCTCGTCCTGCGCCGCGAGCAGGTCAGCATCCACGACGACTTCTTCGCCCTCGGGGGTCACTCCCTGCTGGCCACGCAGCTCATCTCACGCGTGCGCAGCACATTGGGCGTGGAGCTGCCGCTCCGTGCCCTCTTCGAAGCGCCCACCGTGGCCGCGCTCGCAGAGCGCCTCAGCGCCAACACCTCGAACCTCCGCCTGCCGCCGCTCACCCGGATCCGCACGGAGGGAGCAACACCGCTGTCCTTCGCGCAGCAGCGACTCTGGCTGTTGGATCAGCTCAGTCCCGGAGACGTCTCGTACAACATCCCCACGGCGCTTCGGCTGACGGGCCGCGTGGACGTGGAGTCCCTGCGCCGCGCCTTCGAAGCCCTGGTCGCCCGGCACGAAACGCTGCGCACCACCCTGGTCCAGCATCAGGGCCAGCCCGCGCAGCACATCCACGCCCCCATGGCGTGGACCCTGCCCCTGCTCGACGTGTCCTCCCTGCCCGAAGTCCAGCGAGAGGCAGAGGCCCGGAGCCTCGCGAACCAGGAGGCGCAGCGTCCCTTCAATCTGGAAGCCGGCCCGCTCCTGCGCACCGCGCTGGTGCGGTTGTCCGAGGAGACGCACTTCCTGCTGGTGACGATGCACCACATCGTCTCCGACGGCTGGTCCATGGGCGTGCTCGTCCGGGAGGTCACGGCACTGTACGCGGCCATCCAGACGGGCCAGGAGCCCGCCCTCGCACCGCTGCCTGTGCAGTACGCGGACTACGCGACGTGGCAGCGCGACTGGCTCCAGGGAGAGACGCTGGACGCGCAGCTTGGCTATTGGAAGGAGAAGCTCGCGGGCGCTCCGTCCGCGCTGGAGCTGCTGACGGATCATCCGCGTCCCCCCGTGCAGTCGCATCGAGGGGCGACCGTGCCCGTGCAGCTCTCGCTGCCTGTCTCCAACGCCCTCAAGACCCTGGCCCAACGTGAAGGCGCCACGCCCTTCATGACCCTGCTCGCGGGCTTCCAGGTGCTCCTGTCGCGCTACTCCGGGCAGGACGACATCAGCGTGGGCTCTCCCATCGCCGGTCGCACCCAGGCGGAGACCGAGGGCCTCATCGGCTTCTTCGTCAACACGCTCGTGCTGCGCACGCGGCTGTCGCCGGAGGCTTCGTTCCAGCAGGTGCTGGCCCAGGTGCGAGGCACCACTCTGGCCGCCTACGAACACCAACACCTGCCGTTCGAGAAGCTGGTGGAAGCGATCCAGCCCGTGCGGGATCCGAGCCGCAGCCCGCTCTTCCAGGTGATGTTCACCCTGCAGAACACGCCCATCGAGGACCTGCGCGTCCCGGGCCTCTCCTTCCAGCAGGTGGCGACCGAGACACGCTCGGCCAAGTTCGATCTCACCCTGCTGTTGCAGGACTCGCCGCAAGGCTTCGTCGGAAACCTGGAGTACAGCACGGCGCTGTTCGAGCGGAGCACGGTGGAGCGGATGGCCGCCCATCTGCGCACGTTGCTGGAAGCCGTGGCCGCGAAGCCCGAGCAGTCCGTGGCGGAGCTGCCCCTGCTGGGAGCCGAAGAGCGTCAGCGCCTGCTGGTGGATTGGAACGACACCGCCGTTGCCAGTCCCATGGACGTCCCCGTCCACGTCCACTTCGCCCACCAGGCCCGCCGCACTCCTGGCGCCGTGGCCCTTGTCCAGGGCGATACCACGCTCACGTACGCTCGGCTCGACGCCCGCGCCAACCAACTGGCCCACCACCTGCGCGCTCTCGGCATCACTCCCGGCGCCCGCGTGGGCCTCGCCGTCGAGCGCTCCTTCGACCTGATTGTCGCGCTCCTCGCCATCCTCAAGGCCGGTGCCGCCTTCGTCCCCGTCGACCGCAACGCCCCCGTGGAGCGCATCACCGCGCTGCTGGAGGACGCCGACGTCGAGGTGGTGCTCACCCATCAGCCCTTCGCCTCACTGCTGCCCGCCACCGGCACCCGCGTCTGGCTGGACGCGCAGCAGGAGGTCCTCGCCGCGTTGCCCACGCATGCGCCAGACGTCTACGTGGACGGCGAGTCTCTGGCCTACGTCATGTTCACCTCCGGCTCCACGGGACGGCCCAAGGGCGTCTGCGTGCCCCACCGGGGCATCACCCGGCTGGTGCTCGGCAACACCTTCATGCGCTTCGGCCCTGAAGAGGTGTGGCTCCAGTTCGCCCCGGTCGCCTTCGACGCTTCCACGCTCGAAATCTGGGGCGCGCTGCTGCACGGCGCGAAGCTCGTCCTCGCACCGCCGCACGCACTCACCCTGGAGGAGTTGACCACGCTGGTGCGCCAGCACCGCGTGACGACGTTGTGGCTGACGACCGCGCTCTTCGAGCAGATGGCCCTGCATCAGGGGGAGGCCCTGGCGGCGGTGCCGCAAGTCATGACGGGTGGCGAGGTCATGCCCTGGGCCCGCATGCGTGCGCACCTGCCCCGTCTCGCCGCGGGCTCGACGCTGGTGCATGCCTATGGCCCGACGGAGAACACGACGTTCTCCACCACGCTGTCCCTGCATCGCGACACGGTGGTGGACGGCCCGGTATCCATCGGCCGCCCCATCTCCAACGCCACGGCCTACGTGCTGGATGCGCACCTCCGACCCGTTCCCGTGGGCGTCGCGGGCGAGGTCTACGTTGGTGGCCCTGGCCTTGCCTGGGGCTACCTGCACCGCCCCGACCTCACCGCGGAGCGCTTCGTCCCGCATCCCTTCGCCACGGTTTCAGGCGAACGGCTCTACCGCACGGGTGACAAGGCCCGCTGGTTGGAGGACGGCACGCTCGACTTCCTCGGCCGCGTCGACTTCCAGGTGAAGGTGCGCGGCTTCCGCATCGAGCTGGGTGAAATCGAAACCTCCCTGCGCGCGGCCACCGGCGTCAACGAGGCCGTCGTCGTCGCCCGTGGAAGTGACGGAGACAAGCGCCTCGTCGGCTACGTCACCGCGCTCGAAGGACACTCGCTGGACACGGGGGTGCTCAAGGCACACCTCAAGCAGCACCTGCCCGAGTACATGGTGCCCTCCGTGCTGCTGGTGTTGGAGGCCCTGCCCCTCAACGCCAACGGCAAGGTGGACCGCAAGGCCCTGCCCGAACCGGGCGATGCTCCGCGCGCCTCCGCCTTCGTCGCCCCGCGCAACGCCACCGAGGAGATGCTGGCCGCGTGCTTCTCCGAGGTGCTGCGCGTGGAGCGCGTCGGAGTCCAGGACGACTTCTTCGCGCTCGGCGGCCACTCACTGCTGGCCACCCAGCTCGTCTCGCGCGTGCGCGCGGCCTTCGGCGTGGAGCTTCCCCTGCGGGCCCTCTTCGAGGCCCCCACGGTGGAAGCGCTCGCGAAGCGGCTCGAAGGGGCCCAGCGCTCCCCGCACCAGGCACCGCCGCTGCGGCCCACCTTGCACGGGGAAGTCATTCCGCTGTCCTTCGCGCAGCAGCGCCTCTGGCTGCTGGATCAGCTCAAGCCCGGAGACGTCTCGTACAACATCCCCACGGCCCTGCGGCTGACGGGCCGCGTGGACGTGGAGTCCCTGCGCCGCGCCTTCGAAGCCCTGGTCGCCCGGCACGAAACGCTGCGCACCACCCTCGTCCAGCATCAAGGCGAGCCCGCGCAGCACATCCACGCCCCCATGGCGTGGACCCTGCCCCTGCTCGACGTGTCCTCCCTGCCCGAAGTCCAGCGGGAAGCAGAGGCCCGGAGCTTCGCGAACCAGGAGGCACAGCGCTCCTTCGACCTGGAAGCAGGCCCGCTCCTGCGCACCGCCCTGGTGCGACTGAGTGGCGAGGAGCACCTGCTGCTGGTGACGATGCACCACATCGTCTCCGACGGCTGGTCCATGAGCGTGCTCGTCCGCGAGCTGGCTGCCTTCTACGAGGCGCTCAGCACGGGCCGGACGCCGTCGCTGCCCGCGCTCCCGATGCAGTACGCGGACTTCTCCACATGGCAGCGCGAGTGGCTCCAGGGTGAAGCGCTGGACACGCAGATCGGCTACTGGAAGCAGCAGCTTTCCGGAGCGCCCGCCGCGCTGGAGCTGCCCACCGACCGCCCGCGTCCACCCACGCAGTCGCACCGAGGCTCGACAGTGCCCGTGCGGCTCTCGCTGCCTGTCTCCGAGGCCCTCAAGGCCCTGTCCCAGCGAGAGGGCGCCACGCCCTTCATGACGCTGCTCGCGGCCTTCCAGGTGCTCCTGTCGCGCTACGCCGGCCAGGACGACATCAGCGTCGGTTCACCCATCGCGGGCCGGACCCAGGAGGAAACCGAAGGCCTCATCGGCTTCTTCGTCAACACGCTGGTGCTGCGTGCGCACCTGAAGCCTCAGTCGACTTTCCGTGAACTGCTGGCCCAGGTGCGCGGCACCACGCTCGCCGCCTACGAGCACCAGCACCTGCCCTTCGAGAAGCTCGTCGAAGCGGTGCATCACTCACGCGACTTGAGCCGAAGCGCGCTCTTCCAGGCGATGTTCTCTCTGCAGAACACGCCCTCCGAAGCGCTGCGCCTGCCGGGCTTGTCCTTCCAGCCTGTGGAAGTGGACACGCGCTCCTCGAAGTTCGACCTCACGCTCAGCTTGCAGGAGTCGCCTCAGGGCTTCGTCGGTGCGCTGACGTACGCCACGGACCTCTTCGACGCCTCGAGCATTCAGCGCATGGCCGGCCACCTGGGCGTGCTGCTGGAGGCCATCGCCGCGAAGCCCGACACGACGCTCGCGAACCTGCCCCTGCTCACCGACACCGAGCGCCAGCAGTTACTCGTGGGCTGGAACGGCCCGCGCGTCGACTTCGCGCGTGACACCTGCATCCACGACGCCTTCGCCGCCCAGGCACGCCTCACGCCCGATGCACTGGCCGTCGTGTGCCGCGACGAGCAGCTCACCTTCCGGGAACTCGACGCGCGCGCCAA
>NZ_RAWB01000322.1 GCF_003612055.1 Corallococcus llansteffanensis
GGGCTCCGCGCCCGGGGCCGGCGCGGTCGCGATGGGCGTGGACCTGGGGGCGGCGGGCGTCAGCTCCCCGGTGAGGTCGCGGTTGAGCGAGCGCACCGCGTCCTCCCCCACCTCCACCGTCTCCTCGAAGAGGCGGCGCTCGCCCTGCGCGAGCACCACGCGGTGCGACCCCGCGGACACCTGCACGCGCGCGGGCGTCAGGTCCACCGCCTTGCCGTCCACCATCACCACCAACCCCGGTGGCGTGGACGTCACCAGCAGCAAGCCCCCGTGCGCCGCCTCTGGCGCGGCGTCCGGGGTCGGCTGCGGCTCCCGGGCCTGGGCCCGCGCGGCGGAGAGCTTCGCGGCGCGGGTGCGGGGCACGGCGCGCGACGTGGAGGGCTCCCTCGGCCCAGGCGCCACGGCGGTGCGCGACTGCTCGCGCGAGCGCAGGCCGGTGGCGATGTCCAACAACCGCACCAGGTCGCCGTTGTTCTCCCGGCGCAGGTTGAGCGCCTCGGTGAACTCCTTCACCGCCTTGTCGTAGTCGCGGTCCTCCAGCGCGGCGAGTCCCGACGCGCGCAGGGCCCTCGCGAGCCCCTCGTTCGCGTCATTCGCGGGCGCGGGCGCGGAGGGTGGCTGCGCCGCGGGCGCGGACGCCGTCGGCTGCGCGGTGAGCGACGAGGCGGGCGGGAGCGCCTGCGCGGCACGCCGGGAGCGCACCACCAGGTACGCCCCGGTGTTCACGGCCACGGTGCCCAGCAGGATGACGGCGATCCAGGTCTTCTGATTCTTCACGTTCGTTGTCCCGCTTCCCACATCACGGTGCGCCCCCGACCCTTCACGCGCCCCTTCACGCCGCGAACAGCCAGAACAGCGCGCTGCCCACCAGGGCGACGCCCGCCGCCGCCGCGAGCCCCCAGGGGAACGGCGCGGCCGCGGCCGCCTCTTGCGCGGACGCGACGCTCGCGGACCCCGGGCCCCGGGGCAGCACCCCGGTGGCGACCAGCGCGCTGTCTTCAAGGGGCTCGACGGACTCGGACGATATGAGCGACGCCGGACCGGAGAGGCCCGACGGTGAGTGCGCCGAGCCCGGAACGGCCACCGCCACCCGGCCCTTCGCGTCCGGCGGGAAGAGCGTGGCCATCAGCGTCGCCAGCTCCCCGCCCCCGGACGTCCAGTGCTGCGCGGAGCGGTACCGCTCCAGGTCGTCGCGCAGCTCGCGCGCCGTCAGGTAGCGCGCGTCCGGAGCCTTCGCGAGCAGCTTCAGGAGGATGCGCTCCAATTCCGGCGCGAAGCCCGGCGACACCTGCGACGGCGGGGGCACGTCCCCCTGCGATGTCGCCAGGATGGTGGCCTCCATCGTGTCGCGCTTGAACAGCCGCCGCCCCGTGGACGCCTCGTAGAGGACGATGCCCAGCGAGTACAGGTCCGAGCGGTGATCCAACGGCCGGTTGGTGATCTGCTCCGGGGACATGTACGCGTACTTGCCCTTCACCACCCCGGCCACCGTGCGCTCCAGGTTCACGGAGCTCTTCACGATGCCGAAGTCCGCCAGCTTCACGATGCCGTCGCGCGACACCAGCACGTTGGCCGGCGTGATGTCCCGGTGCACCAGCTTCAGCGGCGTGCCGTCCGACAGCGTCTTCGCGTGCGCGTACGACAGCGCGTCCGCCATCGCGATGCCCACGTCCACCGTCACCCGGGCCCCCAGCGGGATCGCCGCCTTCGCCGCGTGCCGCATGATGCGGTCCAGCGACTGGCCCTGGATCCACTCCATCGCCAGGTAGTACTGCCCGTCGATCTTCCCGAAGTCGAACACCTGCACGATGTTCGGGTGCGTCAAAAGCGCCGCCACCTTCGCCTCGTCCGCGAACATGCGGCTGAAGGGCTCCAGGTTCGCGTACTCCGGCAGGATGCGCTTGATGACGCACGCCTTCGAGAAGCCGTCCGGCCCGTCGAGCGTCGCGAGGAAGATGTGCGCCATCCCGCCCGAAGCGAGCTGCTGGACGATGCGGTACTTCCCGAAGCGGACCTCGGGTCCAGGCGCGACCGGCGGCGGCGTCACCTTATCAACCCTGTCCAAATCGTACTCCCAGGACGGAACTCGAATCCCCGGAAGATACCGACACCCCGGTTTCCACACAAGATTCAGGCTCCCTGTCAACAGGGTCATCCGTGGGGTCCCCTCCAGAACGTGACAGATGGGGTCCGAGGCCGGCGTCCGGGCGTCCCGGCGTATCCTCCCGGGCCGCACGCATGGCGACCTCCACCTCCGACGCCCTCCCCGCTTCCGCTCCTCCCCGCCCCCTGTCCGCGCGGGACGTCCGCACGTTGGGGCTCGCGGCATTGGGGGGCGCGCTCGAGTTCTACGACTTCATCATCTTCGTGTTCTTCACCGCGGTGATGGGCCGGCTGTTCTTCCCGCCGGAGACGGCGGACTGGCTCCGGCAGCTCCAGACGTTCGGGCTGTTCGCGGCGGGCTACCTGGCGCGTCCCCTGGGCGGCATCGTGATGGCGCACTTCGGGGACCGCACGGGGCGCAAGCGGATGTTCACGCTGAGCGTCTTCCTGATGTCGGTGCCCACGCTGCTCATGGGCCTCTTGCCCACGTACGCCACCGCCGGGTACGTGGCGCCGCTGGCGCTGCTCGTCTTGAGGTTGTTGCAGGGCGCGGCGGTGGGGGGCGAGGTGCCGGGCGCGTGGGTGTTCGTCTCCGAGCATGTGCCCGAGCGCCGGGTGGGGCTGGCGTGCGGCACGCTCACCTCCGGCCTCACGCTGGGCATCCTCCTGGGCTCGCTCGTCGCCACCGCCGTCAACACCGTCTTCACGCCGCAGGAGGTGATGGCCTACGGCTGGCGTGTGCCCTTCATCGTGGGCGGCGTGTTCGGCTTCCTCGCCGTGTTCCTGCGTCGCTGGCTCCAGGAGACCCCCGTCTTCGAGGAGATGCGTCAGCGCCACGCGCTCGTGAAGGAGCTGCCGCTCAAGGCCGCGCTCAAGGGGCACGCGCCCGCCGTCGCGGTGTCCATGCTGCTCACCTGGGTGCTCACCGCTGGCATCGTGGTGGTCATCCTGATGACGCCCACGCTGATGCAGCAGCTGCACGCCATCCCCGCCGCCCAGGCGCTGGGGGCCAACAGCGTCGCCACGCTCACGCTCACCGTGGGCTGCGTCTTCTTCGGCGTGCTCGCGGACCAGCTGGGGCCGGCGCGGGCCCTGGCGCTGGGCACGCTCGCGCTGCTCGTCACCGTGCAGCTCTTCTACCGGGGCGTCGCCAGCGCCCCCCAGCACCTGGTGCCCCTGTACGCGCTGGTGGGCTTCTGCGTGGGCGTCGTCGGGGTGGTGCCCGCGGTGATGGTGCACGCCTTTCCACCGGCCGTGCGCTTCTCCGGCATCTCCTTCTCCTACAACGTGGCCTACGCGCTGTTCGGCGGCCTCACCCCGCTCGTCGTCACGCTCGCGCTGAAACAGAGCGCGCTCGCGCCCGCGCACTACGTCACGGCCGTGTGCGTCGTGGGGCTCGCGGTGGCGCTGTACCTCGCCCGGGCCTCCGCCGCCGGCTCCGGCGACCCTGGAAATCCCCGCGCGCCGTCCCGCTGACACCCGGCCGCCCGGCTGGCCGGTCCTCCGAGGTGTTCACCGGACGGCTGTGGCCCGCTCCCTCCTCTCGCGGTGCTGGCCCCCCATGGAAGCGTCCGCTATGCCGCAGAAGCGGTGTCACACCTCGGGCATGTGTCTTCCGCGATGCGTACCTTCCGCCCCGGCGCGCGCTTTAAAGCGGCAGAGCCTCGCGTGCAGCTCCCCGCCGCTGACGGACCTGGAATGCACAGCAGCAAATCGCCGCTCTTCCCGAGCGGCATCCCCAGCTTCGACGCGCTCCTGGGCGGAGGCATCCCCGAGCGTCAGGCCCTCATCGTCACCGGGACGCCCGGGTGCGGGAAGACGGTGCTGTGCAGCCAGGTGGCCTTCGAGGCCGCGGCGCGTGGCATCCCCGTGGTGATGGCCACCGTGACCTCGGAACCCCACGACAAGCTGATGGGGGCCCTGGCGGGCTTCTCCTTCTTCAAGCCGGAGCTGCTGGGGGAGAAGCTCTTCGTCATCAGCGCCTACTCAGCGCTCAAGCGGGGACCCAAGGAGGCACGCGACCTGCTGCTCCAGACGGTGCGCGAGCGCGGCGCGGGCCTGCTGTTCATCGACGGGCTGCGCTCCATCCGGGACCTCTGGATGGACGAGGCGCGGCTGCGCGAGTTCCTCTACGAGCTGGGCATCGGCCTGGCGGCCAGCAACTGCGTCGGCCTGTTCACCACGGAGTACCCGCTGGAGCGGCTGATGGCGCTGCCGGAGGCCACCACGGTGGACGGCATCGTGTCGCTGTCCGTCATGCCGAACGGCGCGCGCCGGGTGCGCCGGGTGGAGGTGGTGAAGCTGCGCGGCCGCAACCACCTGGTGGGCGAACACGTCATGCTCATCAACAAGACGGGCGTGGAGTTCGTGCCGCGCCTGGAGGCCACGCCGCTGGACTTCCACGACGAGCCGCCCACGCTTGCGCGCAAGGGCTTCGGCCTGCCGGAGCTGGACGCGCTGATGTACGGGGGCCTGCCGGAGCTGAGCACCACGATGCTCGCGGGGAGCATGGGCATTGGCAAGACGCTGCTCGCCACGCACTTCGCGGCGGAGGGCGCGCGCAAGGGGGAGAAGGCCCTCTACATCTCCTTCTTCGACTCGCCCGCCATGCTCATGGCGCGCGCGAAGCGCGTGGGGCTGGACGTGGCGTCCCTGCGGGGCGACGGGATGCTGATGCTCCAGCACGTGCCCCCCATGGAGGTGGAGGCGGACGTGCTCGTGCAGGACCTCCTGCGCAAGGTGGAGACGCTGGGGGTGAAGCGACTGGTGCTCGACGGGCTCGCCGACCTGGAGCTGTCCATCCTGGACCCCATCCGGCGCAGGACGTTCCTCGCGTCGCTGGCGCTGCGGCTGAGGATGCTGGGCGTCACCTCCGTCTTCACCCGCGAGGTGCCGAAGATCGTCGGCACGGAGCTGGACTTCAGCGACGCGCCCGTGGCCATCCTGGGAGAGAACCTGCTGCTGCTTCGCTACGTGGAGCTGCACGGCCAGATGCACCGCATCCTGTCCGTGCTCAAGATGCGCGACAGCAAGTACACCCCCGACCTGCGGGAGTTCCAGATCAACGACACCGGCGTGAAGGTGCTCGCGCCGCTGCGCTCCGCCGCGGGCCTGCTGACCGGTCAGGCGCGCCCCATTGGCAGCACCGTCGGAGGAAGCCACGAATGAGCCTCGTCCTCATCGCGGAGGATGAAGAGGCGCTCCTGGAGGTCTTCTCGGAGGTGGTGGAAGACCTGGGCCACCGCGTGGTGCGCGCGCACAACGGCGAGGAGGCCCTGCTGCTGGCGCGCACGGAGCCGCCGGACCTGGTGGTCAGCGACCACATGATGCCCCGGCGCACCGGCATGCAGCTCTTGCACGCGATGCGCTCGGAGCCCGTCCTGTCGGAGGTGCCCTTCCTGCTGCTGAGCGCGGCCCGGCCGTCCGGGCGCGAGGCCGCCCAGACGTTCCTGCCCAAGCCCGTGGACCTCACCACCTTCGAGCAGGCCGTCAGCACCGCGCTCCAGAGCCGCACGGCGCTCCGCCATGAGACCCCGCAGGCCGCGCGCGAGTCGGCCACCGCGGTGAGCCTCGCCCGCGAGGAGATGCTCAACTGGGTGGCGCACGAGCTGAAGACGCCGCTGAGCTCCGCGCGGCTCAACACCCAGCTGCTCCTGCGCAAGGTGCACAAGCGGGGCGCCGAGGACGAGTTCCGCTCCGCGGAGGCCATCCTGCGCCAGTTGGACCGGATGAACGGCCTGGTCACCTCCATCCTGGACGCCTCGCGGCTGGCGGACGGAAAGCTGGAGCTGAAGCAGGAGCCCACCGACCTGGGGGGCTTCCTCCAGGGCCTCATCCAGGACTGGCGCGAGATGCAGCCGGAGATGGACTTCCGGCTGGACCTGGGCGAGTCCGTGGAGCCGCTCCTGATGGACGCCGAGCGCGTGCGACAGGTGCTCAACAACCTGCTGTCCAACGCGGTGAAGTACAGCGGCGAGTCCCGGCGCATCGAGGTCGGCGTGACGCTGAGCCCCGGCCTCGTCCTCATCCACGTGCGCGACCACGGCGTGGGCATCCCCGCCAACGCCCTGCCCCACATCTTCGAGCGCTTCCAGCGCGCGGACGCGGACCGGGGACGCGGCCACGGCCTGGGCCTCTTCATCGCCTCGGCGCTCGCCCGCCTGCACGGCGGCTCGCTGTCCGCCCGCTCCACCCTGGGTGAAGGCTCCACGTTCATCCTCCGGTTGCCCCGGCGAAGCTGAACCAGGACTGCACGATTCCACCGGAATTCCATCCAGCTCCTCCCAGATGGAAGTCCATGGACACCCGGCGCTCTCGGTGAATTAGAAAGCGAGGTGTGTCCACGCCCCGCCTGCCCCGTGTGTCGTCGCTCCGCGCGCTGAAGCACCGCGACTTCGCCTTTCTCTGGGGCGGGGCTGCGCTGTCGAACATCGGCACGTGGATGGAGGTGCTGGCGCTGGGCGTGTACGTGACGAAGGTGACAGGCCGGGCGGAGTGGACCGGAGGCGTGGCGGCGCTGACGTTCCTGCCGGCCATCGTGCTGTCGCCGCTGGGAGGCGCGCTGGGAGACCGGTTCGACCGGCGCCGTGCGATTGGCGTGGGAGCGCTGATCCAGATGGTGCTCGCGGGGACGCTGGCGGCGCTGGCCTTCAGCGGTCAGCTCACGGTGCGGTGGGTGGCCATCCTCTCGTTCCTCAACGGCTGCGCGGTGACGCTCTTCACGCCCGCGTTCTCCGCGATGATCGCGGTGTCGGTGCCGAAGGAGGAC
The DNA here is from genome assembly GCF_003612055.1 of Corallococcus llansteffanensis. Lineage (GTDB taxonomy): Bacteria > Myxococcota > Myxococcia > Myxococcales > Myxococcaceae > Corallococcus > Corallococcus llansteffanensis. The sequence goes on from NZ_RAWB01000322.1 coordinate 6,872, forward strand.
CTGCACAGCGCGCTCAGCCTGAACTCCGCGCAGAACAACCTGGGGCGCATCTGCGGGCCCGCGCTGGGGGCGCTGGTGATTGCGCACGCGGACGTGGCGTGGGCGCTGCTCCTGAACGCGCTGTCCTTTGGCGCGGTGCTGCTGTCGCTCACGCAGGTGAGGGCCACGGCGGCGGGGAAGTCAGCGGACTTCGGCGGCCTGTGGGCGGGCATCGTGCAGGGCATCAAGGTGGCGCGGGCGGATGAAGGGCTGACGCTGGCCCTGGGTGGCACGCTGGCCATCGCCGTCTGCATCGCGCCCTTCACGGCGCTGGCGCCGGTGCTGGCCATCCAGGTGTTCCAGCTGGACGCGGGCGCGACGTCGGTGCTCGTCACGGCGCAGGGGGTGGGGTCGCTCCTGGCGGCGCTGTCGGCGGGCACGCTGGCGGACCGGCTGGGGCGCGGGCGGCTGTTGGAGGTGACGGTGCTGCTCATCGGCCCCATGGCGGCGGCGTACTGGCTGTCGCCGTCGCTGCCCTACGCGGCGGTGGCGGTGCTGGGATTGGGCGCGCTGTACATGCTGTCGCTCACGGGGCTGGCCACGCTGTGTCAGGCGCGCGTGGGCAGTGAGTTGCAGGCGCGCATCGCGAGCCTCAGCGCGATGCTGCTCTTCGTCGGCTTCACGCTGGGCGTCTGGTTGCAGGGCGCGCTGGCGGACCGGCTGGGCATCCGCCTGGTGACGGCGGGCGCGGCCCTGGGGTTCTTCGTCTTCGCGGTCCTGCTGCGCGCCTTCCGGTCGCGCGGCTTCGCCGCCTTCGAAGTGTAACGGAGCCACACGATGACGACCTCCTCGCCAGTTGCTCCCGGGCGCAAGCGCACCCCGCTGCCCCTCGTGCCCAGGACCGAAGCACTGCCCCTGTCCTTCATGCAGCAGCGCCTGTGGTTCCTGGCGCAGTGGGAAGGGCTCACCGCGACGTACAACGTCCACTTCTTCGTGCGGCTCACGGGGACGCTGGACGTGGCCGCGCTGGAGCACGCCCTCCACGCCGTGGTGGCGAGGCATGAGTCGCTGCGCACCACCTTCGAGTCCGTGGAAGGGCAGCCAGTGCAGCGCATCCGCGCACCGGAGCCCGCGGCGTTCCCGCTGCGCGTGGAGGACCTGTCCGCGCGGGGGCTGGACAAGGAGGCCCGCGAGCAGGCCCTGCGCGAGCGCGCGGAGGCCGAGGCCCGGACGCCGTTCGACCTGGCGCGCGGCCCGCTCGTGCGGACCACGCTGGTGCGACTCTCTCCGGAGGAGCACGCGCTGCTCTTCGTCACGCACCACATCGTGTGCGACGCGGTGTCGCTGGGGTGGATGGCGGCGGAGCTGAGCGCGCTCTACACCGCCTTCACGAAGAATGAGCCGCCCCGCGTGCCGGAGCTTCCGGCGCAGTACGCGGACTTCGCGCACTGGCAGCGCAAGGCGATGCAGGGCGAGCTGCTGGAGGCCGAGCGCGCATGGTGGACGGAGCGGCTCGCCGGAGCACCGCCCGCGCTGGAGCTGCCCACGGACCGGCCCCGTCCTCCCCAGCAGACGTTCCGGGGCGCGGTGTACCGCCTGCCGATGGCGCCGACCCTGGCCCAGGGCCTCCGGGAGCTGAGCCGCAAGGCGGCCGTCACGCCGTACATGGCGCTGCTGGCGGCATTCCAGGTGCTGCTGTTCCGCTACAGCGGGCAGGAGGACCTGGTGGTGGGCACGCCCGTGGCGGGGCGCGGGCGCCGGGAGGTGGAGCGGCTCATCGGCTTCTTCGCCAACACGCTGGCCCTGCGGTTGGACACGTCCGGCGACCCGACCTTCCTCGCGCTGCTGGGCCGGGTGCGCGAGGTGTGCCTGGGCGCGTACGCGCATCCGGACATGCCCTTCGAGCAGCTGGTGGAGGCGCTCGTGCCCGCGAGGGACCCCAGCCGCTCGCCGCTGTTCCAGGCGATGTTCGTGCACGTGAATGCGCCGTGGGGCGCGCTGAAGTGGCCCGGGCTCGCCGTGTCGGAGGTGGACTTCGAGCCCGGCGTGGCGCGCTTCGACGTCACCCTCTTCCTCTACGACGACCCCAGCGGCATGGAGGCGCGCTGGGAGTACAACGCCGACCTCTTCGACGAGGCGACGGTGGCGCGCATGGCCGCGCACTATGCGCGCCTGCTGGAGGGCGCGGTCGCCCGGCCGGAGTGCCCGGTGTCCGCGCTTCCGCTGCTGACGGCGCCGGAGCGCGAGCGCGCGGTGGTGGCGTGGAACGACACCGGGGCGGACGTGCCCGTCCACCACGGCGTGCACGCCCTCTTCGAGGCCAGCGTGCGCCGGAGCCCGGACGCCGTCGCCGTGCGGTTTGGCGACGCGCACCTCACGTACGCGGAGCTGGACCGGCGGGCCAACCGCGTGGCCCATGCGCTGCGGCGGCGGGGTGTGATGCCGGACACGGCGGTGGGGCTGTGCGTGGACCGCTCGCTGGAGCTGGCGGTGGGCGTGCTGGGCATCCTCAAGTCGGGCGCGGCCTACTGCCCGTTGGATCCGGCCTATCCGCCGGAGCGGCTGGCGCTGATGCTCCACGCGTCGCGCGCGAAGGTGCTCGTCACCCAGCGGCACCTGACGGCGGGCTTGCCGGAAGGCGGGGCGGAGCCGCTGTTCCTGGAGGACGACCCGGGCACGCCGGACACGACGCCGGAGCCGGTGGGCGGGCCGGACACGCTGGCCTACGTCATCTTCACCTCCGGATCCACGGGCGTGCCCAAGGGCGTGGCCATGCCGCACCGCCCGCTGTTCAACCTCATCCAGTGGCAGGTGCGCCGCTCCACGGTGCCAACGGGGCGCACGCTCCAGTTCTCCGCGCTGAGCTTCGACGTGTGCTTCCAGGAGATGCTCCCCACCTTCGCCGCGGGCGGAGAGCTGGTGCTCGTCCCTGAGGACCTGCGCCGGGATGCTCGCGCGCTCCTCACGCGGATGCGGGAGCAGGGCGTGGAGCGCATCTTCCTGCCCTTCGTGGCGCTCCAGCACCTGGCGGAGGTGGCGGACGCGGAAGGGCTGCGTCCCGACGCGCTCCGGGAGATCAACACCGCGGGCGAGCAATTGCGGATGACGCCCGCGCTGCGCCGGCTGCTCCATTCACTGGACGGCTGCGTGCTGGACAACCACTACGGCCCCACGGAGACGCACGCGGCCACGGCGCATGTGCTGAAGGGCGACCCGGACGCGTGGCCGGACCTGCCGCCCATCGGGCGCACCATCACCAACGCGCGGGTGTACCTGCTGGACGCGCGGCTGGAGCCGGTGCCCGTGGGGGTGGCGGGCGAGCTGTACATCGGCGGCGCGGGGCTGGCGCGCGGCTACCTGCACCGCCCGGACCTGACGGCGGAGCGCTTCATGCCGGATCCGCTGAGCCCGCATCCGGGCGCGCGGATGTACCGCTCCGGCGACTTCGCGCGGTACCTGCCCACGGGGGTGATGGAGTTCCTGGGCCGGCGCGACGCGCAGGTGAAGATCCGCGGCTACCGCATCGAGCTGCCGGAGGTGGAGGCGGCGGTGGCGAAGCTGCCGGGCGTCAAGGACGTCGCGGTGGTGGCGCGCGAGGACGAGGCCCGGGGCAAGCACCTGGTGGCCTACGTGGTGACGCAGCCCGAAGCCGAGGTGGAAGCAGGCGCCCTCAAGGCGACGCTCCGCGAGCGGCTGCCGGACTACATGGTGCCCGCGGCCTTCGTGCTGCTGGACGCCTTCCCGCTCACGCCCAGCGGCAAGCTGGACCGGCGCGCCCTGCCCGTCCCGGGAGACGACGAGGACGCGGCCCGAGACTTCGTGGCCCCGCGCACACCACTGGAGAACGAGGTCGCGGGAGTCTTCGCCGCGCTCCTGAAGCTGCCGCGCGTGGGCGCGCACGACCACTTCTTCGAGCGGGGCGGCCACTCCCTGCTGGCGACCCAGGTGACGTCGCGGCTGCGCGAGCGGCTCCGGGTGGAGCTGCCCGTGCGCGCGCTGTTCGAACACCCCACCGTGGAGGAGCTGGCGGCGCACCTGGCCACGCTTCAACCGACGGGCGGGGCGACGCGGGAGTTGCCGCTCGTGGCCGGCCCGCGCGACGAAGCGCTGCCGCTGTCCTTCGCGCAGGCGCGGCTGTGGTTCCTCACCCGGCTCGACCCGGGTGGCTTCTCGTACAACCTGCCCTGGTTCACGCGCTGGACGGGGCCGCTGGACGCCGATGCGCTCGAGCGGAGCCTCCAGGTGCTCGTGCAGCGTCACGAAGCGCTGCGCACCACGTTCGGGGAGCACCAGGGGCAGCCGGTGCAGCGCATCGCGCCGGTCCTGGAAGTGCCGCTCCGTCGCGAGCGCGTGGCGTCGCGGGCCGAGCTCACACGGCGCGCCGAGGCGGAGGTGCGCGCGCCGTTCGACCTGAGCGAAGGGCCGCTCCTGCGCGCGACGCTGATCCGCGTGGGCGACGCGGAGCACGCGCTGCTCGTCACGCTGCACCACATCATCTGTGACGGCTGGTCGCTGGGCGTGATGGAGCGCGAGTTGACGGCGCTCTACCTCGCGGCCACGGGAGGCACGCCGGTGACGCTGCCGCCGCTGACGCTCCAGCCGGCGGACTTCGCGCGCTGGCAACGGACGGGGTGGGTGGGGGACGCCGTGGA
>NZ_RAWB01000323.1 GCF_003612055.1 Corallococcus llansteffanensis
GGGCAGGAGGACCTTCGGGCGAAGCGGGTGAGCCCGGGGCGCCTGCTCCCACGGGCGGCATCTTCGGGCCCGGCTCGGTGCTCGCGGGACTCCAGGACCGCATCGAGGTGCAGCGCCATGGACCGCTGGAGGAGCGGCGGGTGGCCCGCGCGAAGCAGGACGCGCGCAAGCTGGCGTCGCTCGTGAAGACGCTGGACCTGGATGGAGACGCCGCGTGCAAGAGCACCCTCCAGGCCCTCTGCGACCAGTTGTGTGAAGCGCAGACGGTGGTGGCCCAGGCGGTGCCCCCGCCCGGTCGTCCGGTGGGCGCGCTGTCCGAGTCCCAGGAGATCGTCGCGCGGCAGCTCCGCAACCTCCAGAAGCGGCAGGCGGAGGCGCTGGCGGCGCTGGAGGAGGCGCTGGCGCCGTGCGCGGAGGAGGACCCGGCCGCGCACGCGCTGCGGCTGGATCGCATGGTGACGTTCCTGGATGCGTTCGTGAATGGCCTCATCCAGGAGGCGCGGGATCAGCTCGTCATCCTGAAGGGCAGCGAGGCGCTGAACCGGGCGGATATCGCCTTCGGCGCGGAGGCGGGCGTGGCGCGGCCGCAGGGCGTGGCGGGCTCTGGCACGGACACGTTCTACCTGCTGCCCTTGACGGACGCGTCGGGGCTCACGTCCCAGGAGCCACCGGTGCGGCCAGGCGACTGGCTCGTGGTGGCCGAGGACGTGGAGCGCCTGGGCCCCGGCGGAGTGAAGGGCTCGGAGCGGCTCTTCCGCGAGGCGCTGCGGGTGCTGCGCGTTCGCATGGAGACGCCGACAGGCCAGCGCACGCCGATGACGCAGGTGACGTTCCAACCGCCGCTGTCGCGCGCGTATGCGTTGGACCGGGTGGTGCTGCTGGGCAACAACGCGCTGGTCAGCGAGGGCGCCACGGTGGAGGAGGTCGCCGTGCCCTCGCCGGACCTGCGCACGGTGCCCCTGCTCCACGGTCCGGTGACATGGCTGCGCGACGCGAGTCATGCTGGAGGCCGCAGGCCGGAGGTGTCCCTGACGGTGGGTGGGCGCGCGTGGCGTCCGGTGGACTCCCTCCTGGAGGCCGCGCCGGACGAGCTGGCCTTCGCGGTGGAGTCATTGCCGGGAGGGACCGCGCGCCTGCGGGTGGGAGGCGAGGACCACGGTTCGGCGCTGCCGCTGGGCGTGGAGCTGCGCGTCCGCTACCGCATGGGCCGGGGCCAGGGCGGCAACCGGGCGGCGCTGCGGTTGATGGCGATGGCGAGCCCGCACCCCTGCGTGGAGACGACCTTCAACCCGCTGTCGCTGTCCGGGGGGATGGACCCGGAGGCGCCGACGCTGGCGCGCGTGAGGGGGCCCGCCACGGTGGGTGCGATGGACCGCGCGGTGTCGCTGTCCGACGTGCGGGCGCTGACGCTGGTCTACGACGGCGTGCACCGGGCCAACGTGTTCCGCGACGGCGTGCGCAAGCGTTCGCTGACGGTGGTGGTGGCGGGACCGGAGGGCGCGGAGCTGGGCCGGGCGGACCTGGAGGCCCTGTACGCGCACCTGGCGGCGCGGGTGGCCCCGGGCGTGGAGCTGCGGCTGGTCAACCGTCAGCGCGTGGAGGTGCGGTCGCGGCTGCTGCTGCGCGTGGTGAAGGGCGCGGATCCGGTGGCGGTGCTCCAGGAGACGCGCCTGCGGCTGGGCGTGGACCGGGACCCGGAGCGCGAGCCCGGGCTGTTGGATCCAGACCGCGTGGAGCTGGGCGCGGACCTCCAGTTGTCGGACCTGTACGGGGCGCTCTCGGGCATCCGTGGGCTGCGCTCGGCGGTGGTCCAGGCGCTGCATCGCGCGGGCACGCGACCGTCGCTCGCCGAGCGCATCGCCACCGCGCACGGTGAGCTGCTCGGGTGGGCGCCGCCGTCCGGTGACAGCGATGGCGTCGCGCTGTTCTACGAGGAGGCGCAGGACCTATGAGCCGTCCCTCGCAGCGGCTGCTCCAGCTCCTTCCCGGCCTGTACACGGCGCGGGACTCCGTCCTCGCGGACCATCCGTTCCTCAAGCTGCTCGCGGTGCTGGGCACGGAGCTGGACGCGTTCTCCCTGGCGGTCGAACAGCTCTGGGATGATCACTTCGTCGAGCGGGCCGGGCCGCAGGCGCTGCCGCTGCTGGCGGAGCTGCTGGGCGCGCGGCTGCTCACCGACAACCCCCGCGTGCAACGCGGCGTGGTGGCGCGAGCGGTGGCGTGGCGCCGTCGCAAGGGCACGCTCGCGTCGCTGGAGGAGCAGCTCTCCGTCACCAGCCTCTGGGACGCGGAGGTGGACGAGTCCTTCCGCTCGCTCCTGGAGACCCAGGACCTCAACGACCTGTTGCCCTGGCGCGGGCGCACGGCGGTCGTGTGGGATCCCATCGGCCTCTCGGATCCGCTCAGCCGCCGCTCCGCCGGAGTCGAGCGTCCGCGCGATGGCGTCCCCGAGCGCGGCCCGTTGCTGGGCGTGGCGCCGGGCGAGACGCTGGACCAGGCCCTGCGCCGACTGGGGCGCGCGGACGCGGGCCGGAACGCCGCGTCGCCGCGCACGTTGGACCTGCTGGGATGGGCGCGTCCGGACGTGGCGCTCATCCGCACCGCGCGCCTCACGCCGGTGGAGCTGGAGGAGGTGACTCCCGCCGCCGTGCACGTCCTGCCCAACGGCTACCGGGGCTTCCGCGTGGATCCGCTGGACCGGGACGCGCCGCTCGTGTGGCTCCAGCCCTTGGAGCGGGCGGACCTCACCGGCGGGCTCACCGCGCGCCACGAACCCGAGCCCCTCTCGCTCGTGACGGGGCGCACGGCCGCGATGCTGCTGACGCCCACCGCATTGGCGGAAGACGCGGACGCGGCGGAGCGGGCGGACGCCATCACCGTCTCCGTGGATGGCATCCCCCTGGTGGGCCCGGAGGCGCTGCCCCTCCTGCGCGGCCCACTGCCCACCGCGCCCGTGGGCCTGGCACCCACGCTCCGGTTCGCGGACCGGGGCCGGCCATCGCCGGGTGATTCGTGGCGACTCACGCTGCTCGCCGCGCTCGACACCTCGGACACGCCGCTGCTGTCCACCGTGATCGAACCGGGCGTGCTCAACACCGTCACCGTCACGCCGGAGGCGAACCAGCTCCTGGGCGGCACCACGGCGGCGCTGCTCGTCGAACGCCTGCAAGGTGAGCCGCGCCTGCGCGACGCGGACGGCACCTGGCGCAAGCTCACCCCAGGCATCAGGTTGGGGCTGCCCCGCGGCAACGCGGTCCGCGTGGAGCTGGCGGGCACCCCGTGGGTGGCGCGCGTCGAACAACACCTCGCGGACGGGAGCCTGCGCCTGGCCCGCTTCGATGCGAGCGCCGACGGTGGACCGTGGCAGGTGGCGGAGCTGGGCGGCGACCTGCCTCCGGATGGCCCGGGCGTGTCGCTGGCGGTCCTTGGGGACGCGCTGCTGCTGGTGGCCCCGGACGGTGCGGGGAAGCTGGGCGTGTGGTCGGTGACGGGGCTGGACGGAGCCACGCCGACAGCGACGAGGCTGGACACCGCGAGCCCGCGCCAGCCCTCCTCACGCCTGGCCCCGAGCGTGTGCGTGCGCGGCGGTCGGCTCTTCGTCTTCGGCGGGGACCTGGGCGGTGCACCCACCGGAGACCTCTGGTCGCTTCCCGTCGCGGGTGGCCCATGGCGACCGCATGCGGTGCGCAACCGCCAGGAGCGCAAGGCCGCCACGCTGCTCAGCACTCCGCAGGGACTGGTCCTCCTGGGCGGCGAGGCCGTAACGGGCGAGCTGGCCGTGCCCGTCATGAGCTGCGACCCCGCGTCCGCGAGCCCTGCGTGGCGACCCCTGGCCCCGCTGCCCATCGCGCCGTCCCTGCCAGGCATGTTGGTGGCGACGGAGACCGCCACGGGATTGGATGCCCTCGTCTGGGCGGACACGACGCGGCCCCGGAAGCTCACGCTGAAGCAGGGCGAGAGCGCCTGGGTGTCGGGCCCCCTGGAGCCGGACGGCACGAACCCGCCCATCCCTGGCGAGGCGCTCTACGCTGACGGGCGCCTCCTCTTCGTGGACCCCACGCCGCTGCCCGCATCGGAGGTCGTCTTCTCAATCGGAGGGCGCGGACACCTCGCCTTCCTGCCGGAGCTGGCGCTGCTGCCGGATGAGCTGCTGCGCTTCAACGTCGCCAACGACGGCGTCGTCTTCATCGAGCCGCGCGAGGGCCAGCCGCTCCCGCTCGATGCACGGCCCGGAGGCGCGTACCACGCCCGGGACGCCTCACGCTCCGGAGGTGCTCGCCGGTACTCGGTGCCCGGTCGGCTGCGGCGCCAGGCATTCAAGCTGCGCCAGCGGAGCCTGGGCCCATGGACCACGCTCGCCCCGAGCAACGCCGCGGGCATCGTGGCGGTGGATCCGCGCCTGGGCCGCGTCGTGCTCCAGGACGACGCGCCCGTGGGCCACGTCACCGTCTCCGCGCGCGTGGGCCGGGGCTCCTCGCTGGGCGCGGGCCTGCTCACCCCGGATCGCCGTCCGCCCGCCGCCTGGGCGGAGCCGGACCTGCCGTTCATCGAACCTCCGGACCGTCCCGGGGATCGCTCCGGCACGGGCCTCCCCGTCACCGCGTGGATCTCCCCGGAGCGCGCGGGCGAAGTGCTCGGCGTTGGTGACGTGGAGCGGCCCATCGTCGCCACCGTGGCGGCGGGGCTGGGCTCCGGCACGCCTCCGGTGCTGGGCCTCATCGGTTCGCCGCGCCTGCCACCGGAGCGCCTGTCACAGGGGTTGGATCGCGGCCTGTCCCTCTTCGCCGCGGACACCGGCGCCGCGCCGTGCATCGGCGCGGACGAGAACGGCGTCTCGCTGGCGTTCTACCCGGGCTTTGGCGGTGGCACCGACACGCGCGTGTGGCTCGCGGGGTTGTGGCTCGCGGGCCGGTTGGACCTGGTGCTCGCACGAGGCCAGGCGGACCTGCGCTGGTGCAACCTGGGCGTGCCCGGGCAGGTGGGCCTGTGGATGCCGGGCGGTGGGCACCAGGACATCAGCGCGCGCCGCTCGCTGCCGCAGGCCGACGTGGAGCTGCGCCTCTACGGCTGCATGGTGGGCGCCATCGAGCTGCCGCCCTGGGTGCACCTCATCGCCGCCGGCTGCACCTTCGACGCGGGAGACCGGGACGCCCCCGCCATCCGCGCCGCCGGGGCTCGCCTCCGGCTGCGGCACTGCACGGTGCTGGGCGCCACCGAGGCGGGCGTGCTGGAGGCGTCCTCCTGCGCCTTCGCGGGCGAGGTGCGCACGGACCGTCCGGACCTGGGCTGGGTCCGCTACAGCCTGCTCGCTCGTGGCGGCCAGCCTCCGGTGTCGCACCAATCACGGGTGCACACCGTGTCGTTCCACTCGAACCGCCAGACGGACCCCGGCTACCTCGTGCTGGGTGACGACAACGGCCCCGACGCGCTCCACGCCTCCGAGCGCGGCGGCGTCCCCGGCGCGCACGACGAACGCTCTGACCACGAGCGCGAGCTGTTCGCGCGCACCGACGACAGCATGCCCATTGGCGTGACGCCGTTCCACGCCGACCGCACCCAAGAAGACCTCACCCGGATGAGCCGATCATGACCGTGAAAGCGTACACCTCCAGGTCCCGCTTCGACGAAGCCCGGCGATTCTCCGGCGTCTATCAGCAGATGGGGCGCATGAGCCTCGACGCTGACCACAACGAGGAGGTGCGGCTGCGCACCATCGACGCGCGCCGCCGCTCCGCCGACGTCGCCGACGGCTCGCCCGACGATGGCTTCCGCATCGGCGACAGCTACCTCGTCGACCCCATCGCCAACGTCCTCGGCTGGGCGGGACAGGGGCTGCCCGCGGACGACGAGCGCGTCATCACGCGCGAGCTGCGCCTGGATCGCTACGACGCGGAGACGCTGCCCTTCGTGGTGCGCAGCCGGGGCCACGTGGCGCTGCGCCGCACGCTGTCCAGGACGTTGGACCTCACCGCCGTGGAGCGCTCGGACGGCACCACCTTCAGCGCCTCCGCGCTCGTCATGGCCCTGCGCTTCGAGCGGCCTCCCACCGACGATGAGATCGTGGACATCCGCGTCGTGGTGGCGGACACGGAGGGCCACGAGGCCATCCTCTCCGCGGGCCTGGGCCAGCGCCCGTCCGGCTGGCACGACGTGCGCTTCCCCGTGTCCGCGCTCGCGGGCGTGGACGCGAAGAAGGTGAAGGCCTGGGGCGTGCTGGGCCTGCCGCCAGTGGCGCGCACCTGGGTGTCCGCCCTGCGCGTGGAGGACGCGGGCCTGGGCTCCGACGTCGTCATCCGGGGCGGCGACGGGACGCTGCCGGGCGCGGGCCGCATCCTGCTCGACGGCGTGCGCGTCTTCCTGGAGCGCGACCTGCGCTACGCCGCGCAGCCGGACTTCCCGGAGGCCCCCCCGCTGGCCGCGCTGCCCACGGACGGCACGCGGCACCACTTCTTCTTCCTCGACTGCTGGGAGCTGACCACCACCCGCTACGACGACGCGTTCCTCGAAGAGCCGGCGCTGGACGGCCAGGACACCACCGTGCGCCTGCGGCTCGTCTCCCAGGTGCGCGCGCTCCAGGGCCTGACCGCCACCGACGCGGAGGTCCTGCCCCGGCCCACGGGCGGGGGGCGCCTCACCACGAACATCCCGCAGGGCGCGCTGCCGGACCGCAACCCGCCGGAGCCGTTGGATCCGTGCCGCGACCGCTGCCTGTCCACGGAGAACGCCTCCACGGGCGAGGGCTACGTGGGCACCGACAACCTCCACGTGCGTGTGGAGGTGTTCCGGGGTGGCACGCGGCCCGTGGTGCTGTGGTCACGCGACAACGGCTCCACGGTGCTGCCGCTCACGGCGCCGGCCGCCGCGGACGCGATGACGCTCCAGGTGTCCCCCGCGAGCGCCGCGAAGCTGCGGGCTGGCGACCTCATCGTCATCGAGGACCGCGTCACGCGCCTCCAGCCGGAGGGCCCGTCGCTGCCGGTGCTGCGGCGGCTGCGCGGCGTGCAGGCGGACACGGGCAAGCTGGAGCTCGCGGACGCGAGCGCGGTGCTCACCACGGATCCGGTGCCGCTCCAGGTGGGAGGCACGCTGGGGCGGGCCTTCAGTCCGGCCCAGGGCGCGGCGGTGCGCAGGTGGGACGGCGGCGACCTGCTCGTCACCGGCCTGCGCTACCGCTTCCCGGACGGCATCACCCTGGCCTTCGCGGGCGCCGACTTCCGCGCGGGCGACTACTGGTCCTTCACCGCCCGCGTGCGCGCGGCGGACGGGGCCGCGCGGGGAGAGGTGGAGCAGCTCACCGACGCGCCCGTGCACGGCCCGGTGCACCACTTCGTGCCCCTGGCCCGCGTGAAGGGCGGGGCAACCCGCACGTTCGAGGACCTGCGTCCGCGCTACCTCCCGCTCTCGCAGGTGCGCGACCGGCTCGTCGAGCTGTCCGAGCGGGTGACGGGCCCCGGCTCCTTCACGGTGGTGGTGGGCGATGGCGTGCGCAGCTTCGGCGACATCGACCAGGACATGCTCGAAGGCATCACCGGCGACGAAGCGCTCCAGGCGGCGGTGGACCGGCTGAGCGGGCAGGGCGGCTCCATCTTCGTGCGCGCCGGCCGCTACAAGCTGGAGCACCCGGTGCTGCTGCGCAACCTCTCCTCCCTGCACCTGCTGGGCGACGGAGACGCCACGGAGCTGCGCACCCAGGGCTCCGGCGGCGCGTTCTTCGTGGACCGCTGCGGCCTGCTGGGCGACGTGCGCATCGAGGACTTCCGGCTGGTGGAGGCCCCCTTCGAGGACGTGGTGATTGGCGACGGACCCCAGCTGGTCGTCAAGGTCCCCACCCTCCAGGTGTCCACGAGCGGCGGCGTCCGCTTCGTGCCGCTGCTGGAGGTGGACGACGACCGGGTGCTGGAGACGGACGACGTGAAGCACCCGTCCGCCGAGGCCGACTTCGTGGACGTCGTCGCCGAGCGCATCAAGGCGCTGGTGCCCGGCCAGGGCCGCGCCGCGGGCTCGGTGGTGGCGACGCTGGTGGAGCTGCGCAAGCTGCAGCGGCTGCACCCGGGTCAGCCGCTGGAGGACCTGCCGGAAGCGAAGCCGCTGCTGGACGCGCTGAACACGCTGCCGCACGGCGTGGTGACGCTCGCGGACTCCAGCGGCGTCACGCTGCTGCGCTGCCACATCCAGGCGAACCAGGCCGGCTCCGAGGCCACCGGCGTGCTGGTGACGGGCTCCTGCGCGCGGCTGACCATCCAGGACAACCGCATTGGCGCGGCGACGGGCATCGCCGTGGCGCCCTATGCGCCGTACCTCGCCGAGCGCTTCCTCGCGTCGTTCCCGCGCGCGGGCCTCTTCGTGGACACGCTGTCCATCACCGGCAACCGGCTCCAGCCCCTGGGCGAGGCGACCACCGGCATCCACGTCGCGGACGGCACGCTGTCCGGCGTGGAGGTGCGCGGCAACCGCATCCAGGGCTTCCACGTGGGCATCCTCGTGCAGGACCTGGCGGAAGGCGGCCTGACGGGCCCGGTGGACCGCGTGCTGGTGGCGGACAACCAGGTGCTGGGCTCCGCGGCGGTGGGCATCCAGATCGCCGGTGACGGCGTGGACGTCGTGGGCAACGAGATCCGCAACGCGGTGTCGAACGGCCTCTTCCAGGTGGGCATCCAGCTCTCCGGCCGGGGCCTGCGCGTGCGCGACTCGTGGATCGAGCTGCCGGCCGTGCCCGCCGCCTCCGTGCTGGGCGTGGTGGCCGGCATCGTCGTGGGTGACGGCCTGGACGACGGCCATTCCAACGGCCGCCCCGCCGCGGACGTGGAGGTGGTGGACAACCGCATCGAGGGCGCGGGCGAGGCCACCCCGGGCTTCGGCATCCTGCTGGGCGGACCGCAGCCGGTGTTCGACGTGCGCATCCGGGGCAACGTCGTGCGGGGGCTGGGCGACGCGGCGGTGCGCGCGTGGGGCTGTGGCGGCGCGGTGGGGCGCATCCGCGTGGAGGAGAACCGCTTCGAACAGGTGGCGCTCGCGGACGTGCCGTCGCAGACGGACAACACCCTGGCCCTGTCGAGGTTGGATCCCGGCCTGGAGACCCGGCTGAGCGCGGACGCGCTGGCCCGGCCCCGGCCGCTGGTGGAGGCGCTGCTCGCCAACGTCACGCCCCGCGTGCGCGCGCCGCTGGACGCCGCGCTGCGGTGGCTGGAGCGGTTGACCCTGCGGGGCGCGGTGGTGCTGGCGGGCGTCGACGAAGCGCACGTGAACGGCAACCGGCTGCTCCAGGTGGGGCGCACGGGCGCGTACGGCGCGCCAGGGCTCGCGGACGCGGAGGTGCGCGCGGCGGGCATCGCCGTGGTGTCCGGCTCTGGCATCACCGTGGAGGGCAACGAGGTGGAGGGCGTCCACGCGCCGGTGAAGCGCACGGAGCTCCCACCGGGCACGCCGCCCATCAAGCTGCCGCCCATCGCCGTCGTGCTCCAGAAGCTGGGCGTCGCGCCGACCCTCACGCGGCTGGAGCGCGGTGACGTGCACGCGGCCGTCGTGGGCATGTACGCCACCGTGTTGCAATACACGGGGGCCACCGAGGACGTGCGCCAGAAGCTGGGCCGGGGCCTGTACGGGCCGCTGGACACCATCGCGCAGGAGGTGAAGGACCTGGGCGGCGCCCCCGGAACGCTCACCGACGCGCTGATCCGCGAGGTGGCGGAGATGCGCGCGGCCCAGGGCTACGACGACCACACGAAGACGGCGCACGCGGTGCGCTCGTCCCTGGCCCGCGCGTCCAGCTTCACCGCGCCGGACGCCGTGTCGCAGGACGCCTGGGACACCGTGGTGCGCTTCGACTTGGCGACCGTTTCCGGCAAGGAAGCGGTGGCGAAGGCGGCGGACCGCATCAAGGGCTCCTTCGAGGTGCTGGTGCAGGGGCTGCCCGGTACCGTGAAGGAAGCGCTCCTCAGGGCCCTGGGCGAGGTGCAGGGCGCGCCGGGCGAATTGGGCCGGCTGGTGGCGCTGTCCGCGGCGCTGAGCCAGGTGGCCCAGCTCCGCGAGGCCGAGGCCCAGCGGGCGAAGCAGCCCGTCATCGGGCAGGCGGTGGGCCCCCGGAAGACCATCATCAGCACCTTCGCCAACGCCGCGCTGGAGCAGCTTCCCCTCCGGACCCGCGGCGCGAAGGCGAGCGCCAACGCGGACGTGCTCCTGCAACTGCGGCAGTCCAAGGAGGCCCTGGCGGATCAGCTCAAGGACGTGAGCCCGTCGCTGGCCCTGCAGGTGGAAGCGGACTACCGCGACGTGGAGCGCACCGGCGGTCAGGCCCTGCCGGTGGAGCGCCTGCGCGCCACCCTCAAGCAGGTCCTGGAGTTCACGAACGGGCAGGTGGCTCCGGTGGCGCTCACCGCGGAGGACTCGGAGCGCGTGGCGGCCCAGGGTCGCACCGCCACCATCGGCCTGTACACCGCGAACCTGGACCGGCAGGCGGCGGGACTCGTCGCCGAGTCCGAGGACACGGTGGAGAAGCAGCTGCGCGGCTTCGGCACCGCCGTGGGGCAGTTGTCGGAGCTGGTGAGCGGGGACGCGGGGCTGTCCGCGCTCTCCTCCCAGGCGCACCAGGCGGTGCTCGCCGCCATCGCCCAGCCGCAGAAGCGCGCGGAGCAGCTGTCCATCGCGCGGGGCCTGTTGGACCGCATCCGTGTGCAGACGCTGGACGTGCTGCCTGCGGCGGCCCTGCCCCCGTCCCCGGGCCCGGTGTGGGCGGATCCGCTCGACCGCCGGCTCGCCGCGCTGGGCGCGCTGGTGCTGGCCGTGCGGGGCATGACGCCGGGCCCGGTGCTCACCGAGTCGCTGTCGCACTACCTCCCGCACCTCTCGCGCGTGTTGGACTTGGTGGGCGTGCAGGGCAAGACCCGCGACCTGCTGCTCCAGCGCGTGCAGGGGGCCCTCCAGACGGTCACCAGCGGAAACCCCGCGGCCGCCGTGCGCGAGGCCGTGCACCTGCTGGTGCAGGAGCCGGCGACGCTGGGGGCCGAGGCCGTCAACAAGGGCGGCGCGGTGCCGCCGGAGCTGGAAGCCGCCGCGGTGCTGCTGCGCGCCGTGGAGCAGGGTCTGGATCCGGCGGAGGACGATGCATCGCGCATCGCGCGGCTCCAGGAGTTCCTGCGCCAGCGCGCCCAGAAGGTCTCCGCGTCGCTCGTCGCCATCGTCACGGGGATGAGCGACCTGGGCGGCATCCTCGACGTGCTCGGCAAGGCGCTGGAGCAACTTGCGCGCGGCGAGGCCCCAGACCCTGGCGATCAGGTGGACCCCGTCTTCAACACCTTCCCGCAGCCCGCGGACGGCCTCTTCGCGTCGGGCGTGCAGGGGCGGGTGCGGCTCGCGGGCAACATCGTGCGGGACGCCGTCACCGGCATCAGCGTCCTTGGCGCCGCGGGGCACCTCCTGACGGAGGCCCCGACGCAGCCGGGGGCGCTCCTCGACGTGGAGGGCAACCGGGTGGAGGGG
>NZ_RAWB01000324.1 GCF_003612055.1 Corallococcus llansteffanensis
GCCAGGCCTTCGCGTACACCCCCGCGGGCACCGCCGCCGGCTCCGCCAGCGCCACGCGCCTGAGCCCCTTCAGCCCCGCGGGCCCCACCACCTCCGCGCGCGAAGCCGCCGGGACGATGACCACCAGCCGGTTCGACGCGACCTCCACCCGCGACCCCGCCTGCACGAGCCCCGCGCGCTCCACCGCGTCCAGCTTCGCCTCGTCGGCGGAGAGGAACGCATCTGCTGGGGCACCCGCCACCACCTGACGTGACAGGTCACTCGAAGCCCCGAAGGCGAACCGCACCCGGTGCCCGGTCTCCTGCTGGAACGCGGGAGCCAGCGCCTGCAGCGCCTCCGTGGTGCTCACCGCCGCGAACACCCACACCTCGTCCGCTCGCGCGCTCACCGCCCAGACTGCCGCCAGGAGCCCCAACCAGGAACACCGCATCGCCCGCACCTCTCAAATGACCACGCCTTGAGACTACAAGTTGACCCGACCCCACCTCGCCGCTAATGAATACTCCGTGTCCCGGAATATCCATAAAGAGGAGCATGAAGCGCTCGAGGTGGATGTCGACCGCATGCAACAGCTGATGTTCTCGCTGGGGCGTCGCCGCTCGCTTCGAGACCCCATCGCCAGCACGTGCGAACAACTCCAGTTCACGCCGCCCCAGGTGCACGCGCTCCTGTGGCTGGGCCTGGACGGGACGCTCACCATGGGAGAGCTCGCCAAGCGCTTGGGCGTCACCGAGAAGACCGTCACCGGCGTGGTGGACCGCCTGGAGCGCGAAGGCCACCTGCAGCGCGAGCGCGGCGAGGCCGACCGGCGCATCGTGCGCTGCCGCCTCACCGACAAGGGCCGGCAGACCTTCACCAAGCTCGACCGCTCCATGCACCGCGCCATGGGCGTGGTGCTGGGCATGCTCGACGCCGAGGACCGCCAGGCCCTCTTCCGCGTGATGGAGAAGGTGCTCCTCAAGATGGACGCCCCCGCGACGGAGGCGCCCCCGAAGGGGACCTGAGCGGCGCCGGACGTCAGCCCCCCGCCGGCCCGTCCGCGCCACCACCGGGAGCCCGCGCCAGCAGCAGGCGCGGACGCAGCAGCAGCGCGAACGCCTCGCGCACCGTCCAGTAGCACCGGTCCACCGCGCGCATCCGCCCGGCGATGGGCGCGGGGCTCGTGGCCACCTCCAGCCCCTCGCGCCGGAAGCACTGCCGCGCGCGCAGCAGGTGGTACGGGTCGGAGACCACCACCACGCGCCGCGCCCCACGCTCCCGCAGCACGCGCACGCTGAAGCGTGCGTTGTCCTCCGTGGAGCGGCTCTCCTCTTCCAGCACGCACGCGGACGCGGGCACACCCGCCTCCACCGCCAGCCCGAGCATCACCCGCGCCTCGGACGGCGCCTGCGCCCCCACGCCGCCGGACAAGAGCAGCCAGGGCGCCACGCCCCGGTGATAGAGCGCCGCCGCCTGCTCCACGCGCGCCACCAGCGCCCCGGACGGCACGCCGCCCGGCAGCACCCGCGCGCCCAGCACCACCAGCGCGTCCGCGGAGCCTGCGTCATCGCGCAGCCCGAAGCGGTGCACCCACCACGCCAGCCCGAACACACCGCCCGTCAGCACGCCTGCCGCCACGAGCACGCCCCGGCGCACGCCGCCGGGCCTGGGGAGCAGCGCAAGAGGTCGCACGCCCGGAAACCTAACCCTGGAGACAGAGGCACTGAAGCAGTGTGTCCGCGAGAACAGGTTTCCCATCCCGCCGGATGCGGCCATGCAGACGACCCGATGAATTGTCACGATGCGTATCGCCCGGGAGCCTGGGCGGGGACAGAATAGGGAGTGACCCGGCCCGGTCATCGTCGAACCCGGTTAGCGGCCGGTCAGACGGGGAGACTTTCGGATGGATGTCAAAGGCGTCGCGTTCCTGGCACGGCAGACCATGATGGTGCAGGCCTTCGGCGAGGCGGCGTGGAAGGGCTTCCTGTCGGAGCAGGCGAAGCGGGACCCCGTCTACGCCCAGCCCATCATGCCGGTGACGCGTCTCCCGGCGGAGTCCTTCCTGCGGTTCAACGAGGCGCTCACCCAGCGCTTCTACGCCGGTGACACGAAGGCCTACTGGCAATACGGCATCAAGTCCGCCGAGTACGCGCTCAGCCAGGGCCAGCTCAAGACGATGTTCGGCAAGGACGACTTCCGCCGCTTCGCCCTGTTCACGCCCGGCATCTGGAAGGGCTACTTCACCGAAGGCGAGCTGACCGCGCAGCTCCAGGGCGGCCAGGTCGAGCTGCGCATCACCGGCGTGCCCCGGCCGCACGTCTACTTCGAGCTCGCCGTGATGGGCTTCGCCGCGGGGGGCCTCGCGTACCTGAGCGGCCGCAAGGACATCCACCACGAGGTCCTCAAGGGCTTCAGCAAGGGGGACCTGGAGGTCCTCTACCGCTTCACCCTCCCCACCTGAGCCGCGTCAGGGCGCCGAGGCCGCGGTCGCCGCGGCGGGTGCCACGGGCTTGAGCCGCAGGTCCGCCACCACCGGGTAGTGGTCGGACGCGCCCACGCGCAGCACGCGGCTCGCCACCGGCGTGAACGCGCCGCACGCCATCACGTAGTCGATGCGCAGCGACGGCAGGAACAGCGGCATCGGGTAGGTGCCGGCGCCGTCCGCGTGGGTGACCTTCGCCACGTCCTGGAGCTGGCGGCGCAACAGCCGCACCGGGCGCGAGTCCGGGTCGTCGTTCAAATCCCCCATCAACAGCCGGGGCCGCGGATCCTTCGCCAGCAGGTTCGCGATGAAGACGCTCTGGCGGATGCGCGCGGCGCCGTTGAAGGGCCGGCGGATGAGGTGCGTGGCGTAGACGCTCACCTCGCGCCCGTCCACGTCCAGCACCGCGTGCGCCAGCGTGCGCGGCTCCGCGCCCCGGGGCGTGGGCAGCGGGTACTGCGCCAGCGACGCCAGCGGATGGCGCGACAGGAGCGCGATGCCGTAGCTGCCGCCGTACAGCTGCGTGGTGCCGAAGTGCGCGCGGTACTTCAGGCCGGTGAGCGCCGACAGTCGCTCCACCTGGTCCTCCCCGCGCGCGCGGGTGGAGCCCACGTCCACCTCCTGCAGCGCGACGACGTCCGGCGCCTCGGCGCGGATGACGTCCGCCACCTGCTCCAGGCCGCGCAGCCCGGACTGGATGTTGAAGGTCATCACCCGCAGGGCGCTGGCGTCCCGCGCGGGCCGGGGGGCCTCCGCGACGGGCGTGACGCCCGAGGACAGGGTGGGACGCACCGCGGGACCGGTTGCACAGGCAAGCGGTCCCGCGACGAGCAACAGGGTCAGGAGGGGGCCAGGTCGCATCAAGGGGCGCGATGGTAGGTCGCGCGGCCTCGCGCTGTCGTCCCGCCCCCCGGGGCAAGGCCGGAGGGCAGCCAGGCTGCCCGGAGCCGGAAGCAGCGGCGCTTCGCGGGCGTTCAGACCGCGCGGCGGCGGCGCGCGGCCAGCATCGCCAGCACCGCGCCCATCACCAGCGGCGCGCCGGAGGTGGCGGAGCAGCCACCGCCCTCCTCCTCGGGGGCCACGGGGTCCTTGCCGCCCGTGATGACGACGTCCAGCGTGGCGTTCGCGTGCGCGTCCCCCGTCTCCTTGGTGTCGCCGTTCACGGAGTTGCCCGCCGCGAACACCTTGAGCGTGCCGTTGGTGGCCGGCGCCACCAGCGAGAAGTCGAAGCGCACCGGGGCGCCGCTGGCGAAGGCCTTGGGCAGCGAGTGCGTCAGCTCCCCGTTCACCACCTTCGTGCCCGCGCCCGCGGTCAGCGTCGCGCCGTCCACGCCGCCCGTCGCCACGTTGAGGCCCGCCTTCGCGCCAGGGCCGCCGGTGATGATCAGCGAGTAGCTGCCCGTCTGGCCCGCGGTGAGCGCCGTGGGCCCCTCCAGCGTCACGGTGGGGGTGCTGCCGCCGCCGCCATGGCAGCCGGACGCGGTGCACGACACGCTCTGCTTGCCGCTGCGCCCGCTGATGCCGGTGGAGTTGGCGGACGCGGAGCCCGCGACCAGGCACAGCGCGACGGCACCGACAGAGGGAAGAATCGACCGCATGGAATGAACCTCCTGGAGGGGGAAACCAGGGAAGACGAGGAGGCTCCCCTTCTAGCGCAGTGCGGCGAGGAGTGCAGCAGGCGACACTCCTCCCCTCCACCGGGGCAGGGAGTACCGCGCCCTACAGCCAGGAGAAGGCGTCGTGCAGCGCCTTCTGGCCGCCGCGCTCCAGCACCTCGCCGTGGCACATCACGATGCGCTCCACGTCCCACTTGAACGCGCGCTGGAGGGAGGCGCGCACGGCCTCCTTGTCCTTCATGAGCAGGCGCTCGAGGACCGTGGGCGCCAGCCGTTTCCAGGCGCGGTTGGCCTTGAGGTACAGCTTCAAGGCCCACGACTCCGCGTGCTGGAAGTGGAAGGCCAGGTCGGTGAGGAGCAGCGTGCGGCTGGGCCGGTGGAAGAAGAGGAACTCGTTCACCCGGGGCATGCCGCGCACGTGCATCTGCTCCAGCACCTGCGCCCAGGCGGGGTCGGGCGTGTCGTCCAGCTCCTGGTCGATTCGCAGCGCCGGCTGCTTCGCGCGCAGCCCGGCGGGGGCCACCACCCGGGCGTCGGGGAAGGCCGCGGCCCAGTCCGGCAGGTGCACGTGGTGGAAGAGGTTGGGGGCGACGAGGAAGCGCACCGGGCCCAGCGCCTCCACGGCGGCCCGCCGCTCCGGGGTGAAGGCGACGGGCGAGTGCACCCACAGTCCGCCGTCCGGCAGGCGGATGACCGTCATGCGCCCGCCCAGGTCCATGCCCCCCAGACGGAACGAGGCGTCGAAGACATGGAGGTCGTCGGTGAGCTTCCGGGGGGCCGTGTCAGGGGGCATCGTCATGGAGGGTCTGGCTTCAAGCACGGACTGCATCCGTGGGACGAATCCTGGCACGGTCCGGCGTTGATTTCCGGAACATCCCAGCGTAGGCAACCCCCTCTTTCCATCCCCTAGCAAGGTGCCCAGCACATGGCCGAGAAGCTCACGCCCCGCGAGAAGGGCTTTTCCGAGTGGTACGTCGACCTGATCCAGAAGGCGAAGCTCGCTGACTACTCGGACGTGAAGGGCTGCATGGTCATCCGCCCCAACGGCTACGCGCTGTGGGAGAACATCCAGCGGGTGATGGACAAGATGTTCAAGGACGAGGGCGTGCGTAACGCCTACTTCCCGCTCCTCATCCCGGAGAGCTACCTCAAGAAGGAAGCGGAGCACGTCGAGGGCTTCAACCCCCAGCTCGCCATCGTCACCCACGCGGGTGGCCAGAAGCTGGAGGAGCCCTATGTCATCCGGCCCACGTCGGAGACCATCATCAACCGCAGCTTCTCCAAGTGGATCCAGAGCTACCGGGACCTGCCGCTGCTCTTGAACCAGTGGGCCAACGTGATGCGCTGGGAGATGCGCACGCGCCTGTTCCTGCGCACCACGGAGTTCCTCTGGCAGGAAGGCCACACCTGTCACGAGACGGAGGAGGACGCGGAGAAGCGCACGCTCACCATGCTGGAGGTCTACCGCACGTTCGCGGAGGACTACATGGCGATGCCGGTGCTGCCCGGGCGCAAGACGGAGTCGGAGAAGTTCGCCGGCGCGCTGCGCACGTACAGCATCGAAGCGATGATGCAGGACAAGAAGGCGCTCCAGGCGGGCACCAGCCACAACCTGGGCCAGAACTTCGCCAAGGCCTTCGACACCCAGTTCCAGGGCCGCGACGGCCAGCAGCACTTCGTGTGGCAGACGTCATGGGGCTCGTCCACGCGCCTCATCGGCGGGCTCATCCTCACGCACTCGGATGACGCGGGCCTCATCGTGCCGCCGAAGCTGGCGGCCACGCACGTGGTCATCATCCCCGTGGGCATTGGTGGCAAGGCGCCCGAGGCGGAGAAGGCGCAGGTGCTGGAGAAGTCGCACGCGCTGGCCGCGGACCTGCGCAAGGCGGGCCTGGGCGTGGTGGTGGACGACGACGAAACGAAGACGCCGGGCTTCAAGTACAACGAGCACGAGCTCACCGGCACGTGCGTGCGCATCGAGCTGGGGCCCAAGGACCTGGCGAAGAACTCCTGCGTGATGGTGCGCCGCGACCTGCGCCAGAAGGAGTTCGTCCCGCTGGACGAGGCCGTCACCAAGGTCCAGGCGATGCTGGACCAGATGCAGAAGGACCTCTTCAAGAAGGCGAAGGACTTCCGCGACGCGCACACCTTCGAGGTCAACTCCTTCGAGGAGCTGAAGGCGAAGGCGGACGACGGCTTCCTCCTGGCGCACTGGGATGGCGACGCCAAGACGGAGGCGCGCATCAAGGAGGAGACGGGCCTCACCACCCGCTGCCGCCCCTTCAGCCTCAAGCAGGAGCCGGGCAAGTGCGTGATGACGGGCAACCCGTCGCCGGGCCGCATCGTGTTCTCCAAGGCGTACTGAGCCCAGGCTCGCGCTGACGGACTTCGGGGGCGGGGAGGTGTTCCTCCCGGCCCCCGTTCCTTTTCAGCCCGCGACGGGCAGCGCGCGCTTCCGGGGCAGGAAGGTGGCCACCGGCTCCGGCTTGCCCGCGACGGGCAGCGGGGCCGCGGCCTCGAAGTCGAAGGTGTCCCCGCAGCGCTCGCGCGTGGCGTGGGAGACGAGCACCGGGGCGCCCACCTTCTTCGTGAGCCCCTCGATGCGGCTGGCCAGGTTCACCGCGTCGCCGATGACGGTGTACTCGCGGCGCTGATCGCTGCCCACGGCCCCCACCACCACGCGCCCGGTGTGCACGCCCACGCCGATGTGCAGCACGGCTTCGCCGCGCGCCGCGCGCTCCTGGTTGAGGACGTCCAGCGCCTCCAGCATGGCCAGCGCGCACGACACCGCGGCGGCGGGGTGGCCGGGCTGCTCCAGCGGCGCGCCGAAGTACGCGAGGATGCCGTCGCCCAGGAACTTGTCGAGCGTGCCGCCGTGGCGGAACACCACCTCCACCATGCGCGACAGGTATTCGTTGAGCAGCGCCACCACCTGGGGGCTGTCCATCCGGTCCGACAGCGACGTGAAGCCGCGGATGTCGGAGAACAGCAGCGTCACCTCGCGGTGCTCGCCGGCCTCGCCTTCGGGGCCCTTCTCGGAGATGCGGCGGGCGACCTCCGGGGAGAAGAAGCGGCCCAGCCGTTCTCGCTGCATCTCCTCGCGCACCACGTCCGTCACCAGCCCCAGCACCGTGCGGCTGACGAAGAAGGCCACCGCGGACGCGAGCGCCATCACCAGCACCATGCCGGGCAGGAACTGGGAGGCCGTCAGGCCCGCCTCCAGCGTCAGCAGCGCCGCCGCGCCGATGCCCAGCGCCGTGGCCGCCATGACGACGGCCCGCGACAGCGTCACCATGGACACGACGACCACCAGCACCATGTAGACGCCCATGGTCAGCAGCGCGGCGGGCACGCCGTTGGCGGAGCCCTGGATGGACTGGGATTGGAGGAAGTAGATGAGCGGCATGTCGATGAGCGCCACGCCCAGCGCCGGCCGCCGCAGCAGGTCCGGCACCCGGCGCGCGCCCGCCCACAGCAGGACCGCGAGCAAGATGTAGCCCCCCAGCACCGCGCGCGACACGCGCCAGTCGGCCAGGACGGCCAAGAGCAGCCACGCCACCGTGGCGCCCACGCGCAGCCCGTTGAGCCAGGACCCCACGTCCGCGCGCCAGCCGTCCAGGCGGTGCTGGAGGGTGGACTCGACACGGGAGCGGGAGAGCAGGGGCCGCATGCCGCCGGGACGCTACCCCACGCGTGGGGCCCCTCTCCAGACGCGGGCCGGCTGCGTTAGGGTCCGGCGCATGGCGAGCATCGGGCACGTAGCGGTGGGCATGGCGCTGGGGCGCTTCGAAACGGGGTCCGCCCCCTGGCGGCGTCGGGTGGCCGTGATGGCGTTCCTGTCGCTCCTGGCCCTGCTGCCGGACGCGGACGTGGTGGCGTTCGCGTTGCGCATCCCCTACGCGGCGCCGTGGGGGCACCGCGGTGCGTCGCACTCGTTCGTCTTCGCGGGCGCGGTGGCGCTCGCGGTGGCGGGCCTGGCGCGGTGGAAGGGCGAGTCCGCGTCGCGCTGGGGGCTCCTGACGCTCGCGGCGGTGGGCAGCCATGGCATCCTGGACGCGCTCACCGACGGCGGGCTGGGCGCGGCGCTCTTCTGGCCGTTCTCCGACGCGCGCATCTTCGCCCCGGTGCGGCCGCTGCCGGTGGCGCCCATCGGCGCGGGCATGCTGTCCGCGCGCGGGCTCTATGTGAGCCTCGTGGAGCTGCTCGTCTTCCTGCCCGCGTGGGCCTACGCGCTGTGGCCGGTCCGCCGGCGGCGCACGCCCTGAGCGTCGGCTGGCCTCCGGGCCCCGGAATGGCGAGCCTTGAAGCAGCGAGGCCACAAGCCTGGAGGACCGCCGCGATGCGCCTGTTCACCGCCGTGACGCTGGGAGAGACGCTCACCGCCGAGGTGGAGCGGGGCATCGAGCGCCTGAGGGCCCACGCCCCGGGCTTGAAGTGGGTGCGGCCGGAGGGCGTGCACCTGACGCTGCTGTTCCTGGGGGACGTGGATCCGGCCCGCCTGCCCCTGCTCCAGGCCGCCCTGACGCCCTTGGGACCGCGCCATGCGCCGTTCGTGCTGTCGGTGGCGGGGGGCGGGACGTTCGGCGCGGCCACGCACCCGCGCGTGCTCTGGGCGGACGTGCGTGGGGACACCGCCGCGCTGAAGGCGCTCCAGGCGGACGTGGCCCGGGCCCTGGAGCCGCTGGGCTTCATGTCCGAGCACGCGGAGTACACCGCGCACCTGACGCTGGCCCGGGCGAAGAAGCCGCGCGGGGACGCGGCGCTGCTTGCGTGCGCGAGGGCGCTCGCGACGGAGTCCTGGGGCGAGGGGCGCGTGGACCGGCTGGTGTTGTTCGAGAGCGCGGGCGGCCGCTACACGCCCCGGCTGGAGGTGCCGCTGGAGCGCGCGGAGCTACCCGGCGCGCAATGACTGGGGGTCGGCCACGGGCACGGCGGCGGGCAGCGTGACGGTGAGCAGCGTCCCCCGGCCCTCGCGGCTCTCCGCGCGCAGCGTGCCCCCCAGGTCGGTGACGATGGTGTGGCTCACCGACAGGCCCAGGCCGGTGCTGCTGGGGCGCGCGGTGGCGAACGGCTCGAAGATGCGCGCGAGCAGGTCGGGGTGCAGGCCCTTGCCGGAGTCCTGCACCTCCACCACCACCGCGCCGTCCTCGCTGGTGTAGGCCGCGACGCGCAGCACGTTGCGCGCGACGTCCTGCGGGTCCAGGGCCTGCACGGCGTTGAGCAGCAGGTTCAAGAAGAGCTGGGTGAGGCGCGCCTCGTCCGCGTCCACGGTGGGCACGTCGTGGAAGTCGCGCTCCAGCCGCGCGCGG
This sequence comes from Corallococcus llansteffanensis, assembly GCF_003612055.1. Lineage (GTDB taxonomy): Bacteria > Myxococcota > Myxococcia > Myxococcales > Myxococcaceae > Corallococcus > Corallococcus llansteffanensis. Next base: position 9,387 of record NZ_RAWB01000324.1, read on the forward strand.
TGCTGCAGCTCTCCGCGCAGCAGCTTCAGCGCGTTCTCCAGCACGGGCTGCACGGCCACGCGGGCGCGGTGCTCGGGCGGCTTGCGCGACAGGGTGCGCAGGTCCTGCACGATGTGCTTGAGCCGGGTGGCGCCCTCCACCGTCTCGCCCAGGGCCTCCATGATGCCGTCCAGGTCGGGACGCGGCACGGGCACGCCGGTGAGCAGCGGCTGCTTCAGGCGCTCCAATTCCTCGCGCACGTAGGACAGGTTCGCCAGCACGAAGGCCAGCGGGTTGTTCATCTCATGGCCCACCGCCGCCGCGAGCGACCCCAGCGCGGACAGCCGGTCCGCCTGGAACAGCTTCGCCTCCAGTTGCTTGCGCAGCGTCACGTCGCGCACGAACACGCGCAGGCCCGGAGGGTCCCACAGCTGCGTGACGGTGAGCTCCCAGTAGCGGCCGTCCAGGTGCACCGTGGGCGCGGGCTCGCCCGGAGGCATGCCCCGCCAGGCCCAGGTGAGCGCCGCGTGCACCAGCGGATGCGTGGGGCCGCGCTCCACCAGGTCGTGGAACGCGACGTGGGTGGCGGGGTTCGAGTACCGCAGCGCCCCGTCCATGCCCAGCTCCAGCAGCGGCTCCGGGTGCAGGAGCGGGAACGACGCCAGCCGGTACAGCGGATCCTCCAGCGACCGCATCCCGGACACGTCGCGCACCAGCAGGCCCAGGCGCACGCCGTTGTCGCCGAGCGCCGGAGCGCAGGGGGTGACCTCCGCCGCGTAGAACTTCTCCTCGCCGTCCACGGTGAGCCGGTACTCCAGCCGTCCGTCGGAGCCGCCCCGGTTGACCGCGCGGACCAGGGACATGAGGGGCTCGCTCGCCTCGGAGCCCAGGGCCTGGTCCAGCGTGCGCCCTTCCACGTCGCGCACGTCGCGGCCGAAGGCCCGGCCGGACGGGGACCACAGCCTCAGGCAGCGGCCCTGGGTGTCCAGCTCACCCACCACGTACTCGGCGCCCTGCGAGGGGCGCGGGGCGGACACGGGCGCGCCGGGGCCGGGCGAGCGGATGAAGCCCTCCACCCGGAAGGGCCCCATGAGCATCTCCAGGCCCGCGCCGTCGGTGTTCATCCGGGTGAGGACGGAGACCAGCTGCTCGGTGTCCGCTTCCGACAGGCGCCTGGTGAGGATGAGGCCGTCGGCGAGCGTGGAGATGGTGAAGAGGAAGGGGGCGAGCTGCGGCGCGTCCGCGCCCAGGTACGACGTCAGCGTGGCGCGCATGGCGAGCGCGTCGGTGTGGTTGGAGAAGATGGCGGCCACGTCCGACTCGCCGCGCAGCACCGCGTCCAGCGCCTTGCGGTAGGTGCCCAGGAAGCGCTGCTCGGAGAAGAGCTTGTCGGGGCGCAGCCCCAGCGACTCCAGGTGGCGCACGGGCAGCAGGTGTCCGCCGGTGGAGCGCGGCGCCACCCACGCCACGCGCTTGCCCTGGAGCGTCTCCAGGGTGAGGGGCGCGTCCGCGCGGCACACCAGCGCGGAGTGGTAGTGCCAGCTTCCCGAACGCACCGCGCGAAGCACCGCCCGGGCCTGCGGTTCGAAGGCGTTGCACTGCTCGGCGGTGCCCCAGGCCATGTCCACGCGGCCCGCGACGAGCTCCGCCTCCAGCGCCTCATAGGTGGGGGCGATGGTCATGACCACCGGCCGGCCCAGCCGCTCCGACAGGGCCCGCGCGAACAACTCCACGCGGACATGCTCCCGGATCTCCCCCAACGAGGGATAGAGCAGGCAACGGATGGGAGCAGTCGAAGCGATCACGTCGGAAACCTCCTGTTGCCCCCCTCTTCCGGCCGACCCTCTGGGCCCCCGGCTTGCGGATTCATCCAGTCTGCCCGAAAACTTACGCCATTGCACATTATTCCTGAATCACTGAAATGTAGGCCCTCCCCAGCTTTACCACGATTTGACCCTGGGTCGGCAGTGACCAGGGGCTTTGTCCGTGAAAGAAGACGCTGACACGGCATGGCCCCAGGTCTGCACAGTAAGCGGGGGAGCGCAGCCAAGCACTGGAAAGGACAGGCGGATGTCATTGAGAGGCAGGGGGGTGTGGCTGGG
>NZ_RAWB01000325.1 GCF_003612055.1 Corallococcus llansteffanensis
CGTGGGCCCGCGCGCGGCGGAGCTGGCGGCGGTGCTGCGGCGGCTGCCGTCGGAGCAGGTGGAGCCGGTGCTGCGCGCCTTCTCCGTCTACTTCCAGCTGGTCAACCTGGCGGAGCAGCACCACCGCATCCGCCGCGCGCGGGCCCACGCGAGCCCCACCGCCACCCGGCCCCAGCGGGGCTCGCTGGAGGCGACGCTGCAGACGCTGAAGGACGCGGGCGTGAGCGCGGACAAGGTCCGCGAGACGCTGGGGACGCTGAAGGTGACGCTGACCTTCACCGCCCACCCGACGCAGGCGGTCCGCCGCACGCTCCTGGAGAAGCTCTACCGGCTGGCGCGACTGCTGGAGGAGCGCGACCGGTGCGCGCTCACCCCGCGCGAGTCCGCCGAGAACCTCGCGTCCATGCGCGAGGAGATCACCGCGCTCTGGCAGACGGACGAGCTGCGCCGCGAGCGCCCCACCGTGGGCGACGAGGTGAAGAACGTCCACTGGTACGTGGAGGAGATGCTGGCGGAGCCCGTGTCCCGGCTGCCGGAGGCGCTGGACTGGGCCTTCGAGCGCGCCTACGGCGAGCCCCTGGGCGCGCTGGACACCCCGGTGCGCGTGCACTCGTGGGTGGGCGGCGACATGGACGGCAACCCGCTGGTGACGCCGGAGGTGTTCGCGGACACGCTGCGCGCGCACCGCGCCCGGGGCCTGCGGCTGCTGCTGCGCGACGTGGAGCGGCTGGGCGGGATGCTGTCGCAGTCGGAGCGGCACGCGCGCCCCACGCAGGAACTGGAGCGCTCGCTGGAGGAGGACGCCAGGGCACTGCCGGACGTGGCGAAGCAGCAGGGGCCGCGCACGTCGGGCGAGCCCTGGCGCCGCAAGCTGCGCTTCATGGAGGAGCGGCTGATGCTGGCGCTCCGGCACGTGCTGGCCCGCCGTGAAGGCCTGCCGTCCACGCTGGCGCCGGAGGCCTACCGTTCCCCGGAGGCGCTGGGCGACGACCTGGCGGTGCTGGAGCGCTCGCTCTTCGCGGCCCGCGCGGAGACCGCGGGGCTGCGCGAGGTGCGCCGCATGTCCGAGCGCGTCCGCGCGCTGGGCCTGGGCCTGGGCGAACTGGAGGTGCGCGCGCCCGCGGAGGACGCGGTGAGCGCGGCGGCCTCCCTCGCCGGGGGGCCTCCTCCGTCGGAGGGCGGCGCGCGGCTCCTGGCGGTGCTGGCGAAGCTGCGCGAAGGGCAGGACGAGGGCGGCGAGTCCGTCTGCCGCACGCTCATCCTCTCCATGGCCTCCACCGCGGAGGACGTGCTGGCGGCGTTCCAGTGCCTGAAGCACGCGGGCCTCTGGGACGCGGAGCGCCAGTGCGCCACCGTGGACGTGGCGCCGCTCTTCGAGCAGCTGGGCGCGCTGGACTCAGGGCCGGACGTGCTGCGCGCGCTGTTCGCGCACCCGGAGTACCGCCAGCACCTCCGGGGCCGGGGCGTGCAGGAGGTGATGGTGGGCTACAGCGACTCCGGCAAGGAGGTGGGCCTGCTCGCCGCGAGCGCCGCGCTGTACCGCGCGCAGGTGGCGCTCACCCACGTGGCGGACGAGCACGAGGTGCCCCTGCGCCTGTTTCACGGCCGCGGCGAGACGGTGGCGCGCGGCGGCGGCCCCGCCCAGACGGCCATCCTCGCGCTGCCGCCGGGCACGGTGGCCGGGGCCTACAAGGCCACCGAGCAGGGCGAGGCGATGGACCACAAGTACGCGCGCCCGGAGCTGGCGCAGCGCACGCTGGAGCTGGTGGTGGGCGGCGTGCTGCTGCACACGCTCGACGCGCAGCCGCGTCCGTCCCCGGAGGACGAGACGGCCTTCCGCGCCGCGTTCGACCAGCTCGCGGAGGCCGGCCGCAAGGCGTACCGGGCGCTCGTGTGGGACGACCCGCGCTTCGTGGAGTTCTTCATGACGGGCACGCCGGTGGAGGAGATCGCCGCGCTGCCCATCGGCTCGCGCCCCAGCAAGCGCAAGGCGGGGGGCCTGGAGACGCTGCGCGCCATCCCGTGGAGCTTCGCCTGGACGCAGACGCGCGCCATCGTCCCGGGCTGGTACGGCGTGGGCGCCGCGTTGGAGGAGTACGCGGCCACGCCCGAGGGCGCGGCGCTCCTGCAGCGCATGTACAGGGAGTGGCCCTTCTTCCACGCGGTCATCGACAACGTGACCATGGTGCTGGCGAAGACGGACATGGCCATCGCGGCGCGGTACGCGAAGCTGGCCCCCGCGTCCACGCGGCCCCTGTGGCTGCGCATCCAGCAGGAGCACGCGCGCACGCGCCGCGCGGTGAAGACGCTGACGGGGGAGGGGAAGCTGCTCGACAACAACCCCCAGCTCCAGCGGAGCATCGCGCTGCGCAACCCCTACGTGGACCCCATGTCCTTCCTCCAGGTGGAGCTGCTCAAGCGCAAGCGCGACGGTGACACGGCCTGCGACCGGCCGCTCCTCCTCGCGCTCAACGGCATCGCTGCGGGCATGCGCAACACCGGTTAAGAGAACAGACACGGCAAGGCAGCACCCAGCACTGAGGAGACCGCGCGATGGCCCAGGAGACGTTCACCGTCGAGGAGATCAACCCGAAGCACGGCTTCGCGCGCCTGCGTCCGGACGAGGGCACGGGACAGGTCCACACCGCCCTCTATCCGGATCCGGAGTTCACCCAGGCGCCCCCCTTCCAGCTGCGCCAGGGCGACCGGGTGTCGGGCGTGCGCCGGGGCCAGACGGTGTCGGAGGTGTCCTGGCTCCAGCGGGTGGAGCCGCCGTGGGAGGAGGTGGAGCGCGTGGCGGAGCTGCTCGCGCTCCTGGAGCGCTGGGAGATCCGCGTCCCCTTCGAGGCCCGCGTCCTCGCGGAGCACGCCTGGCGCGACAGCAAGGACAACCCCCTGCGCGACGAGCTCCAGGCGCAGCTGCCCACCTTCTTCGACTTCGAGGGCGCCCATCCCTTCGAGGATCCGACGCTGCTGGAGCGGCTGTCCGCCGCGATGCAGCCGTACCTGCCGGGCTTCTCCGTGAAGCCGCTGCAGGGGCAGCCCGCCGTGCGGGTGGATCCCGGGGGCGTGGAGGTGGTCGCCGGGGTGGGGAGCTGGGACCTCCCGCAGCCCACCTTCGCCCCGATGATCGCGGAGGTGAACGCGCGGCTCTCCGCCGTCCAGGCCCCGGTACGCTGGGTGCCCACCCGCGAGGACTGGATGCTGGCGCCCCCCGCGCTGGCCGCGCTCCTCCAGAAGCACGGCCTGCTCGAAGGCACCGCCATCCCCGCGTAGGGGGCAGGGCGCTACCGGCCGTAGGAGCCGCTGCGCACGTCCACCAGGACGCCGTTGCGGAAGATGGCCGTCTGCATGAGCCGGTGGGGCCCGAAGTTGTAGGTCCACTCCTCGATGGTGACCGAGGACAAGACCTCCTGGGAGACCTGCTCCGTGCGGTCCGGGCTGCTCACCTTGACCTTGTTGCTGATGACCTCCGTGCGGCTCTCCTTCGTCAGGGGCTCGCCGCACTTCATCAGCGTGTCCGCCTTGGAGGCGCCCTCGGAGACGAGCTTGTTGTCGCAGCGCAGCGCGGAGGCGTGGACGAGCGAGGGCAGGGCGAGGCAGGCGACGACGAGGCTTGCGGACAGGGCACGCATGACGGCTCCGTGAAGGAAGAAAACCCGGGGGCACCGCACGGACGCGGTGGCCCCGAACCTATTCAATCCCCCAGCACGCTTTCCAGCGGGTGCGCCCGTGGCTACAGGCCGCCCTTCTCCTTGAGCACCCGCACGACCTCGTTGGCCATCACGCGGTGGCCCTGCGCGGAGGGGTGGATGCCGTCCACCTCCAGCCCGTCCAGGAAGAGGTCCACGTTGCCCGGCTGGCGCGTCACCGCTTCCAGGTCGATGACCTCCGCGCGCGTCTGCCCGCGGATCCACGCGTTGAACTCGTGGCGCTGCGCCTTCACCTCTTCGTAGCTGCCGTAGTTCGTCTTCTCCTTGGGCAAGAGCGTGCTCACCCACAGCCTGCACCGGGGCTGGAGCTGATCGAAGAGCTCGGTCATCCGCTGCTCCAGCTTCGCCACCGTCAGGTCGCTCGCCAGGTCGTTGGTGCCCAGCAGCACGATGCAGTCGGTGAAGCCCTGCATCGCGAGCACCTCCTGCGGCAGCTGGGCGTTCGCGTCGAAGAAGCCCTGGCCGGACGCGCCCGAGTTCACCACCGGCACCCCGAGCTGCGCCTCCACCAGGGCCGGCCACGCGTTGCGCGTGTCGTTCTTGGTGTCCATGTAGCCCTCGGTGATGCTGTCCCCGATGGTCACGAAGGCCCGGCCCGGTGCGCCCTCCACGTCCAGCGTGGCCACGGCGATCGCCTTCTCCCACTCCTGACCGCCCAGCGCGCCCTGCGTCGTCGCGTATGCGCCGGAGCGCGCGTAGCTGCCCGGGAACGCGTCGATGGTGCTCTGGCCCATGGAGCCCTGGGCCTCGAAGGAGATGGCCACCTCGTCCCGGAACCCCACCGGGAACGGCACCGGATCCGACGTCACCAGCGTGCGCGTGCCCGTGGTGAAGCCTGGCTTGCCGTTGAACGTGAGGGCCACGGGTGCGGAGGAGAGCGCGCCGCCGGGTCCCGCCTTCGCCACCGTGGCCCGCTGCAACGTCATGGACCCGTCGCCGGAACGGAAGGTGACGCGCACCCGGGCGCCCGCGCGTCCCACGGGCACCCGCAGGCGGTACGTGGTGAGGCTTCCCGCGTAGCCGGAGCCGCGCAGCGCCTGGTGGAAGCCCGGCTGGAACGCGACGGCCGCGGGCGCCACGGGCGGCGTGGCCTGTACCTTGCGGCCGTCATGCAGCGTCAGGGCGGGTGCCGCCTCCACGGACTGCGTGGGCGCGGGAGCGGTGACCTCCGCGTCCGACCGGCCCGACCCGGAGGAGGGCGGTGCCCCGTCGCTGTCCTCGATGCCACCACACCCCGCCAACAGGCCCAGGGCACCTACCCAGCTCCAGCGCAGCGCCTTCCGCAGACCCATACCCACACCCTCCTGGCGCAAGACAATGTGCACGACCTGCTTTCCTGGCGACCGCATGATTCATGGATCGCGCCAGCGGCCCGGTGGCCTGGAAGGCCTCCCTGGCGGAAGCGGCGGCGGATGACTTCCACCGCAAGGGTGGGACGCCGGGGCTTGCGGACCCGAGCCCGCCCCTTGAGGGGGTGGAAACCTGCCCCCCGTGGGAAAAGCCGTCGCCCTCCGCCCGGACGTCCGGGGGACGACCGCCGGGGGTCACGGGACGCAGGCGCCCACGTCCGCGTTGTTCGTGATGGCCCGGCAGGTGCCGCCGCTCGCGCAGTCGGGCGCGCCCGAAGGGAAGCGGCACAGCGTCCGGCAGGTGCCCGTGCCCCCGGACACCACGCAAGTGCTTCCCGGTGAACACTGGTTGCTGAACTCACACGCGGCGCCCGGAGCCAGCGTGCCGCTGCCCGCGCAGACCGGCCCGTTGGAGGCCGGGTAGCAGCCCAGCGGACTCTCACAGTCCTGGCTGAACGCGTTGCATTGCGCGGAGGGAGGGCCGCACACGAGCGGCAGCTCCTGCGTGCCGGCCAGGCGCAGCACCGTGTTGCAATCCCCCGAGCCGCAGTCGGACGTCGCGTGGCACAGCTTCCGGCAGAAGAAGCCGGTGCCCCCGTCGGAGAGCCCCTCGTCCTTGCAGTACAAGCCCGCGGCGCAGGTGTCGTAGCTCTGTCCCGGCGGCGACTCGGCCAGCGTGCACGGCGCGCCCTCGGCGGTGGTGCCCGCGGCCACGCACTGCCGCTGCGTGTCGCCCGCGTCCGAGCGCACGTAGGTGCACCGCTGTCCGGACGCGCAGCCCTGCCGCACCGGATCACACGCGCCCTCGAAGCACCGGCTGCCCGTGCCGCCATCTGGCAGGTCCGTGTAGAGACAGCTCTGGCCCGCCGCGCAGCCGTCCTGCTTCACCACGTTGCAGGTGAAGTCCGAACGGCCCCCGCCGCCGTCTCCGGGATCGACAGGCCCGGAATCACCGGCATCCACCCCGGAATCCACGGCTGTCCCCGCATCGGCCGGAGGCTTCATCGTCTCTCCGTCGTCGCAGCCCGCCACCCACAACCCCATCAACAGGGCACCACCCAACAACACGAGACGCGCAGCCATCCGGAAACTCCTGGCGTGGAAGTAATCTGGGACTTACACGAGCCGTTCCACCTCCCGGGGCCCCTTGAACCGGGCCTGGAAACCAGCCGACACTTCGGGATTCAGGACCGAGGGGGTCAGGGTGCGCATGAACACGAAGTTGGATGAGCCAATCGAACCAGACCCGTACTTGAACCGTCGCGCGGAGGAGCGTGTGGCGGCGCGGTTCGAGGTGCGCTTCGAGCAAGCCGAGGACGCGGCGCGCGCGCTGCGGGCCTACTCACTCAACCTGTCCGCGGGTGGACTGTGCCTGCGCACGCGCAAGTCCTATGACGTGGGCGCGCAGGTGCGGCTGGCCATGGTGGTGGACGGCGAGGAGTTCCACCTCACCGGCGTCATCGCCTGGGTGCGCGACGAGGCGGAGGCCATCGGCGTGCGCTTCATCGACGTGAGCGAAGAGGACCACGAGCGCCTGCGCCGCGTCATCGCGAGCTTCCGGCGGCGCTGAAGCAGCAGGCGCCGGCCGCGAGCCCCTGGCCACGAGCCGGGGCTGCGGCGACGGCGCCCCCCACCTCGACTACAGCTTCGTCTCGCTCTCCGCGTGGCGGAACACGCCGGAGTCGCCCTCGACGTAGCCACACGCCTTGTAGAAGGCGCGCGTCTCGTCGGTGACGTTGAGCGGGGCGATGAGCTGGAGCTGCTTGACGCTCAGCACCTTGCCCCGCTGGGCCACCTGCGCGAGCAGCGCCCGGCCCACGCCGCGGCGGCGCCAGCCCTCGGACACGACGAGCTCGTCCACGGTGGCCACGCGCCCGCGCAGCCGCAGCTGGGGACGGTGGGAGAAGGACACCATGCCCACCGCGCGGTCCTGCGGGTCGCCGGCCACGAAGATCTCGATCTCCGGATGGCTGATGACCCAGTGCACGGTCTGCTGGTCGGTGCCCTGGGGGTAGCCCAGCTCGCGCAGGAGCAGAGCCATGACCTCGGCATCACCTCGACGCGCGCGGCGGATGCGGAAGGCGTTGGCGTCGGGAGCAGGGGTCATGGTGCGGACGATGGGCTGGGACAAGGCATTCGCGATACTAACGACAGGGCCGTCGGACCTCCAAAGAGGAACGACGGCCCGGAAAGAACTTCAGGCGCGGCGGCAGTGACGCGCCGTGTGGGTGCAACCCGTCAGGGCTGCTCGCCCGCCAGCGAGCGCAGGGCGGCGGTGATGTCCGCCTGCTGCGGCACCGACGCCATCTCCAGCGCGTCCGCCAGGCCGATGCCCGGGATGAACTTGCCGGCCACCAGCCGGGGCGGCGCGAGCAGCGAGTAGAACAGCTCCTCCACCGTGCGGCGCACCAGGTGCTCGCCGAAGTTCGTCACCTCGGTGTCCTCGTTCACGTACAGGACGCGGCCCGTCTTCTGGACGGAGGCCTTGATGAGCTCCCAGTCGTAGGGCCACAGCGAGCGCAGGTCGATGACCTCAGCGCTGATGCCCTCCTCCGCGAGCGTCGCGGCCGCCTTCGCGCACAGGGGCAGGGTGCGGCCGTAGCTGACCACGGTGAGCTGCGTGCCCTCGCGGACGATCTTGCCCTTGCCGATGGGCACCGCGTACGGCTCCAGCGCCGGCCACTGGGGCTTCCACTGCGAGCGGTCCCCCAGCGGCGCGTCGATGAGCTTCGACAGCGCGCGGTCGTCGTCGGGCTCGCCCGGGATGCGCTCGTCGCCCTTGACGCGCAACAGCGCCTTGGGCTCCAGGAACATCACCGGGTTCGGATCCTGGCACGCGGAGATGAGCAGGCCGTACGCGTCCAGCGGGGTGGAGGGCATCACCACCTTCCAGCCGGGGATGTGCGTCATCGTCGCGTCGAAGGAATGCGAGTGGTACATCGACCCGCGGATGCCGCTGCCCACGGGCGTGCGCACCACCATGGGCAGGTTCCAGTCGCCGTGCGTCGCCCAGTGCGTGTTGCCCGCGATCTTCAGCAGGTCGATGGTGTTGTAGATGTAGTCACAGAACTGGATCTCCGCGACGGGCCGGTTGCCCGCGAGCGCCAGGCCCATGGCCGTGCCGATGATGCCGCGCTCGTCCAGGGGGCTGTTCCACGCCGTCTTCAGGCCCTGCGTGCAGGTGAAGACGCCGCCCAGCGGGGCGCCCACGTCCTCGCCGAAGATGTCGGTGACGCCCAGGTTCTCCTCGGCGTAGTGCAGGGCCATGCGGATGGCCTGTGCCATGTTCGCCATGGTTAGTTCTTCTCCGCGTAGATGTGGTTCCAGATGGAGTCGCCGGTGGGCTGCGGTTCGTCGCGCACGGTGCGCGCCGCGGCCGCCAGCTCCTCGCTGTAGCGGTTGCGCACGTCGTCCATCTGCTCCCGGCTGAGGACGCCTTCCTGCTCCAGCCGCGCCTCGAACAGGCGCAGGCAGTCCTGCTCCTCGTTCACGAAGTTGGCGCCGGACGCGGACGAGTGCCCGTACAGGCGCGACACCCGCGCTTCGATGAAGAACGGCTTGCGCTCCTTGCGCACGTACTCCATCGCGGCCTGGAGCTCCTGGTAGGACTCCACCGGATCATTGCCGTTGATGGTCTTCGCCGGGATGTTGAAGGCGCGCGCGCGGTCGCTGATGTTCGTCTCGCCGTGCTGGCCGTCCGCCGTGGTGGAGATGCCCCACTTGTTGTTGGTGACGATGATCAGGATGGGCAGCGGGTTGGCCGGGCGGCTGCTCCACACGAGGCAGGTGGGGAAGTCACCCTCGGCCGTGCCCGCGTCGCCGCCGGTCACGATGGTGATGCCCTCGCCGCCGTGGCGCTTCTGCGCCATCGCCGTGCCCGGCGCGATGGAGTACTGCACCTCGATGGGCGACGTGATGGGCGCGATGTTCTTCGCGCGCCGGGTGAAGTGCCCCGCGAAGTTGCGGCCGCCGGAGTAGGGGTCCGTGGCCGTGTTCTTCATCTGCCGCAGCGCCCCGATGGGCTCCTCGCCCATGGCCAAGAGCGTCGCGGACTGGCGGTAGTGCCCGTGCAGGAAGTCGTAGTCCAGGCCCTGGCCCACCTTCATCAGCAGGCCCAGGGGGACGTTGAACGCCTCCTCACCCGGACCGCCAATCCAGAAGTAGCCGTGGCCCTGCTTGTACATCTGGATGAGGCGCTCCTCGAGGACGCGCGCCTTCACCATCAGATCGTGGATGCGGATGAGCTGCTCTCGGGCGAGCGAAAGCGGCGCGGAGTTTTCTTTGATCAGCCGGGGCCGTGACACGCGCGGAGGACCTCTGAAGGGGAAATTGGGAGGCCCCTATACTCCGAACGCGGGCTCCCGACTCAAGGACCCTGCACGGCCCGGTGTTCGCCGTCCCGCGTTCGGGGCCCGGTGGCGCGACGCGGCAATGAGCAGAACTCATTCATCCCCCTGTCTGGCCGTCCGCCAGGAGGCCAGGGGAAGGGGCGCTGGGAGGGGAACGGGTGGTAGGCAGACTCCTCGCGTCAATGAGGAAGTGCGATACAGTCCGCGCCGCCCCGCCCGTGTATTCCCCATGCGGGCACCCCCAGGTGTGCCTTTGTCCCGTACGAACACGCGCCTCGATTCCGCGCCGGATGGCTCTGATGAGTCCCTGGACGCCCCGGAAGCCACGCCCCCGCCGCCTCCGGAGTCCACCGGCACCCATTCCCGGGAGCTGACCTCCCTCCGGGGGGGCGACCACACGGCCACCCGGATGACGGGCGCGCTCGGGCTGCCCCAGTCCGACGCCACGCACACCCTCATCGCCCCCCTGGAAGCGGGCGAGCTGCCCAACGTGGCGGCCATCCGCGGGCTCCGGTTGGATCAGCTGCTGCTGCTCACCACCGGCGCGCTGGTGATCATCATCGTGGGCCTGCTGGCGTCGCTGTCGGCGAAGACGACGGAGACGGCGCTCACGGCGGCGTCGGACCGCTTCACCCAGCGGCTCCAGTCCCAGGCGCGCGAGTTGGGACAGACGGTGAGCCACACCCTGGCGCTCACCTCCGCCACCAGCCTGCGCGACAACAACTACGCGTTCCTCACGGAGGTGGCGCGCTCCATCATCGCGGACAACCGCAACATCCTGCGCGTGCAGATGTTCGACGCGGACTCGCAGCTCGTCGCGGACAGCGACCCGGCCGCGAAGCTGGGCTCCTCCTCCGGGGGACGCACCGCGGAGCGCCGCTGGGCGAGCGCCTTCTTCAACGGGCAGCCCGTCTTCGAGTTCCAGGAGCCGCTCGACTACGGCTCGCAGGGCGGCAAGGGCGTGGTGGTCATCAGCTACTCGCTGGAGGACCTGCAGAAGCAGCTCCATGAGCTGGAGGAGTCCAACCACGCCGCGGTGCGCGCCAACACGCTGCGCATCGTGGGCCTGGGGCTGGGCTTCGTGGTGCTGGCGGGCGTGCTGGCCGCCTACCAGAGCCGCCGCATCACCCGGCCCCTGGGCGCGCTCACCGGCAAGGTGATGCAACTGGCCGCCGGTGACCTGGGCGCTCGCGCGGGCACGGCGCCGGGCGCGGGCCGCGAGGTGACGACGCTGGGCGTGGTGTTCAACCACATGGCCGAGCGCATCAAGGTGCTGCTGGAGGACGTGCGCGCCAAGGCGCAGCTGGAGCGCGAGGTGTCGCTCGCGCGCACGGTGCAGGAGACGCTCCTGCCCGGCCGCGACGCGGTGACGGTGGGCCCCCTGCGGCTGGCGGGGCTCGTGGTGCCCGCGGACGCGTGCGGCGGCGACTGGTGGTTCCGCGCCGCGCTGGATGACCGGCGGGTCGTCATCGGCATCGGGGACGTGACGGGCCACGGCCTGTCCACCTCGCTCGTGGCCACCAGCGCCACCAGCGGCTTCGCCTCCGCGATGACGCTGCGCGAGCCGTCGCAGGTGCACGCGCAGATGCTCATCACCGCGCTCAACGTGACGCTGGCCAACGTGGGCCGGGGCGAGCACCAGATGTCCAGCGCGCTCGCGGTCATCGACGTCTACAACGGCCAGATCGACTACGCGGCGGGCGGACACCCCGCGGCCGCCGTCTTCAACCGCCACAGCGGGCAGATGGCGTCCCTGCCCGCGCGCGGCCCGCTGCTGGGCGCGAGCGTGGCGTCGCAGTTCACCTCGCGCCAGGCGCAGCTGCGGCCCGGCGACATCGTCGTCTGGTACACGGACGGCCTCACCGAGGCGCGCGACGGCGCCAACCGGCTGTACGGCACGCAGCGGCTGGCCGCCGCGCTCCAGGCCAACGCCAACCTCCCCGCCGACGCCCTGCGCGACGCGCTCCTCGCGGACGTGCGCGCCTACAGCGCCGGTCAGCCCCAGCGCGACGACATCACCGTCATCGTCGCCGAATTCAGCCC
>NZ_RAWB01000326.1 GCF_003612055.1 Corallococcus llansteffanensis
GGTTAGGAATGCGCCCGTCATGTCCCGCCCCGCAGACCCCAAGGCCCGGAACGCGCTCATCGCCGCGGCGCGGGCGGAGTTCGCTCGCAAGGGCGTGAAGGGCGCGCGCATCGGGGACATCACCGCCGCCAGCGGGCTGTCCAAGGGCGCCTTCTACCTGCACTTCCCCTCCAAGGAGGCCCTCTTCGGACGCCTCGTGGAGGCGTTCCTGGGCGACCTGGAGCGCGTGGGCCAGAAGCGCCTGGCGTGCCTGGAGCGCTTCCGCGCGGAGCACGGCCACCCGGGCCCCGCGGACGTCACCGCGCGCACGGAGCGCTACCGGGACTTCCTGCGCATGCAGGCGGAGCAGGACCTGGAGATGCTGGAGCTCATGTGGTCCAGCCGCGAGGTGCTCACCGCGCTCATCGTCGGCAGCCAGGGCACCTCCTTCGAGTCCGTCATGTGGGACGTGGTGGACCGCGAGGTCGACCGCATCTCCCAGGAGTTCCGCAACCTGTGGGGCTGCGGGGCGGAGGCGCCGGACGTGGAGCCGGGCCTCTTCGGCTCCTTCGTCGTGGGCACGTACCTGCTGCTGGCCCGGCAGATGGGCCGCCTCACCCAGAAGCCGGACCTGGCCACCTGGGCCTCCAGCCTCCAGCGCCTGATGCACGAGGGCACCGCGCCCCGTGAACCCCTGTCCGCGCCCGTGCTCATGACGGGCCCCGTCGCCGTCTCCGCCCGCACGCCTCCTGCTCCTTCCACGCGCCGGCGTCACGCCCGCGCGGCCAACCCGCACCGTCCTCCGAGGAAACGCCCGTGAAAACGTCCACGAAGCCCTCCGCCTCCCGCGCCTTCGCCGCCGTGGGCGTGGCCGCCGCGCTCGCACTCACCGCCTGCGACAAGGCGAACGCGTCCGCGCCGCCCCCGTCCGCCGACAAGGCCGCCACCGACAAGGCCGCGCCGGCCGTGAAGGTCGTCTCCGCCCGCACCGAACAGGCCTCCGCCTCCGAGGAGGTGACGGGCACGCTGTTCCCCGCCCAGGGCCTCCAGGTGGGCTTCGAGGTGGGCGGCCGCCTGGAGGTGGTGCGCATCCAGAAGGGGCAGGCCGTGAAGAAGGGCGACGTGCTCGCCCAGCTCAACTCCGAAATCGTCGACGCGCAGGTGGCCGGCGCCGAGGCCGCGGTCGCCGCCGCGGAGGCCGCCGCCTCCATCGCGAAGGACGCCGCCGAGCGCAACGAGAAGCTCAGCGTGGGCGGAGGCATCAGCGAATTGCAGCACCGCAGCTCCACCGCGAGCGCCGCGCAGGCCCAGGCGCAGGTGCTGGCCACGAAGGCGCAGCTGTCCCAGGCGCGCGCGTCGCGCCGCCGGCACGACCTGAAGGCGCCCTTCAACGGCACGCTCATCGAGTCCCCGGACCAGACGGGCGCCACGGTGGGCCCGGGCACGCCGCTCTTCACCCTGGAGCAGCTGGACACGCTCGTCTTCCGCACCACCGTGGCGGAGTCCGCGCGCGCGCTGCTCAAGCCCGGCGCCAAGGTGCGCGTGGTGTCGCTGGGCGGCGGCGCGTCCACCGACGAGGCCGTGGTGCGCACCATCCTGCCCTCCGCGGATCCCACCACCCGCCGCGTGCCGGTGGAGATTTCGGTGCCCAACGCGGACGGCCGCTTCGTGGCCCACACGCTGGCGCGCGCGATGCTGAAGCTGGGCGACATGAAGGACGCCCAGGTGCTGCCCACCACGGCGCTGTCCTCCTCCAACGGGGACCACGTGCTCGTCGTCAACGGCGGCGCGCTGCAGCGCGTGGACGTGCAGGTGCTGGAGCGCCGCGACCGCGAGGTGGTGGTGCTGGCCCCGTCCGCCCTCCAGCAGGTCGTGGACTATCCCACGCCCGCCATGTCCCCCGGCAGCCGCGTCTCCGTGAAGTAGCCCGCCGCCGCCCTTTTTCGCCGTGGCCCTGCGCCGTGGCGACGTGAGCCCTTCATGATTCTCAGTGACGTCTCCATCCGTCGGCCGGTGTTCACGGCCATGCTGTCCCTGTTGCTCGTGGTGCTGGGGCTGATGGGCCTCAAGCGCCTGGGCACCGACCTCTACCCGGACGTCAGCTTCCCCGTGGTGGTGGTCAACACCCTCTACAAGGGCGCGGGCCCGGGCGAAATCGAGACCCAGGTCATCAAGCCCCTGGAGGACGCGGTCGCCGGCATCAGCGGCGTGGACAAGATCCACTCCTTCAGCCGGGAGAACGTGGGCACCGTCATCGTGTCCTTCACCCTGGGCACCAGCCTGGACACCGCCGTGCAGGACGTGCGCGACAAGGTGGGGCAGGCGGTCAACAAGCTGCCCACCGACGCGGACGCCCCCATCGTCAGCCGCGTGGACCTGTCCGCCACGCCCATCCTCACCTACGCCGTCTCCGCGGACATGAAGTCCCAGGCGCTGCGCAAGCTGCTGGATGACCGCCTCAAGCCCGCGCTCGCGCAGATCGCCGGCGTGGCCGAGGTGCGCATCACCGGCGGCGACTCGCGGGAGATCCAGGTGGACATCGACCTGGACAAGGCCCGCGCCGTGGGCGTCACGCCCGCGCAGGTGGCCCAGCGCATCGGCACGGAGAACCTCAACCTGCCCGCGGGTCGGCTCCAGCTGGGGCCCAACGAGCTGACGGTGCGCTCCATGGGCGAGTTCACCAGCGTGGACGACCTGCGGATGCTGCCCGTCGCCCGCAGCACCACGGGCGCGCAGGTGCGCCTGGAGGAGATCGCCACCGTGACGGACGGCGTCGCCGAGCGCCGCACCACCGCGCGCCTCAACGCCCGGGACGCCGTCGTGCTCGAAATCGTGAAGCAGCCGGGCTCCAACACGGTGGCCGTCAGCGACGCGGTGAAGAAGTCGCTCGCGCAGATGGGGCCGGTGGTGGGGCAGGGCTTCCAGGCCACGCTGCTCATCGACCAGTCGGAGCTCATCCGCGCCAACACCCACGAGGTGTGGATCGCCATCATCTTCGGCGGCCTGATGGCGGTGCTCATCATCCTGATGTTCCTGCTCGACCCCCGCGGCACGTTCATCTCCGCGCTCGCGCTGCCCACGTCCGTCATTGGCACGTTCTTCGTGATGTACGTGCTGGGCTACTCGCTCAACCAGATGACGCTCTTGTCGCTGTCCTTGGCCATCGGTCTGCTCATCGACGACGCGGTGGTGGTGCGTGAGGCCATCACCCACCGGCTGGAGCAGGGCGAGGACCCCATGAGCGCCGCGTCCAACGGCACCCGGGACGTCGGCCTCGCCGTGCTCGCCACCACGCTGTCCCTGGTGGCGGTGTTCATCCCGGTGGCGTTCATGCCCGGCATCGTGGGCCAGTTCTTCAAGCAGTTCGGCATCACCATCTCCGTGGCCGTGGTCATCTCGCTGTTCATCTCCTTCACCCTGGACCCCATGCTGTCCGCGCGCTTCGCCAAGGCGCGCAAGCCCGGCGAGGTGCACCAGGAGGCCGCCGTGTTCCGCGCCCTGCGCCGGTTCCTGGAGGGCACGGAGAACGCCTACGCCCGCATCCTGGGCTGGGTGCTGCGCCACAAGTGGACCACCGCGGGCCTCACCCTGCTGGCGCTGGTGCTGTCGTTCGGCGCCGCGAGCCGCCTGGGGGTGGAGTTCATGAGCGCGGAGGACCGCTCGCAGCTCATCGTCGAGCTGCAGCTGCCTGACTCCGCCAGCCTCGCCCAGACGACCGAGCGCGCCGCGGAGGCGGAGAAGCTGATCAAACAGATTCCGGAGGTCACCGACATCTACACCACCGTCGGTCCCAGCGGAGACGTCTACAAGGCGCGCATGCGCGTGCTCACCGTGGCCAAGGACGCGCGCACCAAGAGCATCCCCGTCATCAAGGAGGAGGCCCGCGCGCTGCTGGTCCCCAACCTGGTGTCCACCGCCATCACCCTGTCGGACCCCCCGTCCATCGAAGGCCTGGGCGACTGGTACCCCATCATGGTCCGCGTGGTGGGCCCCGACCTGAAGCGCGTCAACGAGGAGGCCCAGCGCGTCGCCGGCATCCTGCGCGGCCTGGGCACGTCCGACGTGCGCGTGGACTCCAACCCGGCCAAGCCGGAGCTCCAGGTGCAGATCGACCGGGCGCGCGCCACGGACGTGGACCTGTCCGCGGCCGCGCTCGCCACGCAGCTGCGGCTCGCCATCGACGGTGACGTGTCCGCCAAGCTGCGCGAGGGCACCGACGAGACGGACATCCGCGTGCGGCTCCAGGAGCGCGACCGCGCCAACCCGGAGCGCGTGCGCCAGCTCATGGTGTCCACGCCCAAGGGGCTGCGGCAGGTGACGGACGTGGCGAACGTGTCGCTCAAGGACGGCCCCAGCGTCATCGAGCACGAGAACCGCGAGCGCCAGGTGGCCGTCGTGTCCCAGCTCGCCAAGGGCGCCGCGCTGGGTGACGTGGCCACGCAGCTCAAGGCCGCCATCTCCGCCAAGCCCCTGCCTCCCGGCTACGCCATCGTCTACGACGGGCAGATCAAGAGCCTGGATGAGCAGAACGACGCGTTCGGCGCCGCCTTCGGCCTGGCCTTCGTCTTCATCTACATGGTGCTCGCCAGCCAGTTCGAGTCCTTCAAGCACCCGTTCACCATCATGGTGTCGCTGCCGCTGGCGCTCGTGGGCGCGCTCCTGGGACTCGTCGTCACCAACTACCACCTCAGCCTGGGCGCGATGATTGGCGTCATCCTGCTGATGGGGCTCGTCACCAAGAACGCCATCCTCCTCATCGACGGCGCCCTGCACCACCTGCGGGAAGGCGACTCCGTGGACGAGGCCCTGCTCAAGGCCGGCCCCCGCCGCCTGCGCCCCATCCTCATGACGAGCGCCGCGATGGCCATCGGCATGGTGCCCACCGCCGTGGGCACGGGCACCGGCTCCGAGTTCCGCGCCCCCATGGCCATCGCCGTCATCGGCGGCGTCATCACCTCCACCTTCCTCACCCTGCTGGTGGTGCCGGTGGTGTTCGCGGCCATGGAGAAGCTGTCCTTCGGCCGCAAGAAGCCCAAGACGCCGGGCACGCACGCCACGTCGCCCGTGGACGTGCACGTGGCGCCCGACCGCGCGGCCTGAGCCCCGGCCGCCAGCGAGCGCCGCCGTCCTGCCTGAAGCCTGGAGCCTGGGGCGCGAGGGGACCTCCCTCGCGCCCCGCTGTTTTTCAGGGGTCCGGGAGTGTCTGCGCACGGTGGGCGCGCGCCCGGCGGAGGTTCCGCCCGGGCAGTAACAATACATGTATACAGGTGTGGATGGGATGAAACAGGTGTTTCATCCGGGTCTTCACGCGGGGGGCACTCTGGAGGGCTTGCGCGCCACCGGTGCCGCGGAGCCTCGCGTGGAGGTGTATGCCTTTACCGAGGTTGATGTGACCTGCCGGGTGTCCTGGAAGAACCAGGGGCCGGGGGCCCGTCTCCGGACGTTGGCCGGAGACGGGGCTTCCTGAGAACCCCTTCGGGGGGCCGGCTCGCGAGGCCTCAGCGACCGGCGGAAGCGTAGCCGTCGCCGGTGAGCGACAGCCGCGTGCGCGCCTTGGCGAGCTGGTTCTGCGCTTCCTCCAGCGACACGCAGTCCACCGTGATGTCGTCGTTGGGGGACGCTTCCGACGCCACGCGGGCCGTCTGCAGCCGCGCGATGGTGGAGTCCGACACGTGCGCGCACATCACGCAGCCATTCTTGCGACCGTGGCTGATGACCTCGGAGAACAGGCTCGCCGACTCCGGCTCCAGCGGGCGCAGGCCCCGCATGTCCGCCAGCACCAGGTGCCGCCCGCCGTTGTAGCTGTCCGTGGCCTTCCGATAGACGGCCACGTACTCCTTCATCTCGTTCGGCCGCATGAAGCCGCTCATGCGGGCGGTGATGGTCTTGCGGCTCACATCATTGGTCACTTCAAACATGGTGCGCCCTCCCTCGCGGAACAAAGCCTAACAGACGTCTTTCGAACTTTCACCAGCCCCCCCTTTGAATCTCGGGAGGTTGGAAGGTTTGAAAGGGATTGCGCGTTTTCCCTTCCCGGCCGGTTGTAAAAATGAAGAAGCCCGGTCGCGCGCACGCGAGACCGGGCTTCCGGGACCAGGGCAGGAGCCCGGGATGACTGATCAGGCGGCGCGGACGTTCTGGGCCTGGAGGCCCTTGGGGCCGCGGGTCACCTCGAACTCCACCTTCTGGCCTTCGGCCAGGGTGCGGAAGCCATCCATGTTGATGGCGCTGTGGTGGCAGAACACGTCCTCACCACCACCGTCCTGCGTGATGAAGCCAAAGCCCTTCGCATCGTTGAACCACTTCACCGTACCGGTAGCCATGAATCGTCTTCTCTTTGTTGGTGGGGCGCGGCACCCACCCGCCCGGGGGCGGTCGGTCCTCTCGAAATGTGAGGGCCTGAGTGCGGACAGAAGTCTGCCCGGCGGGGCAGGGTGGATGGAAGCCCCCCTGCCCACCAGCCAACAGTTCAACGGGTAGGCGGGCAGCCCACCCCCTGCGGTCGCAAGCAGGCGGGCGGGAGGGCGGCGAGGGCCCGCGTCCCGGGACGGAGGCGTGGCTACCGTTGGCCTCAGGGGCCCGTCCCCCCAGTGCGCCCGGACGGAAGGAGAGGAGCACGTCATGTACGAGGTCCAAGCCGCGAACCCGCTGCCCCCCGTCCCCCCGCGCCCCGAGCGCGCCGTGCAAAGGGAGTGGCGCCGGCTGGTGGACCACAGCGCGGCGGCGGGCATCCTGTCGCGGCCCCTGCTCGGCCGGCTGCCGCTGCGCCGCGTGGTGCCGCAGGACGTGCACTCGCTGCTGGACTACGCGGGTGGCGCCGCGCTGGTGGCGGCGGGCCTCGCGTCGGGCGGAGGCGCGGCGAAGGCGGCCGGGTGGGTGCTGGGCGGCGCCGCACTGGGCGTGTCGCTGCTCACCGACTACCGGCTGAGCCTCACGAAGCTCATCCCCATCGAAGCGCATGAGATCGCGGACTACGTCTATGGGCTGGGGGCGGTGGCCGCACCCTTCGTGCTGGGGTACGCGAAGCGCAGGCCCGCGGTGGCCGCGGTGCACGTGCTGGTGGGCCTGTCCGCGGTGGTGGCCTCGCTGTTCACCGACTACCGCTGCCAGACGGGCATGCACCTGGGCGGGGAACTGGCCACGGACCCCGAGGGCATCGGCGGCTGACCTCCCGAGCCTGGGGCCGCTGAAAAGAAGAGCGGCGGGGCGCCGTGAGGCACCCCGCCGCCGTTCTCACTTCGCGCTGCTAGCTCAGGCCGCCTTGACCTGCGCCTCGGACTTCAGCTCGCTGGAGACAACGCTCTCGATGCGCATGCCGTAGAAGCTGCGGTACACGAAGAACATCGACAGGACGAAGAACACCGCGGAGAAGACGCGCAGCAGCGTGCCCTGGCCCGCGGCCTCCAGCTCCACGGACAGCTCCACCGCGAGCAGGCCGAACAGCGTGGTGAACTTGATGACCGGGTTGAGGGCCACCGACGAGGTGTCCTTGAACGGGTCGCCGACCGTGTCGCCCACGACGCAGGCCGCGTGCAGCTCCGTGCCCTTGGCCTTCAGCTCCGTCTCCACCAGCTTCTTCGCGTTGTCCCACGCGCCGCCGGCGTTCGCCATGAACACGGCCTGGTACAGACCGAAGATGGCGATGGAGATGAGGTAGCCCACGAAGAAGTAGGCCTCGAAGCAGGCGAAGGCGAGGGTGCTGAAGAAGACGCCCAGGAAGATGTTGATCATGCCCTTCTGCGCGTACTGGGTGCAGATCTCCACCACCTTCTTGGAGTCGGCCACGCTGGCCTTCTCCACGCCCTCCAGCTTGATGTTCGCCTTGATGAACTCCACCGCGCGGTAGGCGCCCGTGGACACCGCCTGCATGGAGGCGCCGGAGAACCAGTAGATGATGGCGCCGCCGGTGATGAGGCCCAGCAGGAAGGGCGCGTGCAAGAGCGACAGGTTCTGCGTGTTGGCCGCGTTGAGGACCTGGAGGCCCGCGCTGTTGGTCGTGGTTCCGACGAGCAGCACGATGATGGAGAAGATCATCGTCGTGGCGCCCACGACGGCCGTACCGATGAGCACCGGCTTCGCGGTCGCCTTGAACGTGTTGCCCGCGCCGTCGTTCTCCTCCAGGTACTGCTTGCCCTTCTCGAAGTCCAACGCGAAGCCGAAGTCCTTCTGGACCTCCGCGTGCACGTTGGGGACGTTCTCGATGAGGGACAGCTCGTAGACGCTCTGCGCGTTGTCCGTCACCGGACCGTACGAGTCCACCGCGATGGTGACCGGGCCCATGCCCAGGAAGCCGAAGGCCACCAGGCCGAACGCGAACACCGCGGGGGCAATCATCAGCGCGCCCACGCCCATGGTGCTGAACCAGTAGGCCAGACCCATCAGGCCCGCGATGATGAGACCCATCCAGTACGCGGAGAAGTTACCCGCGACCAGGCCGGAGATGACGTTGAGCGACGCGCCACCCTCGCGGCTGGCCTTGACGACCTCGCGAACGTGGCGGCTCTCCGTGGAGGTAAAGGCCTTGATGGCCTCCGGGATGATGGCGCCGGCCAGGGTGCCGCAGGTGATGATGGCCGACAGCTTGATCCACAGCGAGGTGTCACCGCCGATGTCCGGGATGAGCAGGTAGCTGACCACGAACGTCAGCGCCACGGACACGATGGACGTCAGCCACACCAGCGCGGTGAGCGGCGTCTCGAAGTTCATGTGGTCCGCGTTCTTGTAGCGGGCGCTCTGGATGGCGTCGTTGATCCAGTAGGACACCAGCGAAGCCACCACCATCACGATGCGCATCATGAAGATCCACACGAGCAGCTGGACCCGGTACTCGCCACCCACCGCGAGCAGGATGAACGTGATGAGCGCCACGCCGGTGACGCCGTAGGTCTCGAAGCCGTCCGCCGAGGGGCCCACGCTGTCGCCCGCGTTGTCGCCGGTGCAGTCCGCGATGACGCCGGGGTTGCGCGCGTCGTCTTCCTTGATCTTGAAGACGATCTTCATCAGGTCGGACCCGATGTCGGCGATCTTCGTGAAGATGCCGCCCGCGATGCGCAGCACGGACGCGCCCAGCGACTCACCGATGGCGAAGCCGATGAAGCACGCACCCGCGAAGTCCGCCGGGACGAACAGGAGGATGAAGAGCATCAGCAGCAGCTCCGTGCTGATGAGCACCATGCCAATGGACATACCCGCCTGCAGCGGGATGGCGTACGTGGGGTAGGGCTTGCCACGCAGGGACGCGAACGCCGTGCGGCTGTTGGCGAACGTGTTCACCCGGATGCCGAACCAGGCCACGCCGCAGCTGCCGGCGATGCCCACGAGGCTGGCGAACAGGATGATGGCCACGCGGCCGACTTCCATGTGCCGCAGGAAGCCGAAGTAGCCCACCATCACGGCGCCAATGAGCACCCAGAGGACGATGATGAACTTCAGCTGCGTCATCAGGTACGTCTTGCACGTCTCGTAGATGAGCTCGGAGATCTCCAGCATCGCCCGGTGCACGGGCATCTTCTGGAGGCTCGCGTACTGGAGGAAGCCGAAGACGAGGCCAAAGACACAGACGGCGATGCCGGACATCAGCAGCTGCTGTCCGTTGAGGCCGCCAATGAAGGTGACGGAGCGGAAGTCAGGCAGGACCAGGTCCGCCTCGCTCGCGCTCGCGGTGGTACCGGCCAGCAGCGCCAGGAGTCCGAGGACCCGCGTGGCCGTGCCGGTGACACTCTTTCGGAGAGCGTCCATCCGTGGAACGGTGGGTGTCATGGGGGTGCAACCTCTCACAGTGACTCGTTGGGCCCGCGGTCCACAGCCCCGCGTGCTTGGATAGCAGGGGAGTGATGTGTCGAGGGGTTGGCCGCCTGCGTTCGAATGACATCCCCCGCCGGCGCTTCAGCGCAGCCTCGCCCTTCAAGACAAGACGGCCCTTGAAGGCGGCTCGCGTTTATCACGGCCCAATGACGGAAGTCGAATTCCGGTAAACCATGCCGCATCCCGTCAAACGGAATAACGGGGGGCAAGCGTACGCATCACCCGGAGGGTCGGACGCACGCCAGGGCTTCGCAGACGGGCCTGCTCAGGGGTTCAGCCGCAGGAGGAAGCCATCCTGCAACCGCTGGGACGGGCCGTCCTCTGGCACGGGGCGGTTCAGCCCTCCCGCGAGGAGCACCGCACCGGAAGAATCCACGGTCACGGTCCGGGCGCTGGAAGGGATGCCGGCGCTGGCAAAGCCTCGCACCCACAGGGAGGTGCCCTCGTCCGGCAGCAGTTTGGCGACATACAACCCGGCAGGCAGGTCCGCGCCGCCCAGGGCCCGGCCGCCGTCGTGGCTGCCGGCCACCGTCACCTGGCCCGCCTCGTCGGTGGCGACCACGGGGGCGCCGGTGGGGAAGGTGCGCGCCCAGCGCTGGCCGCCGTCGGCGTCGTAGGCCACGAGGAAGCCGTCGTGTGAATCCGCGCGGTGCCACGCGTTCTTGAAGTAGAGCCGGCCGCTGAAGCCGCCGCCCACGAAGACGCGGTCCGGGCCCACCGCCACGGACAGCGCGCTGCCGTCGGTGCCGCGCACGTCGTGGCTCCACACGTGGTCGCCGTCGTGGGTGAGCTTCACCACGAAGGGCGTGTGCTGGCGCACGGTGAGGAACGTGGCGTCGCCAAAGGACACCGCCCCGGCGTAGCCGCCCACCACGTGCACGTCGCCGAAGACATCCACCGCGACCGCGCGCGCGGAGACCTCGCCCTCGCCCACGGGCATCCACACGCGGCTCCAGCGCTGCTCACCGTTCGGGCCCACGCGCAGCGCGAAGCCCGCGTGTCTGCCATTGGGCGCCGTGCGCATTCCCTCACCGAAGTCGCGCTGGCCGGTGAAGTCCCCCACCAGCACCGCGCCGTCGGCGTTGTCGGACGTGACGGCGTTCACCGTGACGGGCCCCTCGCCCGGCAGGGAGCGCACCCAGTCCAGCGCGCCCTCGCCCGTCAGCCGGGCCAGGAAGGGCCCTTCGGGCAGCGTCGCGCCGTCGCGGGTGAAGCCCGCGGAGGTGCCTGAAAGAAAGACATGGTCGCTGGCGTCCACGGCCAGCCCGCCCACGCGGGCCCGCCCGGCGCTCCGGGGCGTCCAGCCCCGGGCCCACCTGAGCGTGCCTTCGGAAGAGAAGCGCGCCACCAGCAGGTGTGGCGCGACGACATTGCGGTCGAAGGGCAGGGGCCCCGCCCCCAGATTGATGGGCTCCTGATAGGTCGCTGCCACGAGGACGTCCCCGTTGGAGGTCACCACCGCGTGCGGAGCCTGATGATCCCCAAGCATCAGGGTCCGCGACCACGCTCGGGCCTCCACGCCCTCCTGCGCCACCTGTCCGCCCACTTCGCCGAGCACCGGGATGCGCGGTGTCGTAGCTCGGGCTTCCCCGCACCCCACGAGGAAGAGTCCCCCTACGCACACCGCCATCCGAAAC
>NZ_RAWB01000327.1 GCF_003612055.1 Corallococcus llansteffanensis
CTCCGGAGGCCCCGCGCCGTCCGGCCCCCGTCGTCGACGAGCGGCCCACCGACACGCGCCCCATCCCGGTGCGGACCAAGACGCGCGACACGCTCGTGGGCTACAATAAGGACATCTCCGCGGCGCTCAAGGCTGCGGAGGTGCAGGCCCGCGAGCGCGAGCTGGCGGAGGCGAAGCGCAAGAACCCGAAGAAGCCAGCGAAGGCCGCGGGCTTCACGTTGCCGCGCCTGTGGCCCGTCCCGCCGCGCTACCGCTTCTGGCTCATGCTCGTGGTGGTGGCCCTGGCGTGCGGCCTGGGCTTCGGCGTGGTGTGGCTCTTCCTGGGGGCGTCCGGCGCCTGAGCCCCGCTGCCCCTCAGGGTAGGGTGGCGGGGAGCAGGGGCGGCTCCAGCGGCAGGAAGAGCCGGAAGATGGTGCCGCCGGTGTCCGGCACGTCCAGCAGCAGCTGGCCCAGGTGCGAATCCACGATGCGCTTCACCACGGCGAGCCCCAGCCCGGTGCCCTTCGCCTTCGTGGTGAAGAAGGGCTCGAAGATGCGCGTGCGCAGCTCCAGCGGGATGCCCGGCCCGGTGTCGCTGATCTCCACCTGCACGCCGGGCCGCTCCATCCACGCCCTCCGGGCCACCACCCGCAGCGTGCCCCCCTGGGGCATGGCCTGCACCGCGTTGAGCGCCAGGTTGAGGAAGGCCTGACGGATCAGCCGCTCGTCCACCGTCACCGACGGCACGCCCTCCTCCATCACCCACTCCACGCGCACCGGCGGAGGCGGGTTGCCGTCCGTGTCGGAGAGCGCGCCGCCCACCGCCTCCTCCAGCAGCTGCGTCACCGACACGGGATACAGGTGCGGCGACGGAGGCCGGGCGAAGGTGAGCAGGTCCGCCACGATGCGGTTGAGCCGGTCCGCCTCCTCCCCCACGATGTCCACCATCGGCGTCGCCGGGCTGTCCGCGCCGATGATGCGGCGGATGTTGGCCACCGAGTTGAAGATGGCGCCCAGCGGGTTTCGCACCTCGTGGGCCACCACCGCGGACAGCTCGCCCAGCGCTGCCAGCCGCTCGCGGTTCACCAGCTGCTCCTGCGCGCGCGCCAGCTCCCCGTAGCTCTTCTTCAGGTCCTCCACCAGCCGCGCGCCCTCCAGCGCCAGCGACAGCTGGTTGGCGATGGCGTCCGCCCGCTCCAGCTCCGCGGCGGTGAAGCGGCGCGGACGGCGCGACTCCACCATCACCGCCACGCCCACCATCTGCGCGTGCACGGCGAGCGGCAGCACCATGTACGCCACGCCGCCCGTGGCCCGGCGCAGCTCGTCGTCCATGCGCGGGTCCTCGCGCGCGTCCTCCACCCGGAGCGGCTGGCGCGTGCGGAACGCCTCCGCCGCGAGCGAGCGATGCGACAAATCCAACGGCAGGTCGCGCCCCACCAGATCCGGGTGATTGCCCGTCGCAGCGCGGATGGCCAGGCGCTCGCCCTTCGCGTCCGGCAGCAGCACGTACGCGTCCGGCACGTCCACGATGCGCGCCAGGCTGGTGACGCCCGTGGCCAGCAGCCGGTCCAGCTCCAGCGTGGCCGCCAGCGCCTTGCCCACTTCGTGCATCAGCGCCAGGTCCTCCGCCCGCCCCCGCACCTCGTCCAGCAGCCGGTGGGATTCAATGGCCGCCGCGAAGTGCGTGCCCATGGACTGGAGCGTCTCCAGCTCCAGCACGGTGAGCTGCCGCCGCGCGTGGAACAGCACGCTCAACGTGCCCACGCCGCGCGAGCGCACCCGCAGCGGCACCGACACCAGCGTCTGGAAGGCCAGGGTCCGCAGCGCGTCGCGCGTGGGCGCGGGACACGCCTCCGCGTCCAGCACGTGCACCGCGTCCAGCGGTCCGCTCGGGCGGGGCAGCGACCCCAGGCGCGCGCGGCGCACCCGGGCCACCGCGTCCTCGGACAGGCCACGCGCGTACACCAGCTCCAGCGGCTCGCCCGGCTCGGGGCGCGTCTCCGCCGGCAGCAGCAGGCACACCGCGTCGCACGCCAGCAGCCCCGCGATCTCCTCCGTGCCCGACCCGAAGAACGCGCGCGGGTGCGGCGCGGACGCCGCCTGGGACGCCAGCCGCCCCAGCGCGGTGAGCGCCGTCGCGCGCACGGCCAGCCGCTGGATGGTGCGCGCCGCGTCCAGCGCGGACGAAACCTGTTGTCCGAACAGCCGCACCGAGGCCAGGTCCTCCTCGTCCAGCCAGTCCGCCGCCAGCACCAGCATGGCCAGGGGCGCCTTCTCCACGTCGATGCGCACCCCCACCGCGGGGTGCGGCTCCACGCGCTGGAACACCGTCAGCACCGCGTCCATGCGGGACTCCGGCACGAACCGCGACGCCTCGACGCCCAGGTCCTCCACCCACGCGGCCCCGTCACGCCAGGTGCGCACCAGCGCCGGGGCCCAGCCGCCCTGCACCTCCACCCCCACGCGCCCGCTCAGCGCGGGCGCGTGCGGCACCAGCCGGGGCGCCAGCGCCGCCATGGACAGCTCCACCCCCACGCCCCGGGGCGCAAGCCATGCGAAGCCCAGCTCCAGCGCCTCCAGCCCCCGGAACACCTCCTCGCGCACCGCGTCCTCGGAGTCCAGCGACCGCACCGCGCTGCCCAGCTCCACCAACCGCTGCAGCACGTGCTGGCGCCGGACCCGGTTCGTCACGTCGCGCGCCTGCACCACCCAATCCCTGGCATGCGCCTGCACCGTCAGCTCCACGCGCACCTCGCGGGCCTCGCCGCGCAGCGAGCCCTCGTAGGTGCCCGCCACCGGCGCCGTACCCAGCTGCCGCGCCTGCCGGTCCAGCAGCTCCCCGGCCCGCGGCTCCACCAGGAGCGCCGTCACCGGCTGGCCTGGCAGCGCCTCGCGTGGCGTGCCCAGCAGCCGCGCCAGCGCCGCGTTCGCGTACACGAGCAGGCCGTCCCGCAGCACGAACACGCCCAGGGCCATGTCGTCGAAGAGGCGGTACTCCGCCCCCAACTCCTCGGGAACCGTCCCCACCCGACGGTTCATGCGCTCAGTGCCTCTCACCCGCGTCACGTTGGCACCCCTGGGGCAGTCGGGTGAAGCCACCCCCACGTCGCAGAGACCACCAGCTCACACCCCGTACGCGATGCGTCAACGCAACGACGCGGTGTTTCAGTGAGCCTGCGTCAAAGTAGCCCTGGGTACGGCGAACCCTGGGTATGCGTGCTATTGACAGTACGTGTGGAAACATTTAGAACCATGGATTTATAAAAACGCGGATTGATCCGGGCTCCAGGGGCTACCTGGGAGCTCTCAATGTTCGCGCTACCGAGGGGGATGTCTTGAGCCTGCCCCGAGCGACTTCCGGCGTCATCGTCCAGCAGCAGGACGGAGCCTTCTTCCTTCTGGACACCGAAGGGGGCGAGGTCTTCCGGGTGAACGAGACGGCCGCGCGCATCTTCGAGCTGTGCCAGAGCGGCACGTCGCTCGATGGTGCCGTCCAATCGCTCGCGAAGGGCCTGGGCGCCCTCGACCAGGAACCTGAGATCCGCGCGGACGTCCAGCGCACCGTGGAGCAGTTCCAGGAGCTGGGGCTCTGCGAGCCCTCGCCGTCCTTGTAGGTCTTTCAAAGCCGCCGCCGTCCGCCGTCGTTCCAAGCTGTCGTTGCAGGCTTTGCAGTCGCCGCGAAGACCCCCGTCCGCGGCATGGAAGCTCCCATCACATTCGTGGAGCCCCCTCATGAGAGGGGTTGGGCCGTGCCATGCCCTGGCTCCGTCTTTCGTGTGTGTCTTGAAGCCGGACGCATGCGATTCCATCCGTGAGACGCGGTGTTTCACGGCTGGAGTGACGCGCGAAAACGGGCGGTGACGGGGATGTCAGACCCCCTGTCCACACTCGCCGCGCTTCATCGCAGTGGCTGTCACTGAAGCAGTCCACCCAAGGAGAAACACCATGTACACCAACGCCCAGATCGTCCGCGTCTCCGCCGCTTCCGACAAGTGCACGTGTGGCGGTGGCATGACCATCAGCACCGACACGCTCCAGCAGGCGGAGTAGTTCGCCTCCCGCTGTTCCAGCAGCCCCACACCCCAACAAAGGAGCAACACACCATGTACACCAACGCCCAGATCGTCCGCGTCTCCGCCGCTTCCGACAAGTGCACCTGCAGCGGCGGCATGACCGTCTTCACCGACGTCCGGCAGGCGGAGTAGTTCGCCTCCCGCTGATCCTCAAGCAGCCCCACACCCCACCCAAGGAGAAACACCATGTACACCAACGCCCAGATCGTCCGCGTCTCCGCCGCTTCCGACAAGTGCACCTGCGGTGGCGGCATGACCGTCATCGTGACCAACGACACCCTGCAGCAGGCGGAGTAGTCCCGCCTCCAGGTCGTCGCTTCCAACCCCACACCCCAAACCAAGGAGTCTCACCATGTACACCAATGCCCAGATCGTCCGCGTTTCCGCCGCTTCCGACAAGTGCACCTGTGGTGGCGGCATGACCGTCATCGTGCGCCAGGACGCGACCATCGCGGAGTAGTGCCTTTCAGCCGGGTGGAGGCCGTACGCCTCCACCTGGCTGTCTTCCTCGCGCACCGACCCCCGCCGCCATGTCGCCTGTTTCAACCCCCGCTTCCACCCCGCTGCTGCTCTTCACTCAGGCGGACGTCGCCGGCCACGCGCTCTTTCGCGTCGTGCCCGTGGAGGTCTCCGTGCATCCCGGCCAGGGTCGGCTGTGGGTGGACCTGTCGAAGGGCAACGCGTTCACGCCCGCGTGGCAGCGCCATGCGCAGCACCTGGCGGCGCTGGGGCGCGCGCACTACGCGCTACCGTGGGAGCAGACGGACCTGCACGTGTCGCCGCGCGGCCGGGGCGTGACGCTGGATGGCCGGAGCGCGTCGCTGCCGCTGTTCGTCGCCTGGGTGGCGCTCCTGAGCGGCCGCCCGCTGCCGTCGCCCTTCCTGGGCACGGGGGTGGCGCTGGACGAGCACGGCGAGCGGCTCGCGCCCGCGCCGCGCGAGTTCCTCCAGGGAAAGCTGGGCGTGGCCCAGGCCTATGTGAAGCAGGTGTTCCCGCAGGCGGGGCGCGTGCCGGTGTACGTGCCCGAAGGCAGCGGCTTCGACGCGGGCGCCCTCACGGCGCTGGACGTGCGGCCGGTGCCCACGCTCACGCGGGCGGTGTCGGCGGTGCTGGGCCTGGAGCCGGTCTCGGTGGGCATCACCACGAAGCAGGAGGGGGAATGATCCGCCAGGGCGTGCGCGCCATCCGGGAGATGTACGCGCTGACGAAGGGGCTGGGCAACCTGCGGGTGATGCTGGGCTCGGGCCTCGTCGGCATGATGGCCGCGGGCCTGCTCAACCCGGTGATGCCGCTGTACCTGCGCGCGCGCGGGCTGGGGTTCCAGGAGATCGGCCTGTTGTACACGGTGGGCTCGCTGCTCCCCATCTTCGTGCAGCCGGTGCTGGGCGCGCTGTCGGACCGCTACGGGCGCAAGCCCTTCGTGGTGGGCCTGTCGCTCGTCACGTCGCTGATGGTGCCCGCGGTGGCGCTGGTGGATGACCCGAAGCCGCTCGCCGCGGTGATGATCCTCAAGATGCTCCTGGCGCGCAGCGCGGCGCCGGTGTCCAACGCGATGGTGGCGGACTTCGCGCCCACGAAGCAGCGCGCCACCATCTTCGCGATGCTGGACGCCACGTCGAACCTGGTGTTCGTGGCGGCGCTGTTCGCGTCCTCCGGGGTCATCCGCGCGCTGTCGGTGAGCGGGACGTTCTTCCTCGCGGGCGGCCTGTTCCTGGTGGGCAGCCTGCTCTTGCTGTCGCTGGACGACTCGCGGGCGGCGCCGCGCGCCGAAGCGGTGCCCGGCAAGGTGCAGGCGGGCTGGACGCTGGCGTTCCGGGGGCTCGTGTCCCCCTTCACCTACGTGAAGGACCACCCGCACCTGTCCGGCCTGTTCCTCTGGCAGTTCTTCTTCACCTTCGCGCTGGCGCTGTTCCCCACCTACCTGCCGCTGTACGCGGTGGAATTGGGCGCGCCCCGGGAGATGGTGGGCCCGCTGGTGGCGGTGTCCTGGCTCGTCTACGCCTTCGCGCAGCCCTTTGGCGGGCGGCTGTCGGACCGGCTGCCCCGGCGCGTGGGCCTCATCACGCTGGGCCTGGGCGGCATGGCGGTGATGGCGGCGCTGCTCGGCGCCTCCGGGTGGATGCCGCACGGGTACGCGCTGGGCTCGCTGGTGGTGGCCTGGACGCTGCTCGCGGTGCCGGACGGCCTGCACCGCTCGTCCGCGTCCGCGCTGGTGGTGGAGCAGGTGCCTTCTCCCACGGAGCGCGGCCGCTTCATGGGCGCGCTGGGCTCCAGCGGCGCGCTGGCCGGCGTGCTCGCGCCCCTCACCTACGGGCTCATCGCGCAGAAGGCCGGCATCGGCTTCTCGTTCCTTGTCTCCTCGGCGGCCTTCGCGCTGGCCCTCGCCTGTGTATCGAGGGTGCGCGAGTCCACCGACGTCGCCCCCGTCGCGGCCCCCGTGGCCGCCCTCACCCCTACCTCGGAGCCCGGATGAGCCCCTTCCGCCATGCATGTCGCCGGGGCACCGCGCTGTTGCTCGCGCTGGTGCCCGCCCTGGGATTCGCCGATTCGACCTACAAGGTCACGGCGACACCGACGACCGAAGCCATCACCATCGACGGCAAGGGGGATGAGGCCGCGTGGCAGGCCGCGCCGGAGATTGGCGGCTGGTTCCTGACGCGCGTGGACTATGGCCGTCCCGCGCCGGACGACACCAAGGTCCGCATCCTCTACGACAAGGACAACCTCTACTTCCTCTTCCACTGCCTGGACTCGAAGCCGGAGCGCATCGCCGGGTACACGGTGCAGAACGAGGGGTTCCTCCACCAGGAAGACAACATCACCATCATCCTGGACACGTACCTGGACCACCGCAACGCGTACTACTTCTGGACCAACCCGCTGGGCGTGCGCACCGACGGGCGCATCGTGGACGACGGCGAGGCGTTCTCCACCAACTGGCGCGGCGAGTGGGAGACGAAGTCCACCATCGTGAAGGACGGGTGGATTTCGGAGGTGCGCATCCCGTTCGCGAACTTCCAGTTCGACAAGAAGGAGGAGATGTCCTTCGGCATGCTCCTGGACCGCGAGCAGTCGCGCAACCAGGAGTGGAGCAACTGGACGCCGGACGGGATGAACAGCGCGAAGGTGAGCCGCTACCCGCACCTGGACGGCCTGAAGAACATCAACCCGCGCTCCATCTTCAGCGTCACCCCGTACGTGGCCAGCACGGTGGCGCTCAAGTACAACGACGACCGCGGCACGTTCCGGCCCAACGTGGGCGCGGACGCGCGCATCGACCCGGCGCCGTGGCTGTCCCTGAAGCTGACGGCGAACCCGGACTTCAGCGACGCGGAGGCGGACCAGGGCTTCCTGCTGCTGGACACCGAAGCGCCGCTCTTGCCGGAGCGCCGCCAGTTCTTCCTGGAGAGCGAGCACCTCTTCATCGCGCCCATCAACATCTTCACCTCGCGCCGCATCGCGCTCCGGCCGCATGACCGGGTGTGGGGCGGGTTGCAGCTCACCGGCAAGGTGGGCGACCTGAACTTCGCGATGATGGACGTCCAGCACCGCGACTTCACCGGCAAGGGCGTGGGGGGCAAGGACGTCTTCGAGAACGTCAACTCCGGCGTGCTGCGCCTGCAGCACGACCTTGGCAAGCGGTCCATGATCTCGCTGGTGGCGCTCAACCGCAGCGGCCGGGGCGGCGTCTTCGGGGACTCGGACTTCCAGACGCTGGGCGTGGACGGCAACTTCCACCTCTTCGAGGAGTTCTTCATCCAGGCGCAGGCGATCCGGAGCTGGAGCCCGCTGGGCAACGAGGACGCGGACGCGTACCACGTGGGCCTGCACCGCTTCGACACGCTGACGGAGTTCTGGCTGCAGTTCGAGGACATCGGGAAGAACTACGCGAACCCGCTGGGCTGGACGCCGGTGGTGGACAAGCAGGGCTACAACTCGCACCTGTTCCTGAACCCGTTCCCCAAGTGGCGCTTCCTGCCCCGGCTGGACGTGACGTGGGACACGCTGTGGCGCCGCAACCACGAGCACGAGCGCACGCGCTGGCGCCAGCGCCTCAACGTGCAGCCGTACCTGCACCACGACTTCGCGCTCATCTTCGACGGCGTCTATGACGACAACGAGGGCTTCAGGAACCGCGTGGGCACGTTCGGCTTCACCCTGTTCCCGCACGACTGGCAGAGCTACACGCTGACGGCCATTGGCGGCCGCTTCCTGGGTGGACAGCTGCGCGGCCTCAACGGTGCCGTCAACTTCAAGGTGGGCGAGCGCATCGTCGCCCGGTTCAGCGGCTTCTACACGCGCAACTTCGACGTGCCGGAGAACAGCCAGCTCTTCGGGAAGTCCGGCGACGGCTACAGCTTCTCCGGCTACGCGCAGCTGCGCTACCACTTCAGCCCGGACCTCTACGCGCGCCTGACGCTGCAGAAGGGCGACGTGTACGAGCTGGCGGACTACAACGCCGTGCGCGGCACGTTCCTGGACGCGATGATTGGCTGGCACTACCGCCAGTGGAGCGACATCTTCCTCGTCTACACGGATCAACCCTTCGCCGGCTTCCAGGAGCGGCGGCTCCTGTCCAAGGTCTCCTTCAACTTCTGAAAGCCTGACTCGCCAGAAAGTGAGCGCACCCCCATGAGCACCGCCGACGCCGCCAGCCTCAAGCGCCGCTACGACGAGGTGTCCCCGAAGTACGAACAGGCCCCCAACCAGGTGGCCATCAAGCTGTTCTGGCTCGCCTACGAGCACCTCACCTGGAAGCCGGTGGAGGCGCTGCTGCCGAAGGACGGCACCTCGTGGCGCGTGCTGGACGCGGGCGGAGGTGGAGGCAAGTTCGGCACGCGCTTCGCGGAGGCCGGCCACCACGTCACCGTGCTGGACATCTCCCCGGGCATGCTGGACGGCGCCCGCGCGCAGTTCACCGCGAAGGGGCTGCTGGACCGCGTGGCCTTCGTGGAGGGCAACGTGGCGGCGCTGGAGCTGCCGGACGCGGCGTTCGACCTGGTCTTCTGTGAAGGCGACCCGGTGTCCTACTGCATGGACGCGTACCCGCAGGCGGTGAAGGAGCTGGTGCGCGTGGCGAAGCCGGGCGCGCCGGTGGTGCTGGGCGTGGACAACCGCCACGAGGCGTTCAGCTACTACATGAAGTCCGGCAAGCACGCGGAGGCGTTCAAGCTCTTGCAGGATGGCAAGACGACGTGTCCGTACGGCCTGCCGGTGCACGCGTTCACGGTGCGCGAGCTGGAGCAGGCGGTGGCGGACGCGGGCGCGGACCTGCTGGAGATCTTCGGCAAGCCGGTGATGTTCTTCGACATGCTCAACGCCATGGCCGCCTCCCGCGGGGCCTCCGCCGCGCAGCCGTGGGACGCGTGGGCCGCGCGCGAGGAGATATTGGCGCAGCAGGAGAAGCTGGCGCACGAGGGCTTCGCCGTCCTGGGCCAGCACTTCCAGGTGATGGCGCGGCGCCGGGCCTGACGCGAAGGAGCACGCACCGTGGGCCTCCCCTTCCTTGGCGTGGGACTCAGCTACCGCTGGGACCTGAACCCGCATCTGGCGCGCGGCAACCCCGGCGTGGACTGGCTGGAGCTGACGCCCGAGCACTTCCTGCCGCTCACGCCGGACGCGGAGCGGCGGCTGGACCTGCTCACGAAGCGCTACCCGCTGGTGGGCCACAGCCTGGAGCTGTCGGTGGGCTCGGACGGGGTGGACGCGCCCGGCTACCGCGAGGGGCTGAAGCGCATCACCCAGCGCACGAAGAGCGTGTGGCACGGGGACCACCTGTGCTTCACGCGCGTGGGGGACCTGCCCCTGCGCGCGCTCACGCCGGTGCCGCTGACGGATGAGGCGGTGGCCACCTGCGTGCGCAACGTGAAGGCGGCCCAGGCGGACCTGGGCGTGCCCTTCGTGGTGGAGAACATCGCGTACCTCTTCCACACGCCGCTCAACACGCTGGACGAGGCGGACTTCCTGCGCCGGGTGGTGGAGGGCGCGGACTGCGGGCTGCTGCTGGACCTGCACAACCTGTACTGCAACGCGGCCAACCACGGGTTCGACCCGTATGCCTTCCTGGACCGGCTGCCGCTGGAGCGGGTGGTGCAGATCCACCTGGCGGGCGGCATGACGATGGAGGGGCTGCGCCTGGACAGCCACTCGGCGCCGTCGCCGGAGGAGGTGTGGCGCCTGCTGGAGTACGTGGCGCCGCGCTGTCCGGTGCGCGGGGTGAACTTCGAGATGGACAGCGGCTTTCCGCCCTTCGCGCGGCTGGTGGAGGAGCTGGCGCGCGCGCGGGCCATCCTCCAGCGCTGCGGCGCGAGCGCGGCCTGAGGGCAGGGGACAGGGGACACACGACATGGGCTACCCGGAGACGCTGGAAGCACTGGCGCGGCTGCACGTCGACCCGCGCTTCCGCGAGGCGTGGACGCGGGACGCGGGCCAGACGCTCGCGCCGCTCGCGCTGACGCCAGGGGAGCGCGCGGCGCTGGGGCAGGTGGACCGCACCGTGGTGGACCGCGCCGGGCGGATGATGGACTACCACCGCACCGAGCGCGTGCGGGAGCAGCTGGCGTGGGTGGACGAGGCGAAGCGGCCGGAGCTGGCCCCGCTGCGCCTGCGCTTCCTCCAGGACGTGCTGCCGGAGGTGCTCAACCGCGAGGAGGCCATCGCCTTCTGTCGCTTCCTGGAGGCAGACGCGCTCCAGGCCCCGGGCGTGCCGGCCTACGTCCCCCAGCTGGCCCGATGCGAGCGGCTGCGCATCGCGCTCGCGTGGGGCCTGCTGCCCATGCCGGCCGTGGGCCCGCATGTGGAGGCCTTCGACTTCCCGGTGCTGGGGCTGCTCGCCGCGCTGGCCGCGCCGGGCTGGCCCCCGGTGGAGCCCCGCCCCACGCGCGTGGAGTACCTCAAGGTGCCGGGCCTGCCCGCGGTGATGCTGCGCGAGCTGCCCGCACCCTGAAGGCCGTCCCTGGAAGGCCGCCCGTCAGTGACCGCGGCGGTGGTGCATCTTCTCGTAGGTGCCCATGAGCTGGGCCTCGCCCAGGATGTGGCCGTCCATGGCCTCGCGCAGCTCCGCGCGGGAGGGCCGGCCCAGGTCTGGCAGCACCGCGTCCAGGGCGTACAGCCGGAAGAAGTACCGGTGGCTGCCGATGGGCGGCATGGGGCCGCCGTAGTCCTGCCGCTGGAAGTCGTTGAGCCCCAGCTTCACCCCGGGCGGCATCACCTCCAGGGTGGCCCCGTCCGGGAGGCTCTGGGCGTTGGGTGGCAGGTTGTAGAGGACCCAGTGGCAGAAGGTGCGCTGCGGGTGGGCGGGGTCCGGCGCGTCCGGGTCCTCCAC
>NZ_RAWB01000328.1 GCF_003612055.1 Corallococcus llansteffanensis
CTCCAATTCCGCCCACCCCTCCATGTCCAGGGGCGTAAGCCCCCGGAGGCCCGTGGGCACCACCACCGCCACCACGTCGTGCCCCCGCGCACGCAGCGACGACGTGAAGTCGTGCGCCACGGCGGGGGCCACGGTGAGCAGCACGATGCGCCAGCCAGACACGGCACCCGGAGTCGGCATGGCCGTGTCCTAACAGGTCGCACCCGGTGTGCGCCCGGGCTCTGACGTCCAGCGAAAATGAAAACGCGCCCGCCCCGGGAGGGACGAGCGCGTGGGGTTCAGACGGAGCGCGCCGGAACCGGGTGCGTCAGACCGCCTTGAGGCGGGGGGTGCGCGTCTTGGTGCTGCCCGCGGCGGCGGCGGCCTCGCGGAGCGCGTCCTTCTTGTCGGTGCGCTCCCAGGTGAACTCCTTGTCGGGGCGGCCGAAGTGACCGTACGCAGCGGTCTTCTGGTAGATGGGCCGCAGCAGGTCCAGGTGCTCCGTGATTTCGCGCGGACGCAGGCCGAACGTCTGGCGCACCGCGCGCGCGATCTGCTCCTCGGGCACGGTGGCCGTGCCGAAGGTCTCCACCATCACGCTGACGGGCTCCGCCACGCCGATGGCGTAGGACACCTGCACCTCGCAGCGGGTGGCGAGGCCCGCGGCGACGACGTTCTTGGCGATGTAGCGGCCCATGTACGCGGCCGAGCGGTCCACCTTGGACGGGTCCTTGCCGCTGAACGCACCGCCACCGTGACGGCCCATGCCGCCGTAGGTGTCGACGATGATCTTCCGACCCGTGACGCCCGAGTCGCCCATGGGGCCGCCGATGACGAAGCGGCCCGTGGGGTTGATGAAGAACTTCGTCTTGTTGTCGATGAGCTTCTTCGGGAGGACCTTGATGATGACGTCCTCGCGGATGGCCTCCTGGATCTTCTTGTTGGAGATCTCATCCGCGTGCTGCGTGGACACCACCACCGCGTCGATGCGGACCGGGCGGCCGTCCTTGTACTCCACCGTGACCTGGCTCTTGCCGTCCGGGCGGATCCACGGGTGGTTCTTGCGGCGCACCTCCGCCAGGCGGCGGGTGAGCGCGTGCGCGTAGTGGATGGGCGCGGGCATCAGCTCCGGCGTCTCGTCGCACGCGAAGCCGAACATCATGCCCTGGTCGCCGGCGCCCTGGTCCTTCTTGTTGTCCACGCCCCGGGCGATGTCCTGGCTCTGGCCTTCGATGGCCACCATGACGCCGCAGGTGTTGCCGTCGTAGCCCATGGAGCTATCGGTGTAGCCGATGCGCGTGATGGTCGACCGGACGATCTTCGGGATGTCCACGTAACAGTTCGTCGTCACCTCGCCCGCGACGATGGCGAGGCCCGTCTTGACGAGCGTCTCCACGGCGACGCGCGCCTGCGGATCCTTGGCGATGATGGCATCCAGCACACCGTCGGAGATCTGATCGGCGATCTTGTCCGGGTGGCCTTCGGTGACGGATTCAGACGTGAACAGGAAGTCGGTAGGCATGTCTTCTCGAGCTTGCGCAAATCCAGTGACGCAGCGCAGGGGGCGGACAGTAAACGTGCAGTCGCAACGGAGTCAAACCTGTAGACAGGCCCGTTTATTCGTCCTCTCCCCGCGAAAGCGGCCCCACCCGATGCGCCAGGTGGGCCTGCCCGCCGGATGAATTTTGTGCGTCGCGGGGCGTTCCCCTGGGCTAACAGGACACGAGCCCTTCTTCAAAAGGCCACCCATCCCTATGAACGTGAACGCCCGCCTCCGCACCCTCCCCTTCCTGGTTGCCCTCACCCTCGCCGTGCCTGCGTTCGCCGCGCCGAAGGCCGCCAACGACGCCATCACCAAGCCGGTGAAGACCGTGGTGCAGTCGGTGCGCTACGAGAAGGACCTCAAGGCCCTGGAGAACCTGGGCGGCGAGCAGCAGGGGCTCTTCCTGCTCGGCGAGGACTGGACCAAGGCCACGGACGCCCAGCGCAAGGAATTCCTCCAGCTCTTCCACAGCCTCTTCGCGAAGATGGCCTTCCCCAAGGTGCGCGAGAACTTCAAGAACCTGGACTCCATCACCTACGACGAGCCGCAGGTGACGGGCGACAAGGCGCTCGTGGGCTCCACCATCTTCATCAACCACCCGCTGAAGAAGCAGGAGATGAAGCTGAAGTACTCCGTGGAGAAGGTGAGCGGCGCGTGGAAGGTCGTGGACGTGTCCGTCCTCGGGGATTCCATGCTCACCGGCATCCGTGACGACCAGGTGCGTCCCCTCTTCAAGGAGGGCGGATGGGACGGCCTGCTGGGGGCCATGCGTGCGAAGAACAATGAACTGGCTTCGGTGAAGCTGAAGTAATCCAGTCAGGGCCGCGTTGAGCAGCCAGGCGACCAGGCCCACGGCCTTCCCCCGGGTTCCGGGGGAGGCTCGGGCCGGGTAGGCTCCGCATCCCCCTCCCCCCGAGCGCCTGGCGAATGACCGTCTCCTCTCCCGCTCCGCAGCTACTGGTCCGCAGCGCGCCGTCCGCGCGCGAGGTGGATGCGTTCTGCGTGCAGTACGCGCCCCGGGCTCCGGGCCACCCCGCCGTGCGGGACCTGTTCCGACTGCTCTCGGAGATCCCCGAGGACGGCCTGGACGCGCGGCTCGCGTGGGTGGAGCGCTGGATGCTCTGGATGCGCGAGCGCATCCCCGCCCAGGGGCTGATGGAGGCGGAGGACGCCACGCTGACCCCCGCGGACTCCCGGCTGCTGCTGCTGGTGCGTGTGCTGGAGGCGGAGGCCCCGCTGCGCGCGTCCGTCACCCGGCTGGTGTCGGGGGTGTGCTCGGGCAGCCGGGGGCTGAAGCTCTTCGCCCAGGTGGGCCTGAGCGGCGGCAACGGCTTCTTCTCCGAACTGACGGACCGCTTCGTGCGCGGCGTGCTGCCCGCGCCGCCGGAGCCGGGCAAGCTGTCGGAGCTGCTCCTGCGCCTGTTCCCGGTGCCGGAGGACGCGAAGTGGCTGGCCGCGCTGTCCCCGGCGCTGCTCGCGCGGCTGACGGCGCTCGTCGGTGACCCGCCGCCGCCCGACCCCTCCCCCATCACGCGCGTGCGCGGCGACCTGATGGACGCGCTGCTGCTGCTCGGCGTGCAGGTGGCGGGCCTGGGGCTGGCCGAGGACGTGCGCGACCGCAGCCCGGAGCTGTCCTTCCGCGCCTCGCCCTTCCTGCGGCTGCGGCTGGTGTGTGACGCGGTGCTGGCGCGCGACGGGGCGCAGGACTCGCTGCGCGACCTGGCGCAGGGCGTGTCGGACTGCCGGCAGGTGGTGGCGTCCGTCACGCGGCACCTGGAGCACTCGGGCGTCAGCGTGGACCTGGTGTACCGGCTGGAGCGCATCCGGCGCGGCCTGGACCGGATGGAGGCCATCGCGCGCGTGCTGGGCACGGCCCGGGGCGAG
The DNA here is from genome assembly GCF_003612055.1 of Corallococcus llansteffanensis. Lineage (GTDB taxonomy): Bacteria > Myxococcota > Myxococcia > Myxococcales > Myxococcaceae > Corallococcus > Corallococcus llansteffanensis. The sequence continues at coordinate 3,407 of NZ_RAWB01000328.1, forward strand.
CCGCGCTGGCGCGAGGCGCTGGTGCTGCTGTCGGACCTCCTGCGGCACGCGCACGCGGACCGCTCCGTGCGCGCGCTGGTGCGGCGCAACGCGCGGCTGCTGGCGCGGAAGATCATCGAGCGCACCGGCAACACGGGTGAGCACTACATCACCGCGACGCCGGGCGAGTTCCACCGCATGGTGCACTCGGCGGCGGGCGGCGGGCTGCTCACCGCGTTCACCGCCGCGCTGAAGTTCTTCCTGGGCGGGCTGTCGCTGGCGCCCTTCTTCGCGGGCTTCTTCGCCGCGCTCAACTACGCCGGCAGCTTCGTGGCGATGCAGTTCCTGGGCTTCACGCTGGCCACCAAGCAGCCGTCCATGACGGCCTCCACGCTGGCCGCCGCGGTGGGCGAGGACTCCGGCCTGGGGTCCGGGAGCGGGCGCATGGAGCGGCTGGCGGCGCTCGTGCCGCGCATCACCCGCTCGCAGCTGGCCGCGGCCCTGGGCAACCTGGGCTGCGTGCTGCCCGCCGCGGTGGCGCTGGCGCTGGGCTTCCAGCTCGTCCGCGGCCACTCGCTCCTGTCGGTGGAGAAGGCCCAGTACGTGGTGGAGTCGCTGCACCCCTGGCACAGCGCCACGCTCTTGTGGGCCGCCTTCACCGGCGTGCTCCTCTGGGTGTCCAGCGTGGCCGCGGGCTGGTTCGAGAACTTCGTCGTCTACCGCCGCCTGCCGGAGGCCCTGGCCCATCACCGCGTGCTGCGCGTGTTCCTGGGCGAGCACGGCGCGCGCCGCGTGGCGGACGGCCTGATGCACCACGCGGCGGGCGTGGGCGGCAGCGTCACCCTGGGCGTGCTCCTGGCCGTGGCGCCGGGCGTGGCCGGCTTCTTCGGCCTCCCGCTGGACGTGCGCCACGTCACGCTGTCATTCGGCTCGCTCGCCTTCGCCGGCTGCACGCTGGGCCCCTCCGGGGTGATGGCGCCGGGCTTCCTGGCGGCCCTGCTGGGGGTGGTCGTCATCGGCATCCTCAACTTCGGCGTGTCCTTCGCCCTGGCCCTGGGCGTGGCCCTGCGTGCCCGGGACGTGCCCTTGCGCGAGGGCCTGCGCTTCCTGGGCGCCGTGGCGGCCCGCTTCCTGCGCCAGCCCGGCCCCTTCCTCATTCCGCCCCGGGAAGACGGCCTGACGGGCGAGCCGGCCCCCCAGGTGGTCCCCCTGGTCGGGCCCCCCGGGCACTGAGGCGTAAGGCGCGGTTATTCCCGGGAGGAGGGAGGCCCCGCCTCGCGTGCAGGTGGGGCGGTCAGGCGTCCCTGGCGCCGCTTCCTGGCGGGAGGGTTTGTCGATAGGGTCCCGCGCCCATGAGCGGCAATCCCTCCTCGCATCCCCCGCCCCGCTTCGCAGTCGCCTACGCCGAGATGCTGGTCCGGCGTCCCGGCACCGTCATGACCGTGCTGTTGCTGCTGCTCGGTCTGGCCGTGTGGGGCACGTCGAAGCTCACCATCAACTCGAACCAGCTCGACCTCATCTCCCAGGATCTCCAGGAGGTGAAGGACGTCAAGCGCGTCATCGACATGGTGGGCGGCAGCGGCTTCTTCATGGTCGCGCTGCGCGGCGACGACGAGGCCACGCTCAAGCGCGTCGCGGACGACCTGGCCGTGATGGTGGGCAAGGACAAGGAGCACGCGCGCTCGCTCACGTACAAGATCCCCGTCGAGTTCGTGCAGCAGAACATGGTGCTCTTCGTGAAGACGGAGGACCTGGCCGAGGGCAAGCGCCGCATCATGGCGTTCCTCAAGGATCAGATCCGCCGCAGCAACCCGTTCTACATCGAGATCAAGAAGACGGAGCCGGTGAAGCTGGACCTGCAGGACCTGGTCGACAAGTACGCGAGCGTCGGCAACAAGAGCATCGCGGACGACTACTACATCTCCCCGGACCGCAAGCTGCTGCTGCTCCTCATCAAGCCGATGTGGGACACCAACCAGATTGGCCAGACGAAGGACTACGTGGAGAAGCTGCGCAAGGACCTGGCGGACTACTCCAAGTCCAACGCCGGTGGCGTGCAGCTGGTGGAGGACTACTACAAGGTCGGCGACAAGAAGACGGTCGCCTACGGCTTCACCGGTTCCTACAAGACGGCGGTGGACGACTCGTACGCCATCGAGGAGTCGCTCCAGCCGGTGACCATCCTGGCGCTGGTCGCCATCTTCGCCATCACCATCGCGTTCTTCCGCAAGTGGGCGCCCACGCTCATCGTGGTGAGCGGCACGGTGGCGGGCACGCTGTACACGCTGGGCTTCACCTACGTGGCGGTGGGTAACCTCAACATGATCACCTCCATCCTGGGCGGCATCCTGATGGGGTTCGGCATCGACTACGGCATCCACTTCATCTTCCGCACCCGCCTGGAGCTGGGCGCGGGCAAGCGCTACGACGTGGCCATCCGCGACGCGGTCATCAACGCGGGCCGTCCGGCGCTGGTGTCCGCGGTGGTGGTGGCGGGCTCGTTCTTCGTGCTGATGGTGAGCGACTTCAAGGGCTTCTCCCAGTTCGGCTTCCTGGCCGGCACGGGCACGCTGGTGCTGGGCTTCACGCTGTTCTCCTGGTGCCCGGCGCTGCTGGCGCTGGCGGGCCACCGGAACCCGGAGCTGCCGCAGAAGCTGATTGGCGTGATGAAGCCGCCGTCGGTGAACAACGCCTCCGGCAAGGAGCTGCGCATCCCGCGTCCGGGCCTGGTGCTGGCGGTGGGCTGCGTGGTGGTGGCGCTGGTGTGCGGCGCGGCCATCCCGTGGAAGGACGGCGAGCCCCCCGCGGGCGCGGACTTCCTCACGCGCCTGCCGTACGGCGTGCGCTTCAACTACAACACCCGCGCGCTGATGCCGGCCAACCAGCCGTCGGTGGTGTTGCAGGATGAAATCAACACGCGCTTCAAGATCGCCAGCGACCCGCTCGCCATCTACACCAAGGACCTGGCGGAGACGGAGGCCCTCTACAAGGCGCTGACGGAGGACCCGAAGAAGCGTCCCACCATCTCCCAGGTGATGAGCCTCTTCACCTTCGTGCCGCCGGAAGGCATCGCGCAGGCGAACACCAAGATCCTGGAGGAGTGGCAGGCGGAGCTGAAGGACATCGACGTGGCGTCGCTGCCGCCGGAGACGCAGGACAAGGCGAAGATCTTCCTGAAGATGCTGGAGGCGCGTCCCTTCGACGTGCACCACGTGCCGGAGATCTACGCCACGCAGTTCCGCCACCTGCCCAGCACCCAGCCGGAGAACCACGGCTACCTCACGTTCATCTACCCGAGCGTGGACCTGTGGGACGGCAAGCAGATGCTCCAGTTCGCGGACCAGACGCGCTCCATCAAGGGCATGGTGACGCCGGGCAAGTTCACGGCCGGCGGGCCCACGGGCGCGCCGGTGGAGATGGAGTTCCGCGCCGCGGGCGCCACGCAGCTGTACGCGTCGCTGGCGCGCATGGTGCTCAAGGACGCGAAGCTCACGATCATCCTCACCGCGCTGTGGATTCTCGCGATGCACTTCGCGGACTTCCGCAACGTGAAGCTGGCGCTGGCGTCGGTGATTCCGCTGACGGTGGGCCTGGCGATGATGCTGGGCTTCATGGCGCTGTTCGACCTGCGCCTGAACTTCATGAACGTCATCATCCTGCCCATCCTGCTGGGCTTCGGCGTGAGCCACGGTCTGTACCTGCTGCACCGCTTCCTGGAGGGCACGTCCCCGCTGGTGGCACTGCGCAGCGTGGGCGCGGCGGTGGCGTCCTCCACCCTGACGGCGGTCGCGGGCTTCGCAGCGCTGCTGGTGGCCGGCCACAACGGCGTGCGCTCCATGGGCATCATCGCCTGCATCGGCCTCATCACCACGCTGCTGGTGTCCTTCACGGTGCTGGCGGCGGTGATGCAGCTCATGCACGACAAGCGGCAGCGTGACGCGGCCCGCTCACAGTCGAACGGTTCGGCTTCCGGCGGCGACGCGTCCTCCACACGCGCGGCCTGACAGCGCGGAAGAAGCGCTTAATATCCGCCCCGGACTTCGGCCCCGCCTTCCCTTCCAGGGGAAGCGCGGGGCTTCTTCTTGAGGAGCTTCAAGCCATGGGGACGTTCAAGCGACTGGGGCCGGTGCTGGGCCTGATGATGCTGGCCGGCTGCGCGACGGTGAAGAGCCAGCGGCTGCGCGAGGACTACGAGACGGTGGACCGCAAGCAGGTGAAGCGGCTGGCGGTGGTGACGCAGCCGTTCCCGCAGGGCCAGCAGTACGTGGGGGACCTGTGGAGCCTCATCGCGCGGCAGTGGCTGAACCAGAACCGGGACTACCTGGTGAAGGCCAACACGTCCCTGCCCGAGCGCCCCACCGACGCGACCTTCAAGGACCAGTGCGTGGAGGGCATCGAGGGCGTTCTTTGGCTGGATCCGCAGGTGAAGCGCGTGGGTGACGGCGCGGAGGTGGCGGTGAAGGCGCAGCTCTTGCGCTGCCGCGACGGCCAGGAGGTGTGGGCCGCGGAGGCCGCGGGCAGCTGGGACTCCAAGGACAAGAAGTACAACGAGCGCGCGGAGCAGTACGTGAAGGAGCTGGGGCCGGACGTGGAGCCCTACGTCGTCCCTTCGTACAAGCTGCTGGTGGCGACGCTGGACACGTTGCCCAATCCCGAACTGAACGAGGCGGACAAGGACGAGAAGATCGACCTGGGCGAGTAGCGTCACGCCCCAGCGTGGATCCCCTCATCCTCATCGGTCGGTTGGTGCTGGCCACGTTCCTGGGCGGGGTGCTGGGCGTGGAGCGCGAGGTCCGCAACCAAGCCGCGGGCCTGCGCACGCACACGCTCGTCGCGCTGGGGGCATGCTGCTTCACGCTCGCCAGCGTGTACACGGAAGCCGTGCTGGGTCCGTCCGCGAACCCCGGGGCGCAGGCGGACATCAGCCGCATCGCCAGTCAGGTGGTGGTCGGCATCGGCTTCCTGGGCGCGGGCGTCATCATGCGCCACGGCGGCTCCGTGAAGGGGCTCACCACCGCGGCCAACCTCTGGGTGACGGCGGCGGTGGGCCTGGCCAGCGGGCTGGGCCTGTACGTGGTGGCGGGCGCCACCACGGGGCTGGCCCTGCTGTCGCTGGCGCTGCTGCGGCCCCTGGCCCGGGTGCTGACGCCCCAGCGCGGACGCCACGGCGGCAGGGTCGACGAAAATGGGAAGGACGGGCCCCCCGCGAATGGCGAGGACTCCCGTCCCGAGTGAAGCCGCGGCCGTGAGGAGGGCCGCTACTCCATGGGCACCAGCGCGCCCGTCAGGTCGTGCGTGTAGGCCACCGGGCGTTGGGGCTTCAGGGTGTCGGCGGAGTCGTCCGCCGCGTCCTCCGCTTCGCCTTCGACCAGCACGGCGCCCGGCAGGTGCGCCAGGTCCCGGCGCAGGTAGACGTCATCCCCGTCCAGGTCCGCGACGTCGGAGAACCGCACCGGGTATTCCTTTCCGAAGACCCGCCCCTTGCCGATGGTGAAACCCCGGGGATCCACCGCGACGATGCCACCGAGCGCTTCGCCGTCCCGGTCCCGCACCGTCATCCCCCGCTGAACGTCCGTTGGCTTGAACACGCTGCTGCCTCCTGCATTCGTGTCCGGCGAAGGTATGCACCCACGCTGGAAACGGCGACCCCCTCCCCCGGAGCTCCGGAGCCCCGGAGCCGAGGGGCCCTTCGGAGCCTACAGGGACGAGTCGGGCTCCCTGTCGTGCCCGCCCGACAGCAGCGAGCCCTCCGGACCGCTGAAGCGCCGGTCCATCTCCATGCGCACGTAGCGTTCAATCTCCTCCGCCGTCGTCAGCTCCATGGCGCCCTGGAGCATCTCCACTGCCTCGTGGCGGCTCACCCGTCGCATCAGCCGCTTCACCACCGGAATCTGCCCGGACGTCATCGACAGCTCGTCGAAGCCCATCGCCAGCAGCACCAGCGTGAAGAGGGGGTCGCCCGCCATCTCGCCGCACATGGACACGGGGATGTTGGCGGACTTCGCCGCGCTCACGATGCCCTGGAGCATGCGCAGCACCGACAGGTGCAGCGGCCGGTAGAGGTACGCCACCTCGCGGTTCTGGCGGTCGATGGCGAGCGAGTATTGGATGAGGTCGTTCGTCCCGATGGAGAAGAAGTCCGCCTCCTGCGCGAGCCGGTCCGCGATGGTCGCCGCGCTGGGCGTCTCCACCATGATGCCCACCGGGAAGCGCTTGCCCACCGGCACCCCGGCACGCCCCAGCGCCGTGCGGCACGCCTCCAGCTCGCTCCGGGCCTCGCGCAGCTCGCTCACCCCGCAGATGAGGGGGAACATCAGCCGCATGTTGCCGTGCACGCTCGCGCGCAACAGCGCCCGCAGCTGCACCCGGAACAGCTCCCGGTTGGACAGACAGTAGCGGATGGCCCGCAGCCCCATGGCGGGGTTGGGCTCCTTCTCGTGCTTCGTCTTGCCCGGCACCTTGTCGCCGCCCAGGTCCAGCGTGCGGATGGTGACGGGACGGCCGCCCATCGCCTCCAGCACCTGCTTGTAGGCGCGGTAGTGCTCCTCTTCCGTGGGCGCCGTCTTCCGGTCCAGGAACATGAACTCCGTGCGGTACAGGCCGATGCCCTCCGCGCCGTGCGCCAGGAGCGAGGGGATCTCCTCCAGGAACTCCATGTTGCCGTTGAGCCGGATGCGGAAGCCGTCCGTGCTCACCGCCGGCTGCTCCTTCGTCGCGAGCGCCAGCTGCTCGCTCTCCTGGTAGCGCCGCTGCTCCTCTCGGAAGAGCGCGAGCTGGTCCTCGGACGGGTTCACCAGCACCACGCCGCGCGTGCCGTCCATCGCGACGAGGTCGCCCGGCGAAATCTGCTCGCTCGCGCGACCGGCGCCCACCACCGCGGGCGTCTCCCGCGCGCGGGCGACGATGGCGGTGTGGCTCGTCTGGCCGCCCAGGTCGGTGACGAAGCCCGCGACGCGGCCACTCCGGGCCATCATCGCCGCGTCCGCCGGCGGCAGGTCGTGCGCCACGACGATGGCCTCCGCGGGGACCTCCACCTCCTCGTCCACCACCTGGCCCATCAGGTTGCGGATGATGCGGTCCGCCACGTAGTCCACGTCCGAGCGACGCTCGCGGAAGTACTCGTCCGGGATGTTGTCGAACAGGTGCTTTATCTTGCGGGCCGTGCGGCGCACCGCCCACTCCGCGTTGATGCGGTCCTCCACGATGAGCCGGTTGACCTCGTCCACGAGCATGGGGTCGTGGAGCATCAGCCGGTGCGCTTCCAGGATGAGGGCGTGGTCGCTGCCCTCCGTGCGGGTGATCTGATCCTTCAGCTCCGCGAGCTGGCGGTCGGACAGATCAATCGCGGTCTTCATCCGCATCCGCTCCGGCTCGACCTCGGCGTCGGCGAGGCGGAGCTTGGGGGTGCGGATGCGCTTGCGGTCCAGGATGAAGGCATGGCCCACCGCCACGCCCGGAGAGGCGCCGATGCCCGTCAACCTGAGTGTGGGGGTGGCCTGGCTGCTCACGGTTCGTTCCCTGCCCTCGCGGGGAGTCTAACTGCAACGGCACCTGTCATTGCGCCTCGCCAAAGCGATCCGCGATGAGCTTTTTCAATTCGGACAGGCACGCGTCCGCGTCCTCGCCCTTGCAGGTGATGGTCACCTTGACGCCCTGCCCCGCCGCGAGCATCAGCACGCCCATGATGGACTTGGCGTTGGCGCGGTTGCCCTCCGCCGCGATGAACACTTCGCTCTTGAAGCGGTTGGCCACCTTGACCATCTGCGCCGCGGCCCGGGCGTGCAGCCCCAGCGCGTTGACGATCTCGAATGTCCCTTCGGCCTCGCTCGCCATCGCGACTCCCACCCCTGCTGATGTTCGTACACTCAAAGAAAGGCACCCGCCGCGCAGGCCAATCCCGCCGCGACGTAGAGGACCACGTAGGTGGGGACCCGCCGGTCGACGAGCACGTAGGCCCCCACCTACGTGG
>NZ_RAWB01000329.1 GCF_003612055.1 Corallococcus llansteffanensis
GGCGGGGACACGGCGGCCGGAGGAATGGGCGGCACGAAGGCGACCGGACGCGGCGGGGACGCCGGGGCGGGGCCTGAAGCAAAGGACACCGGGCCGCCGTTGGCGACCCTCGCGGGCACGGCCCCGTGCATCGCGGAAGGCGCGGCATGGGCCACGCCCACGGCGGCGACGGCGAGCGCGGGGACAGCCATCGGAGCCGCGGTCCACTGCGAATCGTTCGCGGCCAGCGCGACCGCCGGCTGCTGCGCGGCGTGCACCGCCTGCTGTGCACCGTTTGCGGCCACCTGCTGTGCGTTGTGCGCAGCCGCCTGCTGCGCGGCGTGCTGCATGCCCTGAGCGGTGGCCTGCTGCGTACCGAGCACCGCCACCTGCTGCACCGCAGCCTGCTGCGCGACGCTCACGGCCTCCGGGGCCAGGCGTACGGGCGCCGCGACCTTCACTTCCAGCGTCGCGCGCACGGGCTTCACGGGCAGCGTCGCCAGCCGGCGGATCTCCCGGCGCCGGTGCGCATCATCCAGCGTCACCACGGCCGACACGTCGTGCCCGAGGATGCGCGACAGGCTCTGCGCCGCCGCCTTGCGCACGCGCGACTCGCCGTCGTCCAGCGCCTCCAGCAGCAGCATCCGCGCGTTCTCACCCCGACCCGCGCCCAGCGCCAGCGCCGCCAGCGCGCGGACCTCCGAGTCCGTGTCGTGGATGGCGTCCTCGCCCAACCGCCGCGCCGTCTCCCCTTCCAACCCCAGCGCCAGCAGCGACGCGCGCCGCCGCACCGACCGGTCCGAGTCCTTCATCGCCTGCGCCAGATGCGGCGCCGCGTCCCGGGGCGCCAGCACCAGCAGCGCCTTGAGCGCCGCGATGCGCACCTCCGGCACCGGCGACGACAGGAGCGGCGACACCACCGACGCGCCCTCCTCCCGGCACAACCCCGCGAACGCCTGGAGCAGCGCCACCTGCGCCGCCGCGTCCGTCTCCGCATGCAGCGCCGCCGCCAGCGCGGGCGCCGCCGCCGGATGCGCCAGCGCCTTCAGCCGCTCCGCCGCGCGCACCCGCGCCGCCGCGTCCGCCGCCGACAGCTCGCGCACCGAGAACCCGAACAGCGTCTCGTCCGTGGGGCTGCCCACGTGCCCGGACAGCTCCGCCATCTGCTCCGGGCTCACCCGCAGCCGGCCCTCGTTCTGCAGCCGCTGCGCCTCGCGCGCCACCGGCGACAGGCCCGCGTCCCCCGCCACGAAGGCCGCCGAGGCCCGCTGCGGGATGGGCGGCGCGGGGCGCTCCGTCCACGGCACGATCGGCTCGGACGCCTTGTTGAGCGGCACCGCGGGGCCCCGCATGGGCACACGCACCGGGGGCACCGTGTCGTTGCGCAGAATCACCTCGCTGCGCAGCTGCGAGATGAACGACGCCAGGTCGAACCCCAGCTCGTCGTCGTCCCCGTCCACACCGCCGCGCGGCTGCCCGGACGAGTGGATGCGGCTTGCGTCCAGCAGCTTCTCCATCAGCTGGTTGCGCTCCAGGCGCAGCGCGTGGTTGAGCCGCGTCAGCTCCTCCCGCTCCGCCTGCGCGCGGCCGCTGCGCACCTCCAGCTCCGCCAGCTCGCGGCGCAGGTCCAGCTCCCGCTGGTGCGCCTCGGACAGGTCCTCCTTGAGGTGCGTCAGCTCGTCGCGCGCATTCGCCAGCTCGCCATGCAACTGCTGCGCACGGGCCTCGAAGTAGACGATCTTTTCGAGTGCGCTCTTGAGCAGCGCGTCCGGACGCTCGTCACTCACGGCTGGATCTGGCCTCCCCGCGAAGGCGCTCGGCGGCGCTCCCTGGTTCGCGACACCGAAGGGACTCCCCGGCTTTTCCGACCTCGGTCGGGGGGCGCACCTTACGTCAGCCCTACGTGCTACGTAAACCACGGAAACAGCAGGGGTTTTCCCCTCTGAAAACACGCTGCGATTGACAACGCATCCCAGGCCGATTTTTCGGCCTCGCGCCCGCGCGCACGCATGTTCCAATGCGCCGCATGTCCCCTTCGCGCATCGACACCGCCGTGACCCGGATGTTGGGCATCCGCTATCCCATCATCGCCGCGCCCATGTTCCTGGTCTCCAACGCGGCCCTGCTGGAAGCCGCCGGCCGCGCGGGCGCCATCGGCGCGGTGCCGTCACTCAACTTCCGCACCGCGCAGGCGTACCGGGACTTCCTCGCCACGTTCCCGAAGGACGTGCCCTTCGGCGTGAACCTCATCCTCAAGTGGGCCGAGCGCCTTGAGGAGGACGTGGCCGCGACGGTGGAGCGCAAGGTGCCGCTCGTCATCACCAGCCTGGGCGACCCCACGCCCGTGGTGGAGCGCGTGCACGCGTACGGCGGCAAGGTGTGGAGCGACGTGATTTCGCTGCGCCACGCGGAGAAGGCCGTGAAGGCCGGCGTGGACGCGCTCGTCGCGGTGGGCTCCGGCGCGGGAGGCCACGCGGGGAACCTGAGCCCGATGGTGCTGGGGCCGTGGCTCAAGCAGGAGCTGGGCGTGCCGGTGGTGCTCGCGGGCGCGCTCTCCACCGGGCGCCACCTCGCGGCGACGCTCGCGCTGGGCCTGGACGGCGCGTACCTGGGCACGCGCTTCCTCGCGACGGAAGAGGCGGGCGCCGCGGCCGACTACAAGCAGGCGCTGGTGGACTCCAGCCCCGAGGACCTCGAGTACACGAAGGAGGTGACGGGCGTGCACGGCAACTTCCTCAAGAGCGCGCTGGAGCGCTTCCGCGCGGGCCAGGGCAAGGCGTGGAAGGACACCTGGAGCGCGGGCCAGGGCGTCGCCTTCGTCAAGGACGTGCTGCCCGCCGCCACCGTCGTGGAGCGCATGGTGCGCGAGTACACCGAGGCGCGCGCCGCGCTGCCGTCCGTGGACGTGGGCTGAAAAGTTCCCGTGGCACCCGCCGGGTGCAAGGCCCGCCTTCCGGCACTTCGCGCCGGAAGCGCGCGGTCTCCCCGGACCCTCGAAAACGTCCGGAACCTCGCGGAACAACCTCGCGGGTCGTGCGACCTCTCACGGCCTTCCCGTGACGTCCTGGGAGGGGAACGGGCGTGCGCGCCTACCACCCCGGTTCGACGCGCGCGCAGCCCGCGAAAAAAGCACCCGGAAGCCTTGCGAAACGCGCGCGTGAGAACGGCGGAAACCGCGATTTGTCGCGGGTTTGCGGCGCTGCTCCGCACGTCCGGAGATGTCAGACCCCACTCGTAATCTGTGTCTCACGAGGTCACGCACGGCAGCGACTTCTCCCCGGTACCTCTCCGTCGAAAAGCGGGGGGAGAAGCTTCTCTTTCGACAGGTTTTCCACGCCATGGAACAACGACTGGCCACCCTCATTGGAAACGCAGTCCGCGCGTCCCGGCAGCGGCTGGAGCTGACGCAGGCCGATGTGGCCGAGCGCGTCGGCATCGCCACCGAGGTTTACGGGCGGCTGGAGCGCGGGCACATGCTGCCCAGCGTCCGGACACTGCGGAAGCTGTGCCTGGTGCTCAGCTGCTCGTCGGATGTGTTGCTCGGGTTGAGCGCGACGGCGACCATCACCGAGGACGGCGCGCCGCAGCTCGCGGAGGATCCGCCGGAGTACCGCGAGCGTCCCGAGGTGCGCCGGCTGATGCGCACCGTGCGCAAGCTGGACTCCCCGCGCCTGCGGCTGTTGGGGCAGGTCGCGCACGCGCTGGAGCGATGAGCGCCAGCGCTCGCGGCTGCTAGTCCGCGGCGGGCTCCACGACCGCATCCACGGGGACCGCGCCGTCTCGGCGCGGAGGCTGGGAAACGGGCCTCGCGGCGGGCAGGCGGAGGATGAAGCGCGCGCCGCCCTCCGGGCGGTTCTCCGCCTCCAGCGTGCCCCCGGCGCGTGCCACGTACTCGCGGCACAGCGCCAGCCCCAGGCCGGTGCCCTTGCCGGGCGGCTTGGTGGTGAAGAAGGGCTCGAAGAGGCGCGGCAGCACGGCCTCGGGGATGCCCGGGCCGTTGTCCTCCACCTCCACGCGCACGTGCTCATCCTCCATGCGCGCGCGCAGCACCACGAAGGCGGCCCGGTTCGTCTTCGCGGACTCCAGCGCGTCGGCGGCGTTGATGAGCAGGTTCACCAGCACCTGCACCAGGTGCCGGGGCGTGAGGCGCGCGGGGGCGAGCCCCTCGGCCACGTTGCGCTCCACCCGGGCGAGGCTTCGCAGGCGCACCGACGCCAACCGCTGCGCTTCGGCCAGCGACTCCGCGACGTCGCAGGACTCCTGGCCGCCGGACTCCTCGCGGGAGAACAGGCGCAGGTCGGTGATGATCTGCTGGATGCGCACCACGCCCTGCTGCGTCTCCTCCAGCACGCGCCGCACGTCCTCCAGGTCCGCGGGCACGCCCTCGGCCCACTCCTCTTCCAGGTAGCGCAGGTTCGCCGTCACGTACGCGAGCGGGTTGTTCACCTCGTGGGCCACGCCCGCCGCGAGCTGCCCCACCACCACCAGCCGCTCCACCTCCGCGCGCTGGCGCTCCGCCCTCACGCGGCGCAGCTCGCTGTCCGCCAGTTGCCGCAGGGCCTCCACGCGCTCCAGGTGCGCGGACTGCTCGGCGCCCTGGAGGCGGCGGAAGGTCTCCGCGCCGTGGGCGGACACCAGGAACACGAAGATGAGGCTGGCGGACTGGCTGAGGAACGTCGACACGGAGCCGCCCGCGAGCCACGTGAGCGCCAGCACGCAGACCAGCGTGCCCACGATGGCGAACCACACCGGCAGCCGCTGGCCCGGGATGAAGACGGCGACGAAGAGCGGCACCGTGAAGAAGGAGGAGTACAGCGGGCTGGCCAGGCCCCCGCTGGCGTGGATGCTCACGGTGAGCGCCGTGAGGCTCACCACGCCCGACAGGATTCCGCTCACCGGGTTGCGCAGCCAGCCTGCGCCCACGAGCGCGCCCAGCAGGACGAAGGCCGCGGCCCACGCCAACTGGACCCCGAAGAACACCGGCCGCACGCCTCCCAGGACGAGCGGATGGGTCAGCGAGCCCAGCGCGATGAGCAGCGCGCACAGCCAATAGGTGCGCCGCTTCACGAGCCGACTGGCGCGGGCGTTCGCGGCCGCGTCGTTGCCCTGCGTCTTGGAGCCGAGGAGCGCCACCCGGGGTCAGTCTGCCCGGATCCGCGGCGCGGCGCTCGCGGAGTCCACGCGGACGGGCCCGGACGACACGCGATGCGCGTCCAGCAGCCAGCGGGGGCGAGCAGCGAGGTCCAGCTTCATGCGGTGTCCTTCCGTCAGCGACGCAGCCGCCGGGACTGACCCAGGCGCACCGCATCCCTCCCCCGTTTCTTCGCCTGTCCCACGCCGGAGGGCAAGATGGGGTCCGGGCAGACGGCACGAAGCCGGCACCCTTGGCACTCCGCGCCATTCCACACTGCGTCAAAAAGGGCCGTTGTCCGGTCGATGACGTCGAAGTCCTCGGTGACGAAGCCCATCTCGAAGTTGCGGACGTCGTCCCCCTTGGCGCCCAGCCCCGCGCCGGTGAGGTTCGCGCTGCCCAGGTAGACCCACGCCCCGTCCACCACCACCGCCTTGAAGTGCACGCGCGGGCACACCTTCAGTTCCAGCCCGCCCCTCACCAGCCGCGAGCGAGCGTCGAACGCGGCCCGGAACGGCCGGCTGGGCAATTCCGCGTGCAAGAGCCGCAGCGCGACGCCGCGTGCCGCCAGCCCGTCCAGCACCTCCAGCAGCGGGACGAACTTCCCCCCGGCTCCCTCCACGTACATGGCCTTCACGTTGGCCGTGGCGATCCACACCGACTCGCGCGCATGGGCCAGCTTGCTCAGCACGACCTCCCGGTACAGCGCGCTGCCCGACAGCACTTCCGCGTCGATGGGCCTCATGATGTCACCCAGCGTCGCACACGAAACTACACGGCACCATTCCCCGGCGACCGTCCGGCGCAAGAAGAATGACCCCAGGTCAGCTTGACGGATGACCTGGGGTCACTTAACTCCGGCTCATGGTGGGAGCATTTACACCCGGGCGCGCGGGGCCTGTGCGGGCGCGGCGGGACGAGGACAAGGAAGCGCGGCGGCGGGAGCTGCTGGACGCGGCGCGGGCGCTGTTCGAGGCCACGTCGTTCGCCGAGGTGAAGATGGCGGACGTGGCGGCGCGGACGCGGCTGGCGAAGGGGACGGTGTTCCTCTACTTCCCCACGAAGGAGGCGCTGTTCCTGGCGCTCCTGGACGACCTGCTGACGGCGTGGTTCGCGAAGCTGAACGGGCGGCTGGCCGAAGGTGACGGGGCGTGGACGGCGGAGGAGCTGGCGCGCGCGGTGGCCGCGTCGCTGGAGGGGGAGGAGACCTTCACGCGGCTCTTGGCGTTGATGCAGACGGTGCTGGAGCAGAACGTCACCGTCGAACAGACGCGGCGGTTCAAGGAGCGCGTGCTCGTCGCCATGGGCGCGACGGCGGTGCTGCTCCAGCAGCGGCTGCCCTTCCTCACCGCCGGGGACGCGGGGCAGCTCATCCGCCACGTGCACGCCCTGATGACGGGCCTGCGGCAGATGGCGGACATCGCGCCGGTGGCGCGCGAGGTGCTGACGCTGCCGCACATGGCGCCCCTGCGCGTGGACTTCACCGCCGAATTGACGGCGGCCATCACCACCCTTCTTCGCGGGCTTCAGGCCCGCTGACCCCGCTGCACACGTCTGTTCCGAAACGGAGCCCGTCATGCTGGAAGCCGTCGCGTCAATCCTCCCCAAGCCCTCGTCGGAGATCGACCGCATCCCGGCGGTGTTCGCGTCGCAGCGCGCGAACCGCTGGAACCTGTCGCGCAGCACGCCCGCCGAACGCATCGCCCGGCTGCGCAAGCTGCGCGAGGCCATCATCGCGCGCCGCGCGCAGCTGGCCGAGGCCATCCACCAGGACTTCCGCAAGCCGGCGATGGAGGTGGAGCTGACGGAGATCCACCCGACGCTGGAGGAGCTGAACCACACGGTGAAGCACCTGAAGGGGTGGATGAAGCCCAAGCGGGTGGCGACGCCGCTGACGCTCAAGGGTGCGTCCAGCCACGTGCGCTTCGAGGCCAAGGGCGTGGTGGTCATCCTGTCGCCGTGGAACTACCCGTTCCAGCTGCTGGCCGCGCCGCTCATCGCGGCCATCGCGGCGGGCAACGCGGTGATGCTCAAGCCCAGTGAGAAGACGCCCCACACGTCGCGCTTCCTGGCGCAGCTGGTGCGGGACGTGTTCCCGGAGAACGAGGTGGCCGCGTTCGAGGGCGGGGCGGACGTGGCGGAGGCGCTGCTCCAGCAGCCGTTCGACCACTTCTTCTTCACGGGCAACCCGAACATCGGCCGCAAGGTGATGGCGGCGGCGACGAAGTTCCTCTCCAGCGTGACGCTGGAGCTGGGCGGCAAGTCGCCGGTCATCATCGACGAGTCCGCGAACCTGACGGCGACGGCGGAGGCGCTGGCGTGGGGCAAGTTCGTCAACGCGGGCCAGACGTGCGTGGCGCCGGACTACATCTACGTGCCGGCGTCGAAGCAGCAGGCGTTCCTGGAGGCGCTCAAGACGGTGCTGACGCGCTTCTACGGGGCGACGGAGGCCGAGCGGCAGGCGAGCCCGGACTTCGCGCGCGTGGTGGATCCGGTCGCCTGGAAGCGCCTCAAGGAGGTGCTGGACCGCACGGTCGCCGCCGGGGCCAGGGTGGAGACGGGCGGCACAGCGGACGGGCCCTCGCGGTACGTGTCCCCCACGGTGTTGTCCGGGGTGACGAAGGCGATGCCCATCATGGAGGCGGAGATCTTCGGGCCGGTGTTGCCGGTGCTGACGTACGAGCGGCGCGAGGAGGTCTACGCGCACATCAACGAAGGCGGAAAGCCCCTGGCGCTGTACGTCTTCGCGCAGGACTCCAAGGTGGTGGAGGAGGTGCTCCAGCACACGACGTCGGGCGGGGTGGTGGTGAACAACGTGCTCATCCACGTGGCGAACCCGAACCTGCCGTTCGGCGGGGTGGGCATGAGCGGGCTGGGGAACTACCACGGGCACTACGGCTTCAAGACCTTCAGCCATGAGCGGGCGGTGATGGTCCAGTGGATGAAGTCGCTGGCTTCGGTGTTCTTCCCGCCGTATCGGGGGAAGACCCAGGAATGGGCCTCCCGCGCGACCCGGATGCTGGAGTAGTCCGGGCCTGGAGCAGGGAAAAGGAGCCGGCATGCGCGTGGTGTCCGTGGAAGAGGCCCTGGTCCCCAGCGACCTGCAGCAGGTGTTCGACCGCCTGCAGGCGCGCCGTTGGGCGCTGGCGAAGACGGGGCCCAAGGAGCGCCTGGCGCGGCTGGACAAGCTCAAGGCGCTGCTGCTGGAGCGGCGCGAGGAGCTGGCGGACGCGCTCCACGAGGACTTCCACAAGCCCGCGGCGGAGGTGGAGGCGACGGAGATCCTCCCGGTGCTGCTGGAGCTGGCGCACGTGCAGAAGCACCTGAAGGCGTGGATGAAGCCGCGCAAGGTGGGGGCGCCGCTGCTGCTCGCGGGCACGCGGAGCGAGGTGCACCCGGAGCCCAAGGGCGTGGTGCTGATATTGGCGCCGTGGAACTACCCGTTCCACCTGCTGGTGTCGCCGCTGGTGGCGGCGGTGGCGGCGGGCAATGCCGTAGTGTGCAAGCCGAGCGAGAAGACGCCGGGCACGGCGCGCTTCCTGGCGCAGCTGATCAGGGATGTGTTCCCTGCGGACGAGGTGGCGCTGGTGGAGGGCGGGCCGGAGGTGGGCGAGGCGCTGCTGCGGCTGCCGTTCGACCACTTCTTCTTCACCGGCGGCCCGCGCGTGGGCCGGCGGGTGATGGAGGCGGCGGCGCGGCATCTGGCGGGGGTGACGCTGGAGCTGGGAGGGAAGTCGCCGGCCATCGTGGATGCGTCCGCGGACGTGGACACGGCGGCGGAGCGGATTGTCTGGGGGAAGTTCCTGAATGCGGGGCAGACGTGCATCGCGCCGGACCACGTCTGGGTGCACGCGTCGAAAGAGGAGGCGCTGCTCGCGGGGCTGAAGGCCGCGCTGGAGCGCTTCTACGGCAAGTCGGAGGAGGCGCGGCGGGCGACGCCGGACTTCTGCCGGATGGTGGATGACGGCGCGTTCCGGCGGGTGACGGGGTTGTTGGACCGCACGGTAGCGCAGGGGGCGCGGGTGGTGGCGGGCGGCGGCGTGCACGCGGAGACGCGCTTCATCGCGCCCACGGTGCTGGCGGACGTGACGCCAGAGGCGCCAGTGATGGAGGAGGAGATCTTCGGGCCGCTGCTGCCGGTGCTGCGCTTCGAGTCCCTGGACGAAGTGGTGACGCAGGTGCGCGCGGGCGGCAAGCCGCTGGCGATGTATGTGTTCAGCCAGGACGAGGCGACCGTGGAGCGGCTGTTGAAGGAGACGAGCGCGGGCGGCACCGTGGTGAACAACGTGGTGTTGCACAACGTGAACCCGCACCTGCCCTTCGGCGGCATCGGGCAGAGCGGCGTGGGCGCGTACCACGGGGAGACAGGCTTCAAGGCGTTCAGCCACGAGCGCGCGGTGGTGCGCCAGGGCCGCACGGCGTTCACGAACCTCTTCTTCCCGCCCTACCGGGGCAAGGCGCCCCGGCTGGCGCGGCTCGCGAGCAAGCTGTTCGAATAGCTGGGCCTGCAGCTCAACCCTGCGTCCTGCTCAAGCCGCGGGGTCATCCGAAGCCGCGCGTTACCGGCGCAGGTTCGGATACGGATCCTCAAGCGTGGACTCCCGCCACACACTCACGCGGGCGCGCTCTATCGCGGCATGGAAGTCGAACGCGCCCACGGCATCGACACGGGATGGAGCATCCCCCCACTCCGTGTCATCCCCGCGCCGGACCTGGGCCTTTCCCTCCATCGCGAGGAAGCAGGCCACCGCCGCCGCCAGCCAGGGCTCCTCCGAACGGATCCGCATACAGGCCTCCGTCCCTTCCTCCATGTCGAGGTCCACGCGCTCGCCGGCGCGCTCCCGGCTCCTCAGGTAGAGCCAGGTCCAGCTTCGCGAGGCGGGATTGTCGGAGTCCCCATCCGAGTCGATGTTGTGCAGGTCGCCCCAGAGAAACGCGATGACGAGCCGGAAGTCCGGACGTTCGTGAAGCGGCTTCACGAACCACGTAGCCCCGGGGCGCTCCATCAGCTGCGCAGGCCCGGCGCTTCCTGGCCCGTGCGCGCGACGTACTCCGTGTAGCCGCCGCCGTACTTGTGGATGCCGTCCGGCGTCAGCTCCAGGATGCGGTTGGACAGCGCTCCCAGGAAGTGCCGATCGTGGGACACGAACAGCATCGTGCCCTCGTAGCGCGACAGCGCGGTGATCAGCATCTCCTTCGTGCCCATGTCCAGGTGGTTCGTGGGCTCGTCCAGCACCAGGAAGTTCGGCGGGTCGTAAAGCATCTGCGCCATCACCAGACGCGCCTTCTCACCGCCCGACAGCACCCGGCACTTCTTGTCCACTTCGTCCCCGCTGAACCCGAAGCAGCCCGCCAGCGCCCGCAGCGAACCCTGCCCCGCGCGCGGGAAGGAATCCGACAGCTGCTCGAACACCGTCTTCTCCCCGTCGAGCAGGTCCATCGCGTGCTGCGCGAAGTAACCCATCTTCACGCTGCCGCCCAACGCCACCGTGCCGTCATCCGGCTGCGTCGTCCCCGTCACCAGCTTGAGCAACGTGGACTTGCCCGCGCCGTTCACGCCCATCACCGCCCAGCGCTCCGCGCGCCGCACCAGGAAGTCCAACCCCTCGTAGATGGTCCGCTTGCCGTAGCCCTTGTAGACGTTCTTCAGGTTCACCACGTCGTCACCGGAACGCGGCGGCGGCTGGAACTCGAAGAGCACCGTGGAGCGACGCTTGGGCGGCTCCACCTTTTCAATCTTCTCCAGCTTCTTCACCCGGCTCTGCACCTGCGCCGCATGCGACGCGCGGGCCTTGAACCGCTCGATGAACTTGATCTCCTTCGCGAGCATCGCCTGCTGACGCTCGTACTGCGCCTGCTGCTGCGCCTCGTTCTGCGCGCGCTGGCCTTCGTAGAAGTCGTAGTTGCCCGAGTACGTCGTCAGCGAGCCACCGTCGATCTCCACCACCTTCGTCACGATGCGGTTCATGAACTCGCGATCGTGCGACGTCATCAGCAGGCCGCCCTCGTACCCCTTGAGGAAACCCTCCAGCCAGATGAGCGACTCCAGGTCCAGGTGGTTGGAGGGCTCGTCGAGGAACATCGCGTCCGGCCGCATCAGCAGGATGCGGGAGAGCGCCACGCGCATCTTCCAGCCGCCCGACAGCGCGCCGACGTCGCCGTCCATCATCTCCTCGGTGAACCCGAGGCCCGCCAGGATCTCCCGCGCCCGCCCCTCCAGCG
>NZ_RAWB01000032.1 GCF_003612055.1 Corallococcus llansteffanensis
CCCTGGCCGCGTGTGGCGGGGGACGAGCGTGGCCACCCTCTGGGGTGACGGCCCGCCGTTCCCCTGACACCCCATGCACCGACTGCTGCGACACCTCCGGTCGCTCTTCCGGGTGGAGCCGGGACGCCCTGCCCTGTGGGCGGGGCTGCGGGCCGCCATCGCCACGTCGGTGCCGCTGGGCTGTGCCTTCCTGCTCGGGGTGCCCGCGGCCGGCTGGGCGGGCCTGACGGGCCTGCTCGTCACACTCGCGGACAAGGGCGGCTCGTACCGCTCACGCGCGCGCATCATGGGGATGGTGACGGCGCTGGGGGCGCTGGTCGGCATGCTCGCCGCGCCCGCGGGCCGCACGTACTGGGTGGACGCCAGCCTGCTGCTGTTCGGCGTGACGGCGGCCAGCTTCGCGCGCTGCTACGGCGACACGGCGGGGGCGGTGGGAGGCCAGCTCGCGGTCATCTTCGTGGTGTCGCTGGGCGCGCCCGCCGCCAGCCTGGGAGACACCGTCGCGCGCGGAGGCGCCCTGCTGATGGGCGGGCTGTGGGCGATGGCGCTGTCGCTGCTCCTGTGGCCGCTCCGGCCCTACCGGCCCGCGCGCCGGGCGGTGGCGCGCGTGTACGCGGCGCTCGCGAACGCGGCGGAGGAGCTGAGCGGGGCGACGCTGAAGGGGGCCACGCCCGAGGCGTGGGCGGACGGGTTGCGGCGCCACGCGAGCATCCGCCCTTTCATCGGGCAGGCGCGCGGCGTGCTCGCGGCCACGCGGCGTGGGCGTCCGGACGAGTCCCGGCGCGGAGAGCACCTGCTGGTGTTGGTGGAGCTGGCGGAACCCATGGTGGCGCTGCTCAGCGCGCTGGCGGAGGCGATGCAGGTGGTGGGGAGGGATCCGCACCTGCACGCCACGCGGGAGCGCGTGGCGAAGTTGTGCGAGGCGTACTCCGCGATGGACCGGTGGGTGGCGCGGGCCCTGACGCAGGAGCGCAACGAGGGCATGCGCGGCCCGCCCCGGCTGGCGCTGCGTCCGAAGCGGCGGCAGCCCGCGCGGATGTCCGCGCCGTCGGTGAGGCGGGGCGCGGAGGGGCCGCTGTCCGCGCACGTCTCCACGCTGCTGGACCGGCTGCGCGAGTACGCGGGCGTGGCGCACGAGACGGCGTCGGGGCTGCTCTTCGGGGATCCGGTGTCGTCGCGCGGCAAGGGGTCCGTGGGTGGGCAGCAGGAGACGCCGGGGCTCTCGCCGTGGCAGCCCGTGCGCGACAACCTGCACCCCGACTCGCTGGTGTTGCGGCACGCGCTGCGCGTGGGGATGGTGGCCACGGCGGCGCTGGGGCTGACGCGGGCGTTGCAGGTGGGCGACGCGCACTGGGTGAGCCTCACGGTCATCTCCATCCTCCAGCCCTACTCGGGCAGCACGGAGGAGCGCGTGCTCCAGCGCACGCTGGGGACGCTCGTGGGCGCGAGCCTGGCGGCGCTCATCGCGACCACGGTGCACACGCCGGGGATGATGGTGCTGGTCATCAGCGTGCTGACGGCGATCTCCGTGGCGCTGCTGCCGCTGAACTTCGGCGCGTTCCAGATCTTGCTCACGCCGGACTACCTGCTGATGGCCACGCTCAGCTCCGGGGACTGGACGGTCGCCTCGCAGCGCTCGCTGGGGGTGCTCATCGCGGGGACGCTCGCGCTCCTGGGGGCGTGGACGCTGTGGCCCAGTCCGGAGCGGCGCCGCTTCCCCGACGCCGCAGCCTCCGCCCTGCGCGCGGACGGGAAGTACCTGCAACAGCTGGCCGCGCACCGCAGCGGGACGGAGCCGGAGGTGAACGAGGAGCGGCGCCGGTTGGACCAGGCGCTGCTGGAGGCGGAGTCGTCCTTCCAGCGGCTGATGACAGAGTACCGGGGTCCGCCGCAGAACCTGGAGTCGGGCATGGCGCTGCTCACCTACGCGCGGCGCTTCGCGCTGGCGGTGACGGCGCTGGGCACGGGGAGGAGGTTCGAGCGCACGTCGGTGCTGCCCCAGCAACTCGCGCAGCGCGCCAGCGACAGTCTGGAGTTGCTCGCCCGCGCGCTGCAGGAGCGCAAGGAGCCGCCCCCGCTGCCGCCGCTGGCATTGCCTCGCACCAGTGATGATCCGGTGCTGGGCGCGCTGCTAGAGCGTGTGCCCCGGCAGCTCGGAATCCTTCACGGCGCGGTGGCGAGGCTCAGCGAGGGCCCGGCGCTGCGCTGACGGCCGGCGCCTGCGCGACGAAGCCTGTCCATGACTTGACAAGGAATCAGCGGAAGGATGACGCTTCAAGAAGAGCGGACCCCGGGGGGCCATCCAATTCCTTTCATGACTCCATCGCGAGTCACGACCTTGAGCACTGGAAGGGACTTCCTGCCCGGTTCTTCCAATCTCAAGGAGCAGCCCATGGCCGATCCGATTGAACACGTCGTCGTGTTGATGCTCGAAAACCGATCATTCGATCAGATGCTGGGGGCCCTCCAGGGCATCCGGCCCGGGGTGGATGGCATCGATCCCCTCCTGGGACCTGGCCAGCGCCGTGTGAACCTGGATCGGCAGGGGAGGCCCTACTATCAGGAGCCCGGGGCAGCGAGGATCCTCAAGCCGGACCCGAGGCATGAGACAGACCACGTGCTCCACCAGCTCGAGGGCATGGGCAATTTCGTCCGCGACTACCAGGACCACTACAGCAAGGCCAGACCCGAGCAGCTGCAACAGGTCATGTCCTACTTCCCATGGGGCTCGTTGCCCGCGCTGCATACCCTCGCGGAGCAGTTTCATGTGTGTGACCGCTGGCACAGCTCGGTGCCTGGCCCCACCTGGGCCAACCGGCTGTTCGCCTGGAGTGGCACTTCGCTCGGGCGGGTCAAGATGCCGGAGGTCAAGCTCCCCTTCGGCCCCTTCCAACCCAATCTCCACAATTACAACCAGCCCACGATCTTCGACCGGCTCAGCGAGCGTAACAAGACCTGGCGCGTCTACGTGCACGAGGGGACCTCACTCACCTACCTCCTGCACAACATGCGCAAGCTCGGGAACCTCAACCGCGTGGACAACATGAACCGCTTCAGCGCCGCCGCGGCGGGGCCCGAGGACCAATTCCCGCAGTTCGCCTTCATCGAGCCGCGCTATACGGGAGCCTTTCGCAATGATGATCATCCGCCCACCGACGTGATGAAAGGGCAGGCACTCGTCGCGAGCGTCTACAACCAACTGCGCGCCAACGAGGCCCTCTGGCGCAAGACGCTTTTCGTCGTCCTTTACGACGAGCATGGTGGCTTCTACGACCACGTCGAGCCGACGGCCCACGGCGCCGTGCCTCCCGACGATCACCGGGCGGACGGCTTCGACTTCACGCGCCTCGGAGTCAGGATCCCAGCGGTGCTCGTCTCACCATGGCTCGACCCCGGGGTGTGCCATGACGTGTTCGACCACACGAGCCTGCTGAAATACCTCACCGACAAATGGAACCTGGGGCCTCTCGGGGCGCGCGTGGCGACGGCGAAGAGCTTCAGCTCATTGCTCACCCAGCGGGCCTCACCCCGAACCGATACGCTCTTGAGCCTCTCGGCGACGGTTCCAGCGGTGACACTCCTGACCGAGGCCCTGGCAAACATGCCGGACCCTGTCACCCTCGAAGACCTCAATGAAAATCATGCCGTGCTCGCGCTGAGTCAACTCCTCGAAGCGGACATCGGAGACCCGGAAGGGGTACGCAACGACAGGGCGGCGCGGATGTTGGGGGACACGGCCGTGCGACATCAGGTCGTGCTCGAGCGCTTCGAGCGGCTCAGGCAGCGCGCAGCGGAGTAGGCGGCATCAGGCCCTGGCGGTTGAATAGAGGGCCTGATGGGATGCGGCATTCGTGCGCGGCCGGATATCAGGGCGCGGCGGGTGCCCCCACGGACGTCGTCGCGGCAACCAGGTTCCCGGCCCCATCCCTCGCCAATCCATACAGCTTGAACGGCCCCGTCGCGGCCGGCAGGCGCACGCGCCACGTCCCCGGCGCGGTGCCCTTCCGGGACTCCAGCGGCGTCACCCGGTCGCGCTCCTCGCGCGTCGCCGCCCCCCGGAAGTTGTATGCGAACGACACGTCCAGCGGCGTGCCCGTCGGCGCCGTGACCTCGAAGGCCACGCGCGCCCAGGTGACCGTGCCTTCCTGCTCCACGCCCTGGACCGCCAGTCGCACCGGCACCGGCAACGCGGGCTCCGGCTTCTGGCCCGTATACGCCTCCCGCACCGCGTGCCACGCCGGCCGCTTGGAGTCTCCCGACAGCAATCCCAGCCACAGCCCCGTGTGGTCGAACGACGCGCTGTAGTTGAAGACGAACAACCCCAGACACCGGCCCGCCTGGACGTGGGGCCCCAGCGCATTGCGCCAGCCGTCCACGATGACGTCGTACTTCTCCCCATCCCCCGGCTCCTGCTTCAGGCCCTGCGCATCCTTCGGGGCCTCCCATTCACCCTGGGCGCCGAACTCGGTGATGAACCACGGCTTGCGTCCACCCGCCTGCTTCACCGCGTCCGCCAGCGCGTGGATGCCCCGGCCGTAGACGTTCAACCCATAGGCATCCAGCGAGGGGACGTACTTCTCCCAGTACGGCACGCCCAGCGTCCACGCATCCACCGACAGCACCGGGTGCCCGGCGTCCACCTTCTTCACCGCCCGGACGACCTTCTCCAGGAAGCGCGCGTACGCGACCTTCGACGCCTCGTCCGGAGAGTTGAGGATGACCTCGTTGCCCAGCCCCCATGCGAGCACCGCCGGATGGCCCTTGAAGCGGCGCACTTGCGTCAACGTGGCCTGGAGCTGCGCCTCGCGCCCCTTCGCGTCGCGCACGTAGTCGAAGGCGTCGTCGTTCTCCATGCCGGCCCGGCCCGGGCGCAGCCACAGCCCCACCAGCACCCGCAGGCCATGCTTGTGCGCGGCGTCGAGCAGCGCGGCGGTCTCCTCGCCCGTGCCCCAGGTGCGCAGCGTGTTCACGCCCAGGGCACTCAACCGCGCGCAGTCCGCGTCGAAGTTCGCGGGGCCTCCCGAGCCGCTGAAGGTAACGCCCTTGGCCACGTAGGGCTTGCCGTCCACCTCCAGCCTCCAACCCTCCCCCGCCTTCACGATGGCGGTGCGAGCCTCCGCCGCCCACAGCGGGCAGAGGAGCGCGGTCAGGAGCAGGACGCCGACAGCGACGGGACGGACAGTGGCCATGGGGTCCGGCAGTCTAGCCGGTGGCCGGGCACGCACCGTTCGCACACCTGGCGGGCCCGGCGTTCCGTGCGGTTTCGTGCTACCCGGAGGACTGTGGACCCGCTCGTGACCCTCCTCGAACCGGCCCCCCGGGCCGACGACGTGCCCGGTGCCTTCCCGAGTCCCTTCGACGCCCTGGGCCCGCACGCCCTCGCGCGCCGGGCCGCCGAAGCGCTCCAGGCCCGCTTGCGCGAAGGCGTCATCGCTCCGGGGATTCCGAGCCGTGTGCTCGAAGGGCCGGACGGCGGAAAGATGTTCGGCGTGCTGGTGGTGCGGCAGCAGGACGGACGCCTGGGCGTGCTGCGCGCCGTCTCCGGCCTGCTCGCGGGGCGCTGGGACGTGCCGGGCTTCGTGCCGCCCGTCTTCGACCGCGAGGCCCGCGCCCGCGTGGAGCCGGTGGCCGAGGCCACGGTGAAGGCCCTGTGGGGCCGCGCCGAAGCGTGGAGCACCTCCGAGGAGCTGGGCCGTCTGCGCGCGGACGATGACGCCCGCCAGGCCCGCGAGGCCACGGAGCGCGAAGCCCTGCGCCAGCGTCACGAGGCCCGCAGGCAGCAGCGGCACCTCCGCCGCGCGCGACTCCTGGCCACTCCGGAACCCACCAAGGCCCCACCCGCGGAGGGCCGTGCGGCGCTCCTGGCCGCACCGGACCTCACCGAAACCGCACGCGCGGAGGCATTGCACGCGCTCGACCAGGAGAGCCGGGGCGACAAGGCGGAGCGGCGCCGGTGGGACGCGGCGCAGGAAGCCGCGCGGCACGAGCTGGCCCCCCGTCGCGCGAAGGCCGAGCGCAGGCTGCGCGCCCTGGACCGGCTGCGGCGCATCGTCTCCCGCGGCTTCATGAAGCAGCTTCACGACACCTACGCCATCACCAACGCCCGAGGAGAGACACGCCCCCTGCGCGCGCTCTACGCCAGCGCCGAGCCCCCGTCCGGCGCGGGTGACTGCGCGGGAGCGAAGCTGCTCGCGTACGCGTTCGCGCACGGGCTCCAGCCGGTGGCGCTCGCGGAGTTCTGGTGGGGCACGCCGCCCGCGTCCGGAGGCCGCATCCAGGGCGCCTTCTATCCCGCGTGCCGCGACAAGTGCGGGCCCCTGCTGCCGTTCATGCTCGAAGGGCTGGAGGTCTCCGCGCCCCGCGTCTTCGTTCCACCGCCCGCGCCGACGCCAGACCTGTCCGTCGTCTTCGAGGACGCGTGGCTGGTGATCATCGACAAGCCCTGCGGCCTGCTGTCCGTGCCGGGCCGGGACGCGGCGCTGTCGGACTCCGTGCTCACCCGCCTGCGCGCGCGCCACCCGCACGCCACCGGGCCGCTGCTCGTGCACCGGCTGGACCTGGACACCTCCGGGCTGCTCGTCGCGGCGCTGGATGCGCGCACGCACGCGGCCCTGCAACGCCAGTTCCTCCACCGCGACGTGGACAAGCGCTACGTGGCGCTCATCGACGGACCGGTACAGGGAGTCACGGGCACCATCACCCTGCCCCTGCGCGTCGACCTGGACGACCGCCCCCGGCAGATCGTCGACCCCGTGCACGGCAAGCCCGCGGTCACCGACTGGGAGGTGCTCCACCGCGAGGCCGGACGCACGCGCGTGGCCTTCCATCCGCGCACCGGGCGCACGCACCAGCTCCGCGTCCACGCGGCGCACCCCCTGGGACTGGGTGCGCCCATCGTGGGAGACCCGCTGTACGGGCACGCCGACCGCCGCCTGTTCCTGCACGCGGAGGGACTGTCCTTCGTGCACCCGGCGACGGGGCAGCGCGTGGCCTTCACCCGCGCGGCCCCGTTCTGAGCCCTGGCGTCAGTTGACGAGCAGCACCTTGCCCACGCCGCCCTTCTCCGCGAGCTTCTGGGCATCCTTCGCCTCGGTCATCGGGAACGTCTTGGCAATGGGGATGACCAGGTCCCCCTTCGCCACGCTCTCCCCGAGCTGCGCGAGCCGGCGCCCATCCGTGTGCGAGAAGAAGGTGCGCACCATGAGGCCCTTCTCCTTCGCCCCCTTCGGTTCGCCCACCGCGCTGCCCACGATGCCGCCGTGCTTCACCCGGTCCAGCACCAGGGTCAGGGCCATGCCCCCCACGGTGTCCGCCACCGCGTCCAGCGTGGGCAGCTTCTCGACGTCCTTCGGATCATCGAGCGCGACCACGCCCTCCACCCCCAGCTTCCGCGCCTCCGCCACCTGCTTGCTGCGCACGCCGGCCCAGATCTTCACGCCCCGCGCCTTCGCCGCGAAGACGGCCGCGCGGCCCACCGCGCCCAGCGCTCCGGTGATGAGCAGCGTCTGGCCCTGGCCAGGCTGCACCACCTCTTCAATCAACTGCACGCCCGTCAGCGTCACCAGCGGCAGCGCGGCGGCGTCCTTCAGGTCCAGGGACTCGGGCACCTTCGCCCAGGCCTCCGTGGGCGCGACTACCGTCTCCGCGTAGCCGGCGTTCACCAGCCCCATCACGCGGTCGCCGGGCTCGAACGCCTCCACGCCCGTGCCCACCTCGATGACCTCGCCGGACACGTCCCGCCCGAGGATGGTGGGGAACTGCACCGGCATCATCGACTTCAGGTCGCCCCGTCGAATCTTCCAGTCCACCGGGTTGATGCTCGCCGCGGTGACGCGGACCTTCACCTCGCCGGGGCCCACCTTCGGCTCGGGCATGTCCTGCACGGCGAGCGCATCCACATCCCCATAGGCTTTCAGAACGACGGCTTTCATGCAGGCCTCCAAAGGCAGGCGCGAGGAAGAGGATCCCAGCGACGGACCAAGGGTAAGCACCGGCAGTGGGGGTGACATCGACCGCGGGCGGTCGCCACGCTCCCTTGCTTCCCCCGGCCCGGGGATGACTGTGAAAACATGGGGTGATGCCAACCTTCCTCCAGAACCGTCGCTTGCACGCCTGGCCCCTGCTCCTGCTCCTGACGCCCGCCGTGGCCTTCGCGAAGCCGCCCGCCGAAGCGGTCCAGCGCTGGTGGTCCCACGTGGAGGTCCTGGGCGCGGACGACATGGAAGGCCGTGACACCGGCAGCCCCGGCCACCAGAAGGCCGCGGAATATGTCGCCGCGCAGTTCAAGCGACTGGGCATCGAACCCGGCGCCGGGGACAGCTACTTCCAGGAGGTGCCCCTGCTCTCCCGCCGCCTGGTGGCGGAGCGCAGCCGGCTGGCCCTCGTGCGCGACGGCAAGGAGCAGCCCCTCACGTTGGAGCACGGCATCCTCAGCCCGCTGACGGGCCGCGCCGGCAAGCTGGACGCGGGGCTCGTCTTCGTGGGCTACGGCCTGCGCATTCCCGAGGCGCGGCATGACGACCTCGCCGGCCTGGACGTGAAGGGGAAGCTCGTCGTGGCGCTCCTGGGCGCTTCGCCTCCGGGCATAGCGAACAACCTGGCGTCCTACGCCGGCTCGCTGGCGGAACGGTCTCGGGCCTACGCGGAGGCCGGCGCGGTGGGCGTCATCGCGGTGTACCACCCGCGCACGAGCGAGCTGCCCTGGGACCGGCTCATCGAATCCCAGCGCATGCCCGCGATGATGCTCGCGGAGCCCGCGCTCCAGGACGTCTCCGGGTCCCTGGTGTTCGTGCTGGCGAGCGCGCCCTTCGTCGAGACGCTGTTCGAAGGCAGCGGCCACACCTTCAAGCAGGTCCTCGCGCTCGCGGATCAGGGCAAGCCCCTGCCCCACGTCACGCTGCCGGGGACCCTGCGCGGCGAGGTGGCCCTGGACCCGAAGCAGATCACCTCCGTGAACGTCGTGGGCCGCATCCCCGGCGGTGACGCCGCGCGCGCGAGCGAGTCCGTGGTGCTGAGCGCGCACCTGGACCACGTCGGCATCGTGACGCCCGTGAACGGGGACTCCATCTGCAACGGCGTGATGGACAACGCCATCGGCGTCGCGTCGCTGCTCGAGGTGGGCCGCGCGCTGAAGGCCCAGAAGGCCCCGCCCCAGCGGAGCGTCGTCATCGTGGCGACCACCGCGGAGGAGAAGGGCATGCTCGGCGCGCGCTGGTTCGCCGCGCATCCCCCCGAAGGCACCGGGACGATGGTGGCCAACCTCAACATCGACCTGTTCCTGCCGGTGACGCCCTTCAAGCGGGTGGTGGCCTTCGGCGAGGAGGAGTCCACCCTGGCCGCGCCGCTCCGGGCCGCCGCGAAGCGCGTGGGCGTCCAGGTGATGAAGGACCCTTCCCCGGAGCAGAACTTCTTCGTCCGCAGCGACCAGTACCACTTCGTGCTCAAGGGCGTGCCCGCCCTGGCCTTCTCCTTCGGCCACCCCAAGGGCTCCGCGGGAGAGAAGCTGGAGACGCAGTGGGCCCACGAGCGCTACCACGGGACGACGGATGACCTGGCCCAGCCGATGAACCGCGAGGCCGCGGTGCAGTTCGTGGACTTCGTCAGCGACCTCACCCGCCGCGTCGCGGACGCGCCCACGCGCCCCACCTGGAACGCGAAGAGCTTCTTCCGCCGCTACGCCGGACCCTCCACGCCCTGACGCGGCCCGGGCTTCACACCGCGAGCTCCTGCATCCGGCCCCCTGTCACCCGTCCTCCCTCCACCTGGATGACCCAGTAGCCTTCGTGCCCGGCGAAGGTGGAGGAGCCCGCGCCAAAGAGGTGGGGACGCTCCGGAGTGGCCGCGTGGTGGAAGCGCCGGTGGATGTGGCCATGCAGCACCGCATGCCGGGGCCCGGGCAGCAACTGGCAGAGGGCCGCTCCGTCCCGGAGCCCCCATGGCCCCGCGGCCAGCTCGCCTCGGGGCGTCAGGGGCGCGTGGTGGACGACGACGAGCAGCGCCCGTCCGGCCAGCCTTGGATCCGCCACCACCGCCGCGAGCCCTTCGAGCTGCGCGCGTCCGATGAAGCCCTGGGAGATGCCGGGAACGGGAGGCACCCGCGCGGAGCAGAGCCCCACCACCGCGGCCCCCGCACCCACCTTCCGGACGAAGGGATAGGGCCCTTCCCGGCAGTGCTCGGGCAGGTCGCTCTCCAACAGGTGCCCGAAGTAACGCTCGAAGCGTCCGACCCGGAGGCTTCCGGGCGTGTACACGTCGTGATTGCCCGGGATGACGGTGCAGCGGCCGCGGTCCTCCACCAGCGCGCCCAGCGCCTCCCGTGCCGCATTGAACTCGCTGTCCAACGCACAGGCGGTGAGGTCCCCCGAAAGGATGAAGTGGTCGGCGGCGTGCTCCCGCGCCTCGCGCGCGATGGCGGCGAGCGTCTGGGGCGCGCGGCGATAGGCCTGGGCCCGTCCGCCCGCGAGCAACTCCGGGAGGGCCAGCCAGCGGCGCCAACCCAGCCGGCGCAGGGGCAGCCCCCGGTAGTCAGCCGTGAGATGGACGTCGGAGCAATGGACGAAGCGCATGGAGGGAGCGGACGCCGGAGCCCCGCCCCCGGCCCTCAGGGCCGGGAGCGGGAAGCGTCAGCGACTGGTTACAGCGACTGGCAGAGCGCGTTGCCCAGCGCGCGGGTGTCCCAGTCCCGGATGCCGCAGCCGTAACCCGGGCCGTCCATGCTGCCCCCACCGGCGAGCCGCGCCACGTCCCACGTCGCGAGCTTCGCGCAGACCTCCGACTGACGGGCGCGAGCCTCCTGCGGAGCGAGCAGCGCCGTCCCGGGAGCGCACGGCCGATCGCCAGCCACCGCGACGAAGGAGAGCTGCGCACAGAGGGTGTTGCCCAGCCCGCGCCCGTCGAAGTCGCGGATGGTGCAGCCATAGCCCGGGCCGTCCATGCTGCCGCCACCGGCGAGGCGCGCGATGTCCCACGTCCCCATGACCGAGCAGAAGGCGGACGGGTTGGCGCGCGCGACCAGCGGGCTCGCGACGGTGAGGCCCGCGGGGCAGACGCCATCCCCGAGCGCCTCGCTGACCGGACCGACCTGCTTGCAGACGCTGCCGCCCAGCGCGCGCGCATCGTAGGTGCGGACGCCGCAGCCGTAGCCGGGGCCATCCATGGAGCCGCCGTTCGCGAGCCGGACGATGTCCCAGGTGCCCAGCTGGCCGCAGAGCGTGGAGACGTTGGACCGCGCCTCCTCGGGCGACGCGAGCGTGTAGCCCGACGGACACGCGGTGTCCCCGAGCACGTTGTAGACCTCACCCGCGAGCGCGGCGCTGGCCTGGGCCGTGTCCTGCCCACCCGCCTCCGCGGGCTCCTGCGGGGAGCCACACCCCACCAACGACATCGCGAGGCTGACACCCGACACCAGCGAGACGACAAGGTTCTTCCGCATGACGGACTCCATGGATTGGGACTGCGTGGACCTGCCTGAAAGACAGACAGCAACTCCGCCCCCCACCGTGCGCGGCGAAGGGGAAGCCTCCGTTCGCGCCGGAGGTCTCGGACCACGGCATCAGCAAGCGACGTACCAAGCACAAACAACAGACATACCCCGAGTGAATAGACCCAGAAGCCAGCTCCGGGTCAGTCCCCTTCCGCGTCCCACGGGAACGCGGTTGCGTGAGGTGAAGACGCTTCACGGACTGTCCCACCCCAGACGCGCCCGGGGCCGGGCTCCGTGCACGGTTCGTGAATGTGCGGGTGCGTCAGGAGGTGGTTCAGATGCAGGTGAGGCACGCGGCCATTGGAGCCAGCCACGAAATCTACGACTCGGGTGAGGCCGCCATGCGGGCGGCGGTCGCCCGGCGGGTCGAGGACCGCCTCGCGCGGCGGCGACAGCAGCGCCAGCCCGCGCGCTACCGACGGTGGAAGGAGGTGGAGACCACGCCGCTCCTGCGCTCCATGGACGGAGGGCTGGACGACACGAAGTTCCTCTACCCCGTGCTGGACAACCTCCCGGTCATCGTCTTTCCCCTGCTCAGCCATGCGCTCACCGGAGTGCAGGTCAGCGTCTACGGCCCTCCGGAGGTCTGCCGGGTGGTGGAGGTGGTGCGCGACGTGCTCCTGGCGCAGGGGCACATCGATGACCGCGCGAAGCTCCTGGCCATCGAGGAGGACCGGACCGACATCTCACTCTCCCGCTCCTTCCAGCGCTCCACGGAGTGCCTTTCCGCCGGGAGCGACGAGCCCATCGCCTGGTCCGCCGGAGACCTGGTGCTGGCGTATGACACCCATCCCTGGCTGATGGACCGACACCTCCCCAGCTACGAGCTCATCTTCAACCTCAATGCCCGGCAGCGCGTCTTCCCGGAGGGCATGCCGGAGCTCTTCGGACGCAACTACTTCGACCGCATGCGTCTGGAGGGCGAGCCGGGCGCCATCCTCGACATCAAGGAGCCCAACGTCCTGCTCTTCACCGCCGCGGGGCTGCGGGGCCTGACAAAGATGGACGAGCTGCGGCAGCCACGCCCGGGCGACACCTATATGAAAGTCCTCCTCCGCGCCGCCGCGAGGACCGTCTGGCACACGAGCCCCGCGGCGACCGTGGCCTTCCTGCGCTATGGCTTCAAGCGGACCCGCGACCGCATCGAGGCCGGGGACGCCCTGCCGCGGCAGCACGCCGTGGAGCTGGCCAGGACCTTCTTCGGCGTGTCCACCCTCATCAAGGCGGAGAACACGGACCCGTTCTGCGTGAGGGACGGCGACAGCGTGGAGGACCTGTTTGGCTATTACCAGGCCGTCCTCCAGCCCATCGTCGACTCCGGCGCCACGAAGGAGGCCGGCTACCGCGAGCTGGCCCGCTACCACCCCCACGCGGAGCTGCTCTACCAGCTCTCCCAGGCGCTGCGCCCGCTCCAGGCCGAGCTTCCCCTCTGGCGCCGGTGGCCAGAGCTCATCCAGGACAAGCTCGCCACGCTCAACCAGCGGTTGACCGCGGAGTTCCGGGGCCTGGGAATCGATGACGCGGCGCGGCCCGTGCCGGAGTACTTCGACGCGAAGGGGGTCTTCCAATCCCATCCCGCGCCCTCCGACAACATCCTCCAGACGCGCGACTTCCTGCGCCACACCTACCTCGCCTCCTTCGAGCGCAACCAACTCCAGTACCGCTGGCTCGTGGGCGGACGCTTCCCGCCAGCACGCAGGCGCGTCAGCGGCTGACGCATTCCAGGCGGCCTGACAGGTATTGGCCCGGGACAGCACGCTGGTACACGGAGTGCAAAGCCTTTCTGCATGTCCTTCCGAAAACAAGTCTTGAGCGACCTCTCCAGCAGCTATGCGAACTTCAACGAACACCACAAGGACATCCGTGCCTTCTTTGAAATCATCGGGGTGCGCTTCGCCATCCGCGAGTATGGCGTCAGCCTGAAGTGCGTGGCGGGGAACAAGCTCTTCTCCAACGCGAGCGGGTACCTGCTGTCGGATGACAGCTCCTACCCGTTCTATCTCTGGCAGCCCTCGTGGCTGGGCCGCTTCTACGTGGACCCGACGCACGTCCCCGCGGGCACCCCGGTGGACAACTGCATGGCCCGGGACGTGCGGTTCATGGCCTTCATCTGGATCTGGCTGGGCTTCAACGACGCCTATGTGAATGACGCCGAGGGGCCGGAGTGTTGGTTCGGCGTGGCCGAGCCCCGGCCGGAGGATCCGTCGGAGACCGTCGCGGTGACCGCGGACAAGGTCTGGAAGTACTTCCGCGTCGAGCGGACGAGCCAGGGGGAGAGCGACGGCTGGCTGAGCGGCGGCTTCCAGAAGAACCCCATTGGCTGTGATTTGAATGGCCGCTGGTCCATGCGCCGCGTCCCCCTGGAGAAGCTGTCGAGCTACTACCAGATTGAAAAGCACGTCGTCCGTCCGCTCGGGGAGAAGTTCCACGAGCTGGCGAGCCCCGTCCCGGGAGCGCTCGCCCTCGTGAAGTGACGTCTGCTGGGCCCTACCCCACCTGCTGGCGCGGCGCTCCCGCCACCACCTCGCGGGCCGCCGCCGTCACGTCGGAGACGGACCGGTAGCGCCCGGGCTCGACGAGCAGGCTCCGGCCCAACTGGACGCAGCGCGCTTCACAGGTGGCGCGGCGGTCCACGTCCGCGATGCGCTCCAGGTCCAGGGTGTGCGCCAGGCCGAAGATGCGCCGGAGCAGCTCCGCCCCGGCGTACGCCACGCCCTGCTCCCAGAGCCGCTGGAGGTAGGCCCGGCGCTCCGCCTGGAGTGCCACCCGCCCGGCCGGGGTGGTGAACAGCGCGGACGGGTCACCCGCACCGTGGCCGTGCTCCTCCCACAGCCGGAGGAAGGTGTCCTGGAACGACGACCACCAGGCCTCCACCGTCTCCAGCACCCAGGACGCGTAGGACTCCCTCGGGGCCTCGGCGGTGGAGTGCCCCCCCTGGCTGAAGAAGTTGAGGAGCAGGTGTGCGAGCAGCGAGCCCACGTCGAAGGCCATGGGCCCGTAGAAGGCGAACTCCTGGTCGATGATCCGGGTGTCCTCCGGCGTCACCATGATGGAGCCGGTGTGCAGGTCGCCGTGGAGGAGCGCCTCGGTCGTGTCCAGGTAGTGGCGCTTCAGCCGGGAGGCCGCGAGCTTCAGCGGCACGTCCTCACGTACCTGGGCCGCCAGCCCATCCAGCGCGGGGGAGGTCCAGCGGTTGCGCGGGTGCACCTGGTACGGCTCGGTGAACACCATGTCCTCCATGATGCGGCACATCGCCGTGTTCGCGCAGAACGCCGCCACGCCGGCCTTCTTCGCCTCCGCAGGGAGTGCCAGGCTGGAGGTGAAGAACAGCGACCGCGCCAGGTAGTCCGCCAGGTGCCTGGCGAGGTGCGGGTAGCGGATGCCGCTTGTCATCCCCTCGCGCAGGATGAGGTGCGGCGTCAGGCATTCCACGACGATGAGGAACAGGCGCGCGTCGTGGTGCAGGACTTCCGGAACGCGCCGCCCGGCATGCCGCCCGTGTTCGAGCAGGGCGAGGTGTTCGAAGTGGATGCGCTCCAGCGTCAGCGGCCAGGACTCGCCCACCAGCCGCACGTAGGGCAGCGATTGCTTGACGCACACGTCACCGTCCGGGCCGTGGACCCGGAACACCTGGTTCACGTTGCCGTCGCTGACCTCCTGGACCCGCCAGTCCTCGGGCCTGCCGCCCAGCCTCGCGGCGAGGTGCGCGACGCCCGCGAGGTAGCCGGGCAGGCCGCCCACGTGGAGGGGTTCGTAGCCTTCGGGGACACTCAACGCCATGGTGTTCCTCCTTCGGAAAAGGGGCCTGCCTTCGTCCCGCGAGGCCCCAGGCGGGTTCCCTCGCGGCGCAGCCAGGACGGCCAGGCCAGGCCCAGGTGGTCCTGCAGCGTGCACTCCGCCACGCCCAGCGAGCCGTGGACCGAGCCCGGGTCATGCGACCAGCAATCGCTGACGATGAAGACCTCCTCGTCGGGGAGGGGCCTCCGGATGGCGGGGATGATCTCGCGCGAGACGACGTGCTCCCGCCACACGTGCCAGCCCGCGCCATGCGGCGCCTCGGACCAGTCCTGGCAGCGGGCGGCGATGGGCCGTGGCGCCTCCGCGGTGCCGTGGAGCTCCAGCAGCTGCGCGTGGGCGCGCTCCACCATGCGCCGGCTGGCGGGCGCTTCGGCGGGGAGCGAAGCGGGGCCGGAGCTTCCAGGGGCGTCGGGGAAGGGCTCGCCGGAGCGCAGGCTGCTCCAGTACTCCGCGTCCGTCCCACTGGCATAGGCGGCCAGCAGCAGCCCGGGACGCGAGGCTCCCCCACGCCAGTACCAGAGCTGGCGCAGGGGAAGGTCGGTGGTGCCGCGCCCCTTCGAGGCCCCCGTCCGCTCCCACCAGGGGAAGGGATACGCGAGGAACAGCTTCACCGCCGCGACTCCGCGCACGGCCTCCAGGCTTCGCCGCAGCGCGCGGTCCTGGAGGAGGAAGGTGTCCGGCTCCAACCGCGTCAGGGCCTGCTGGGGCAACGCCAGCAGCACGCACCGGGCCCGCACGCGGCGAAAGCGCTCCGCCGCCCCACCCGAGCCGTCGTGGCATTCGAAGGTGAGCGCATACGCCCTGCCGCCCTCCGGTCCGACGGTCCGGTCGATGCGCCGGAGGCGGTGGAACAATCGGCTGGCGCCTCCGGCCGCGAGGTAGCGCTCGTGAAGCGCGCGAGGCAGCGCGTCGAAGCCCCCGGTGAGGCATTGGTAGCGGCCGGACGGGGGCGCCTGGAAGAGGACCTCCAGCCAGTCCGCCGCGTTGCCATTCGCGGCCAGCCCGTCGTACCCGCCCGTGTCCTGCAGCAGTTGGAGGGCCTCCTGGCCCAGCACCAGGGTGAGCACGGTCCACCACGACAGCTCGTGGAGAGGCGCGCCGTCGACCCGGGCCTCGTCCTTGCGGCGCGCGTACTCCTCCGCGAGAGCGGCGGCCTCGTCCCAGCGTTGTCCATCGAAGGCCTCGTGGTAGCGCGTGCGCAGGGCCGTGAAGCCCGGCAGCGCGGCCTCCACCACCCGCGCCTCCAGCTCCGCGGGGCCGAGGCCCTGCTCGGAGGAACGCAGCCGATAGGGCAAGGCGCCGGGGTTTCGCGCGAGGGCTTCCGCTGTCAGCTCCCGCTGCCGGAAGCGGTGGCCGCGCACATAGGTGGGGTTCTCCGGCTGCCCGAAGTGGAAGTCCTCCACCTGCGAGCCCAACCCCAGGTGGCGGATGAGGTCGGCCACCAGGTGGAGCTGCGCGTGGAAGCGCATCCCGCCCAGCTCCGCGCGAACGCCCGGCAGGCCCGGCAGCTCCACGGACCAGAGCCTGCCACCAATGCGGCCGGAGGCTTCGTACAGGCCCAGCTTCAGTCCCGCCCGGCCCTCGTGCGCGAGGCGATAGCCCAGGTAGCACCCGCCCACGCCCCCGCCGACGATGGCGACATCCACCTCTTCGTCAGGGCCGGTGGAGTCCACGCTCAGACCTCCCCCACCGCGCGGAGGATGCGCTCCGGGGAGATCAAATCCATACAATCCCGCCGGACGCACCCCGCGTCGAAGTCCTGTTTGTAGCACATGAGACAGGGCACCTCCGGCTCCAGGACCGTGCCGCGCCCGTACATGAAGAACTCATGTCTGTTGAAGGTGTTGTTCAACAGGACGATGCGCTTGCGCAGCCCCACGGCCGCGTGGAACGCGAAGGTCACCGAGGTGACCACCACGTCCGCGAGGCTCAGCAGGCCGATGAACCCCGCGAAGGGCTGGACGCCGAAGTAGTGGACGTCCGCCGCGCGGGAGATCTCCTCGTTGCGGGCGTGCTCCTCCGGCCCGCCCACGAGCACGACCTCTCGGCCGGACGCCTTCAGGCCGCGGGCGAGCACGGTCCAGCTCGCCGGGGAGTAGAGCCGGGGCTTCCACTGGCTCCCGGCGCCCGTGTTGAGCATCACCACCTGCTTGCCGGGTGCGAGCGGCACCGAGGGGACCTCGAACTCCGGCAGCAGGTACTCCTCGCCCTGGAAGGTGTAGCCGCAAATCTCGAAGAGCTCTTCGACATAGTGCTTGCGGTTGGCCTTCATCAGGTCGTCGAACACGCCGGTCCGCCACTTGCGCCGGCTGTCCTCGTCGAACGGGAGGATGACGCCGTCCTTCTGGGTGAAGCCCTTCTTCACCCGGGCGTCCACGCGGTTCGCCAGCGCGCAGGCCTCCACGTCCTTGTCCAGGGACAGGAGGAGGTCGAACTTCACGTCCAGCACCGTCAGCATGCCGGCGAGGTCGAAGCGGAGGACCTTGAAGACCTCGCGCCTGGGAATCAGCTCCGGGTGGTTCGTGAGCCAGAAGATCCGCGCGCCCGGGTGCTGGCGCTGGATGGCTCTCAGCAGCGGGGTGTTGCGCACCACCTCGCCCGCGGCCTGGAGCTTGATGATGAGCACGTTGCCGGTGGTGGGCCGGTAGTCCGTGCAGCCCTCGCAGTGGGTGCCGCGCGCTTTGTGCGGCCCGCAGGGTTTGTAGCCATTGAAGTGCTGACAGTCGGTCCGGATGTCCATGGGTGTCTTTGCCGGGCGCTACGCGGCGGAGCGCGACAGGGCCTGGACCTCCGGGTCCAGGTCCGTGAGCGTGTCGCGCAGGATGGCCACGAGCTGGTCCAGCTCCGCGGGGGTGACGTTGTACGGCGGCATCACGAGGATGGAGTCGCCGGTGCCGTCCGGCAGGTAGCCGATGGAGAAGTAGAAGTTCCCGCCCCGGGCCATGGCCCGCTGCAACACCCGCTCCGCCAGCTTCACCGAGCGGGGGAAGGCGCGCCGGGTGGCCTTGTCCGCGACCAGCTCGAAGCCACAGAACAGGCCCAGCCCGCGCACGTCGTCGACCCACGAGAACGCGGTCAGCTCCCGCAGCCGCTCGCGCAGCGACTCCCCCTGACGTCGCACGTGGGCGAGCAGGCCGTGGCGCTCCACGTGCTCCAGCACCCGCAGGCCGATGGCCGCGGAGAGCGCGTGGTTCGTGAAGGTGAAGCCATGGGCGAAGTTGCCGCCGTCCCGGTGGATGCCTTCGACGAGGGTGCGGCTGGCGTAGACGGCGGACAGCGGAACCAGCCCGGCCGCCATCCCCTTGCCCTGGATGATGATGTCTGGCTTCACGTCGAAGAGGGAGGAGGCGAACCACTCCCCGCAGCGGCCAAAGCCGCACATCACCTCGTCGCAGATGAGCGCGATGTCATGGCGGTCGCAGATCTCCCGCACCCGCTGGAGGTAGCCGGGCGGCGGCACCCCGATGCCCATGGACGCGCCAATCACCGGCTCGACGATGAAGGCCAGACAGTCCTCCGGCCCCTCTTCGAGGATCTTCCGTTCCAGCGCCTCCGCGCAGGCCTCGCCGGACTCCTCCGGCCGCCGGTAGCCATCCGGCGCGGGGACGAAGCACTGCTCGTGCAGCAGGCCCTGGAACAGCAGCCGGTCCCTCGGCTTGCCCGTCACCGCCAGCGCGAGTCCGGTGGCGCCGTGGTAGCCGGGCTGGGTGGCAATCACCTTGCGCTTGCGCCGGGTGCCCGTCTTCCCGACGTAGAACTGGTAGGCCAGCTTGATGGCCGTCTCCACCGCGTCCGAACCGCTGCCCATCAGCAGCACGTGGGAGATGTTGTCCGGCGCCAGCGCCACGAGCCGCTCGCCGTAGGCCTCCAGCTCGGGCGTCGTGAACTGGGTGCCGTGCAGGTAGCTGACGTGCCGCATCGACTCGGCCGCCTGGGTGGCCAGCTCCTCCAGGCCGTGGCCCAGGATGGCCACCCCCGCGCCCCCCACGGCGTCGAGGTAGACGTTGCCCTCGTCGTCATGGAGAGAGGCCCCCTGGCCCCGGACGATTCGCGGATAGCGGTGTTCGAACCTGCGATGGAACAGCATGGTGACTCCCTAGGGCGCGAGGACGTAGTCGAGCGCCCGCTGTGCGCAGGCCTCGGGGGTGTGGCGGAACCAGGTGTCGAGCACCCGGTGGGGCGAGGGCGGCGGCACGAAGCGCGCCTTGACGTCGAAGTACTCGGCCGGCGTCGTGCACCCGCCGCAGTAGCCGGCCGCGGCGCGGCGGCCCAGCAGCTCGCGCACCGCCTCGGGTGAATCGTCCGCGGGCCGCAGCCACAGCACCTTGAAGAGGACCTCCGGGTGCGGCGCCAGCACGGCCTTCAGGAAGTGCCAGCTCGAGGGCCGGGAGTAGGTGGAGACGACGACGAGCGAGCGCTTCGGTTGGGCGACCTCCAGGTGGACGCGCACCGCCTGGTGGAGCAGCTCGTAGGCCATCGCCATCCGGTTGAGGTTGCGCTGTCGCCCCGCGTCGCTCGTCCACCAGTCCGCTTCCGGCGGACCGATGCCCGCCTGGGCCAGCACGTCGACGTCCACGACGTGCGCGCCCAGTTCCCGGCCGACCAGCGCGGCCGTCTCGCTCTTGCCGGACAGCGGCCAGCCGCAGAGCACGGTGACGTGCGTCCTGTCCGCTGTCCTGCTCACGTCCCCCTCCGCGACAGGCCCGCGCCACGCAGGTGGCCGAGCAGCTCCTCGTGGAGGTGCCCGTTGGAGAAGAGCAGCTCCGTGCAGTGCGCAAGGGAGTGGGGCGTTCCGTCGAAGCACGTCACCTGCCCTCCGGCCTCCTCGACGAGGCCGATGGACGGCAGGTGGTCCCAGGGCTTGTTGCCGATGGCGACGATGGCATCCACGCTCACCGGGAGGTGGGCGCCCCGCACCAGCCGGGTGCCGGCCCAGCAGAAGGCGCCGAAGTTGCGGATCCGCGTGACGGCCGCCACCAGCGGAGGGTGGTAGAGGGCGCCCACCGTGGGCGTCGTTCCGTCGAACGCGATGGAGGCCTTCGCCAGCTCCCGCACCGGCGAGACGCGCAGCCGCAGCTCCGTGTCCCCGCGCAGCACCACGTAGGCCCCGGCGCCGCGCCGGCTCACGTGGAGGCCCGAACCGCCGAGCCGCTCCTCGGAGGGCAGGAAGATGACGGCCTCCTCCACGCGACCTCCCACCACGCTTGCGAACTGGAGGCCGAAGAGCGGGGCGCCGAGCAGCAGGCTGTTCGTCCCATCCACCAGGTCCACCGCGATGCAGTCCCCGCCCGGCGGCCACCGGGACATCCCCTCCTCGTTGAGGGGAAGGCCCGCGTAGCGGCGCGAGAGGAAGCCGGACGTGCGCTCGCGCAGCTCGTCGATGACGCCGTACACCAGGTTCCCATCCGCCTTCGCGCTTGGAGCCCCGAGCGACCCCTCCAGGAGCCGCGACCAGAGGGGCGCGAGCTCCACGGCGAGGAACTTCCAGAGCGAGCGCGTCTCGATACCGCTGTCCCGGGTGTCACTTCCCATGGCCCACGCCCCATCCCGCCGCGGCGGCCACCGGCTGGGCCACCACCAGCCCGCTCTCCACCAGCATGCACAGCAGGTGCGCGATGGTGATGTGGCACTCCTGGACGTGCTGCACGTTGGTGCTGGGCACGCGGACACAGACGTCCCCGAGTGCCAGCAGCCTGCCGCCGCCGCTGCCCGTGAGCGCCACCGTCCGCAGGCCCTGGAGCCGCGCGCAGCGGAAGGCGCGGACGACGTTCTCGGACTCGCCGCTGGTGCTGATGCCGATGAGCACGTCGCCGGGGCGGCCCAGCGCCTGCACCTGCCGTTCGAAGATGTGGCTGAAGCCGAAGTCGTTGGCGTGGGCGGTGATGAGGGATGTGTCCGTCGTCAGCGCGATGGCCGCGAGCCCCGGCCGTTCGAAGTCGTGGCTCAGCGCGCTGACGAACTCCGCCGCGAGGTGCTGGCAGTCGGCGGCGCTGCCCCCGTTGCCGCAGAGCAGCACCTTGCCTCCGGACCGCAGGGCCTGGGACAGCAGGCCCGCCGCCTGTTGGATCTCCCGCTCGCACTCCACCAGCAGCCGCTGCTTGACGTCGATGCTGCCCAGGACGTGCTGCCTCACGAGGCGGGTGCCCGCGTCGGTGCGGCCCTCCCCTGCTTCCAGCGTCAGCTCCAGTTCCATCTGCCCCCTCCGGTGGATGAGATGAGCCGCTGGACGAACTCCGCGGCGTGCAACAGGTCGTCAACGGCCCGGGTGGGCCGGGGCAGCCGCGCGAGGTCCACGCTGGCGCCGTGGCCCGTACGGACCAGGAAGCTCGTCGCGCCCAGGCCCTGGCCCCAGGCGACATCCGCGGGCTTGTCCCCCACCACGAAGCTGCGTGTGAGGTCGATGCCCAGCTCCGCCGCCGCCTGGAGTCCCAGCCCTGGCCTCGGCTTGCGGCACGCACAGCCGGCCTCGGGCAGGTGCGGACAGAAGTAGATGCCATCCAGGTGCAGGCCCTCCCGCGCGAGCAGCGCGCGCACCCGGTCATGGACCTCGTCGACCCGCCGCGCGTCGAAGTAGCCCCGCGCGACTCCGGACTGGTTGGTGACCAGGACCAGCCCGAACCCCAGCTCGCGGAGCCTTCGCAGGCCGCTGACGGACTGGGGGAGCAGCCGGACCTCCTCCACGTCGCGCAGGTAGCCCCGCTCCTCGATGAGCGTGCCGTCCCGGTCCAGGAGGACGAAGGGCCGCCCGGGGGAAGGACTCAGCACCATGCCCGCACCTCGTCCCAGGGAAGGGGCGCGAGCGCCGGACGGGGCCAGCCTTCCGTGCAGGGCATGGGACAACGACCGGGCCGCGTCCCACCGCGCGAAAGCTGCGCCTCCACCTGCTCCGCCACGCGCGGCGCGAAGGCCAGCTTGGTGGGCCACACCTGCGTCACGGCGCCCGCCTGCGCCAGCACCGGGCCATCCGGGCGCGTCCCCGAGGCGTGTTTCCCCTCCGCCCGGTCCACGGCGAGCACCGCGCCGGCACAGGCCGACAGGTCCACGCCGGGCAGCACTCGCGACAGCTCGTCCCGGGCCCGGCGCACCTGCGCCTCCGGCTCGCGGTCCACGCCGGACTCCGCCAGCTCCCCGCCCACGTACCAGACCGGCGTCCCCTGGGCGTCGTGGTGGCTGGTGACGGTGACGCGCGGCGAGGCCCCGGTCCCCAGCCAGTGCGCATAGAGCGCCGGCAGCGCGCCGCGCAGCATCACCATGGACAGGGGCCGCCGCTGCATCGGAGCGGTGCCCGAAGGCAGCAGCCGCCCCAGGGCCTCGTTGCCTGCCCCCGCGCACAGCACCACCCGCTCGCTGAGGATCCGCAGGCGCCGCCCATCGTTGGCGCGCACCTCCAGCCCGGTGACGTCCCCGGCGTCGTGGAGCAGCCGCGTCGCGCCCGGGTCCACCGCCAGCAGCGCCTCCGCATGCGCGCGGCCCAGCTCCGCGAGCACGGACCGCACGTCCACCACGGGCTCGTCGAGCTGATAGACGGCCCCGCGCGCGGAGGAGCCGAGCGCCTCGGCGAACGGCGCCGGGACCTGCCCGGGTCCGACGGGGGCCACCCGCCCCTGGAGCAGCCTGCTGGCGAGGAACCCGGCCAGCCGCGAGCCCGAGACCAGGTACTGGTGCGACGACAGGAGCCGGGCGCCGCGCAGGTCCGGCGCCTTCTCCCCCCGGAGACAGGCGCGCCAGAGGCCAGGCATGTGGGCCAGCGCGCGGCTCGCCTCCGACAGCGTCCCGGTGAGGGCGTACTTGAGCCCCCCATGGATGATGCCTTGCGAGGCGAGCGTCTGCCCCGACCCGAGCGCCCGGCCCTCGCACAGGACGGCGGAGTAGCCCCGCCCGCGCAGGTGCGCCAGCAGCCACAGCCCCGTGATGCCACCTCCCAGGATGGCGACGTCCGCGCGGATGTCTTCGATGAGGGCGCTCGCGGCCATGGCTCACCCCGGCCCCGCGGCGTCGGGGCCGCGCTTCGGTGCGCCGTTGCGCTCCTGGATGCGCGCCACCAGCCCCGTCGTCGAGCACCCCTCCACGTAGTCGAGGACGAGCACGCGCCCCCCCGCCTCCCGGACGCAGCGCTGGCCGGGGATCTGCTCGGGGCGGTAGTCGCCCCCTTTCACGAGGACGTCGGGGACGACGTTGCACACCAGCC
Organism: Corallococcus llansteffanensis; assembly: GCF_003612055.1. GTDB lineage: Bacteria > Myxococcota > Myxococcia > Myxococcales > Myxococcaceae > Corallococcus > Corallococcus llansteffanensis. Next base: position 23,469 of record NZ_RAWB01000032.1, read on the forward strand.
GCTCCGGGGTGTCCTCACTGAAGGGGACCACCCAGTCCACCGCCGCGAGCCCGGCGAGCACGCGCATGCGTTGCGCCAGGGGGTTGAGCGGCCGGGCCGGGCCCTTCAGTCGGCGCACGGAGTCGTCGTCGTTGACCGCGATGATGAGCCGGTCCGCGAGCCCCGCCATCTGCTCCAGATAGGAGACGTGCCCGGCGTGCAGGATGTCGAAGCAGCCGAGCGTCAGGGCCACGGTCTCCCCGCGCGAGCGGGCGTCGCGCACGAGCTCCAGCAGGTGCGCCTCCGTGACGACGCCCCGCCCCGGCCCGCGAGGGCCCGCCACCGCCCGCCGCAGCTCCGGCAGGGTGGCGGCGGAGGTGCCGGGCCTGCCCACGACGAGGCCCGCCGCCACGTTGGCCAGCGTCACCCCTTCCGTCAGCGGAATGCCCGCCGCCAGCGCCGCCGCCAGCACCGCGATGACGGTGTCGCCCGCGCCGGTGACGTCCAGGACGGAGCGCGCGGTCGCAGGCAGATGCAGCGCGGGGTGGCCGTCGCGCAGCAGCGTCATGCCCTCCGCGCCCCGCGTGACGAGCAGGGCCGTCAGCGACAGCTCCCGCGCCAGCGCGAGCCCCCGGGCGGCCAGCACCGCGTCGTCCGCGCAGGGGCCCACCACGGCCTCGAACTCGCTCCGGTTGGGGACGAGCACCGTGGCCCCCGCGTAGCGCGAGAAGTCGCGGCCCTTCGGAGCGACGAGGACGGGGCATGAGGCCGCGCGGGCCGCCTGGATGAAGCGCAGGGGCTCCCGCAGCGTCCCCTTGCCGTAGTCGGACAACACGACGGCGCCCGCGTCCGCGAGCAGCGGGACGAGCAGCTCGAGGAGGCGCCCGTCGTGGCTCCCCGGCAGGCCGTCCTCGAAGTCCAGGCGGATCAGCTGCTGACGGGCGCCCAGGACCCGCAGCTTGGTGGTGGTGCGCACGCCAGGGGTCCGCAGGAGCCGGGTGCACACCCGGGCCTCCGCGAGCCGCTCGCCCAGCGCCTCCGCGGCGGCGTCCTCCCCGGTGACGCCCAGCACGGTGGCCCGGGCTCCCAGCGCCGCGACATTCACCGCGACGTTGGCGGCCCCACCCGGGCGGCACTCGTCCCGCTCCACGAGCACCACTGGCACCGGCGCCTCCGGGGACAGCCGTGACGCCGAGCCATGCCAGTAGCGATCCAACATCACATCCCCGGCCACCAGCACCCGGGCCGACTCCAGCGAGGCCAGCCGCTCCGCGAGCGTGTGGCCCGAAGGCAGGTCCACTTCCGGAGCGCGCCTCATGCCAGGCCTCCCGCGAGCGCGGTGGCGAAGGCCGCGCGGCCCCGCTGGAAGCGCGGCAGGTACACGTCCCGCAGGAAGGCGCGCGTGCCGGGCAGGTCGTCGCCCGGGGCTGGCGCCTGCTGGAAGGAGCCGTCGGCGGCGAAGTACTCGGGGACGAGCGGCGTCACGTCCTGGAACCCCGCGGCCTGGAGTGCCTCCGTCAGGCGGAGGTTGCAGGTGGAGATGCGGTCGCGGATGAGCTCCGGCCAGTGCCGCCACAGCGGCAGCTCGTCCCAGAGCGGGCGCAGGCGTTCGGAGAGGGCCAGGAGGTGCTCGGCGTGGGGGTAGAACTCCGCGAGCCTCCGGTAGCCCTCCTCGCGCGTGGCGCCTGCGTCGACGATGCCCTGGAGCAGGCCCCGGTAGAAGCCGAACAGGTCCTCGAAGTTGTCGCAGTCCTTGAGGACGAACGGGTCGACGGTGTCCGCCTTGAGCCGGGCCCGGACGTCGAAGAAGGCCGAGGCGAAGTCGCTGGCGTGGTCCTGGCGCAGCCCCTCTCCGGGCCGCAGCGTGCCCCGCCGGCGCTTGAGGCCATAGCGGAGGGTGCCCAGGCAGGAGAGCGCCTTGGAGCTGGCCAACGCCCTCCACGCGGTGCGCAGGAACACGTCCATGTAGACGCTGGAGTCCTTCGCGCCGCGCAGGTCATCCAGGCGGGACAGGCCGCGCATACCCTCGCGCGTGAAGACGAGCAGGTTGGGGTCCTTCACGTCGTACGCCGTCGCCGGGCCCGGCCCGTCCCGGGTGATGAGCGTCTCGTAGTAGTTGCCGGAGAACAGCTCCGGCGTGCCGTCCGGGAACACCCGCTGCTTCGCCCCCACGTTGAGGATGAGCTCGTGCGGCCCGACGTCGGGCTCCATCAGCCAGGGGAAGACATCGTAGGCGAGGACGATGTCCCCCGCGCACCACACGAGCGCGTCCCCGTCCCGCGCGCCGAGAGGCTCCGCGGCGCTCCTCACGGAGTGGAAGAAGGAGATTCGCTCCCGGTCCTCCGGAATGAACAGCAATTGCCCGGGCTCCTGGAGGACGTGCGCTTCGAGGAGGTAGTCGCGCATCACCTCCACCACCCGGCCCACCTCGGCGGAGCCATAGACGCTGACCTGCACGCCGCAGGTGGCGAAGTGGAGGATGGGGAACGCGATGACGGGAAGGGTGTCGAGCATCGGGTAGAGGAACTTCAGGTCATCGACGCCGCCCTCCACGGTCCGCTCCATGCGCGTCGCCGCGAGGCGCACGGGACTGCGCAGCGTGAGGCCCCGCTGCTGATCGCGCATCCGCTGGTGGGCCACGACGCGCTTCTCGACGACGCACGCCAGCGCGGCCTCCCGCGACGGGAAGAGCTCGTGGCTCGCCGAGATGGCGACGTGGCGCGCGGGCCGGAGGGCCCCCTGGAGGCTCGCGGGCGGCGCGCGCCCTTCAGCGCGAGGCCGTTTCAGCGTCGTCTGCGATTGCATGGCACACATCCAGGAGGTGGGGCCCCCGCGACCACCGGGGCCCGCCTCCCCACCCATGAGCAACCCCGATGCCATCCGATGGCAGTGCACGAAAGCGTCTGCTTTCGCGCACTTGGGTTTTGCAAGGCCATACGGGCACCGGGGCAGCGTCATGCCGCGACGCAGGCGCGTCTTGCGAAGACGCACCCCGCTTCAGACGCCGGGGAGCCAGCCCTCTCGCGTCAGCAACGCCATGACGCGGGAGCGCACGTCCTCGCGAATCTCGCGCACGCGCTCCACCGGCTTGCCCTTGGGGTCCTCCAGGGGCCAGTCGTCACGCTTCAGGCCCGGCACGTAGGGGCACGCGTCACCGCAGCCCATGGTGATGAGCCATTGCGCCCCCTGGGCCAGCCCGTCCGTGAGGCGCTGGGGCTTCGCGCCCGACAGGTCGAGGCCCACCTCCGCCATGGCGGCGTGCACCTCCGGATGGACGCGCTCGCCGGGCTGCGTGCCCGCGGACACGGCGCGTGCCTTGTCGGGGTGCACCAGCGCATTGAAGAACGCCGCCGCCATCTGCGAGCGGCCGGCGTTGTGGACGCAGGCGAAGATGACCGTGTGCATCAACGCACCTCAGCCTGCGCGGGGCTGGAACTCCAGCGCTTCGCGCAGCACCGGGTAGGTGTCCTCGGACGCGGTGCAGCCCATGAAGGTGTCCAGGTGGCCGCAGCCCGGCAGCACGTGGCGCCGGTAGTAGCGGTCCCCGTTCGCCTCGCGCAGCCACGCGTAGGTGCGCTCCGTGGACGTGGGCAGGTAGGTGCGGTTCTTCTCACCGGCGATGAACGTGATGGGGCGCTTGAAGGGCGCCGGATCCAGGTAGTCCGGCGGCCGGGCCTGGCCGTAGCGCTGGAGGTTGCCCGCGCGGCCGTGGTCGTAGCGCACCGCATGCCCGGCCCGCGCCATCTGCGCCAGGTGGCGGAACGTCGTCATGTTGCAGCGGCCGAACTGCTCCTCCAGCCGCGCGTGCGTCTCCCGGTTGAGCCGCGCATGCCGGTACAGCGGCCCGTACATGAACGACAGCCGGTGGCACACGGGGCTGTCGCACTCCATGCGCAGGAAGCTGGAGACCTTGCTGAAGGCCAGCTGGAACAGCGGCGTGCGCGACGCCTCGTCCGGCGTGAGCGAGTCCAGCCCCACGTCCAGCAGCTCCGCCACCCGCAGCATCGACTTGACGCGCGTGGCCTTGGGCACGTCGTGGTGCAGCGCCACCTGCGAGGCCACCACGCTGCGCACGTCCGGCAGGTGCCCGGCCGCGAGCGACATGAAGAACGCCGCCGAACCCGCGCAGTGCACCACCGCCTGCACCGAGTCCGCGCCGGTGATCTCCCGCACGCGCCGCACCGCCGCCGGCATGTCGTGGTCCGCCGCGTCGTCCAGCGAGAACTGGCGCAGGGGCAATTGCACGCTGGCGCGCCAGTCCAGGAGCCACGTGTCGTAGCCGTGGCGCACCAGGTACTGCACGAAGTTCTCCTTCAGCGTGGGCAGCATGAACATGCCGCTCCACACGCCCGCGCCGTGCACCAGCAGCACCGGCCCCTTCGTGCCGCCCACGTAGCGGGTGAGCCGCAAGGGGACGCCGTCCCCCGCGAGGAAGTCGTACCGCTCCACCGCCGGGAGCCCGCCCCGCGTCACGTCCTGGGAGAATGCACGTTGCTCAGAAGCCATGGGCCACCGCCTCCGCGATGCGCTCGGACACCGCGCTGATGGTCATCACCGGATGGAAACCAATCGACGTGGGGATGACGGAGCCATCCGCCACGAACAGGCCAGGGTAGTTGAACACCTCGCCCTGCGGGGACACGACGCCGCGCTCGGGCGACTCCGCCACGTGCGCCCCGCCCAGCGAGTGCACCGTGAAGGGCTTGCGGAACAGCTCCCACGTGACGAGCGGCGCGAAGGTGCCGCCGTACTGCGACGCCAGCTCCCGCATGGCGCCCGTCATCCGCGCCACCAGCTCCGCGTTCTCCCCCGCGTAGTCCCACTCCACGTCCAGGTGGTCGCCCTTGAGCCCCATGCGCCCGTTGGCGTTGTCCTGGCCGATGGCGAACAGGTTGCTGGAGCGCGCGGGGTCCACCGCGTTGCTCAGCGGCTTGTTGAACAGGCCCTTGGCGAAGGCGGTGTGCACGAGCGGGCCCAGCTTCGTCCACAGCGGCGCGGCGATGCCTCCCAGCAGGCCCAGCTTCGGCTGCCCCATGCCCGCGAGCACCGTCGTCGCCGGCTTGTTGAAGGTGGCCGTCACCATCGTGAAGCGCGGGGCCTGGTCGAAGAACTTCATCACCGTGGCCACGTCCGGGCCCACCCACGGGAGGATCTCCTCGCGGCTGCCCTGCAGCGAGCCCAGGAAGTCGCCGTTGCCGGAGTAGCCGTGCCCCAGCCGGTCGCTCAAGAGCGGCAGCGTGCGCGCCCGGTCGCGGCTTCGCAGGAGAATCTCCACCGTGCCCAGCGCCCCCGCGGACAGCACCACGCGAGCGCCCTCCACGGACGCCTTCGCGCCGGTGGCGAGGTCCTGGTAGTGCACCCGGTAGCCGCCCGCGACGCGCTGCACGTGGGACACCGACAGGCCCGGCCACACCGTGGCGCCCAGCGCCTCCGCGCGCGCCAGGTAGGTCAGGTCCAGCGTGTTCTTCGCGCCGTGCTGGCAGCCGAACTCGCACTCCGCGCAGAGCTGGCACACCTTGCGGCCCGGCGCGGAGGGCCGGGTCCAGGACACGGCCTCCGTGGGGTCGAACGTCGGCCGGCCCATGCGCCCGGCGGCCTGCTGGAACAGGTCGCGCTTGCGCAGGGGGATGGACGCGGGGAACGGCGCCACGTCCAGCTCGCGCGCGACCTTGTCGTAGTAGGGCTCCAGCGCCTCGCGGGTGAAGCCCTTCGGCCAGCGCGGGTGGTCGAAGACGATGGGGTCCGGCCGCACGTGCACGTTGGCGTAGATGAGCGAGCCGCCGCCCACGCCGCTCGCCGTCACCGTGCCGATGCCGGACAGGAAGCGCACGTCGAAGAGGCCCTTCGCCTGGGGCCGGGACGGCTGGCGCCAGAACACCTCATCCGCGCGCGTGACGTCGCGGGGGAACTGGCCGGGGGCATAGCGCCGGCCCCGCTCCAGCACCGCCACGGATTTGCCCGCCTGTGCGAGCCTGAGCGCGGTGATGGAACCCCCGAAGCCGGAGCCCACCACCACCACGTCGTACCGCGTCGCCATCCCCACGATGTGCCGTCCTCCCTAGTCGAACTTCGCGCGGGCGAAGACGTCCCAGAGCGTCCCCATGAACATGCCGCCAAACCGTCGCATCGCGTCCGCCCGCTTCAGCGGGGACGCCGTGCCCGTCACCGAGAACGTGGTGAGCTGCTGGAGGAAGTCCGGCAGGTGCAGGCGGATGATGCCGCTGGACACCACGGGCGCGGAGCGCTCGGTGCCCCGGCGCACCACGGTGTAGAGCGTGGACGTGTCGCTCCACACGTCGAAGCCCGCGTCGTCGCAGACCTCCTTGTAGCCATCCAGCAGGTACGGCTGGCCGTCCATGCCGGTGAAGGGCAGCAGGTACAGCATGCGCCGCTGATAGAAGCGCTCCGCGTCCACGAAGAGGTTGAAGACGCCGTTCTCCACCGCCGAGCCCCCGGGCGGCGTGAGGCCGTGCACGTGGACGGTGCCCTGCGCGATGCCGCCGTGCGACTCCTGCGCGAGGAAGCGGTCCAGGTTGGGCAGCGTGATGGTGACGACGAACTCCGCCACGTGTCCCGCGCGCTGGCCCGCGCGCGCCGCCCCCGCGAAGTCGTCCGCGGGCAGGTACGCCGGCTGGACGAAGCCCTTCATCCGCTCCGTGAAGCGCAGCCCCACCACCGGCGTGGGCGAGGCCACCGTGCCACCGGGGGGAATCACCACCGTGCCCAGCGGATCCGTCCCCGGCACCACGGGCGTGTGTGGCGGCTCCACCTCCACCGGCATCATCCGCATCGTCGTCTGCACGAAGCCCCGCGGCGCCGTGCGCGTCGGCTTCGCCGGGGTCCGCTCCGGGGCCATCCAGTCCGGGGCGTCCTGCACCTCGCGGATGACCTGCTCCACGTTGCGCTCGGCCACGGCCGCGATGCTGGAGGACGGGTTCACGCCGATGCCCACCGGCAGCGCCGCGCCGTCGAACACGTACAGGCCGGGGTAGCCGTGCACCTCCCCTTTCGGGGTGAGGACGCCGTACGCGGGCTCCTCCGCCATCATGCAGCCGCCCAGGTTGTGCACGGACACCGGCAGGTGCAGCCGCTCCCACAGCGGGTTGTAGGCCGCGCGCGTGCCCAGCGCCCGGGCCACGTCCTCGCAGAGCTGCTCCTGGGTGCGGTACAGCGGCAGGTTCGCGGGCACGTCCCACTGCGCCTGCAATTCGCGCGTGAGGGGCGACAGCGACAGCCGGCCGTTGGCCTTGTCGCGGCCCATGGCCAGGAACACCGCCTGGAAGCGGCCGCGCTCGTTCTCGATGGCGGCCAGGTCCTTGGTGCGCAGGCGCAGCGCCTTCACCAGCTCGCGCTGCAACAGGTCCGCCGGCAGGCTGAGCGCGTGGTCCGGATCCAGGGCGAGCATCAGCCCCGCCGCCTGCGCCGGGTGGCCGCCCTCCTGGAAGAGAAACCAGGTCTTGTCCTTGCCCGTCCCCTCCTCCACCACCATGCCGGTGGTGATGGTAGGGCCCACGGACGGATCCCACGGCTCCTTCGTGTCGAACGCGAACGCGAGGAAGTCCCCGTTGGCCGAGTAGTGCGAGCCCAGCCGCGCGCTCAGCTCCGGCAGCGTGCCCAGGACGTCGCGGTTTCTCAGCAGCAGCTCCGTGGTGTTCACCGCGCCCGCGCAGAGGAAGACGCGGCGCGCGTCCACGGTGCGCTGCATGCCGGCGGCCGCGTGGTCGGTGAAGGTGACGCGGTAGCCCGGCGACAGCGGCTCGATGCGCGTCACCTCCGCCTGCGTGGACACCTCCGCGCCCTGCTGTTCGGCGACGGCCAGGTAGTTGAGGTCCAGCGTGTTCTTCGCGCGGACGTTGCAGCCGATGTCGCACTCGCCGCAGTAGTTGCAGCCTTCCTGCTCCACGCCGAACTTGTTGGGCAGCGACTCGCCCGCGGGGGCGAAGCGCACGGCGAGGTTCGGGTGGAAGAACTGCGCCTCGCGGCCCAGCTTCTTCGCCACCTCCTGCATCCGCTTCGTCTTCGGCGGCAGGCCGCGCGCGGAGGCCGTGATGGGCTGCACGTCCAGCATGTGCGCGACCAGGTCGTAGTACGGATCCAACGCCGGGCGGCTGTAGCCCTCCGGCCACCCCGACGCGAACACCTCCGCCGGAGGACGCAGGTGCACGTTGGCGTAGATGAGCGAGCCGCCGCCGTACCCCGCGGACTGCACGATGCTCATCCCCTTGAGCAGCTTGATGTCGAAGAGGCCCTGCCGGTGCTGCCACAGCCAGCCGTTGCGAGGGTCCTCGAAGTCGCGCGGGAAGCTGCCCTTCGGGTAGCGCAGGCCGCGCTCGAGCACGCGCACGGAGAACCCCGCCTGCGCGAGCCGACAGGCCGTCACTGCGCCGCCAAACCCGGTGCCGATGACCAGGGCGTCGTATGCGGGTGCCATGTTCCCCCTCCGGGTGCGGTCCCCGGAAGCAGGGACCAGGAGCACGACCCGGGAGCGTCCTGGAAAGGACGTACCGATCCTACAACGGGGCGGCGACTTTTCCTTGAGGCCCGCCTTCCCGGCAGGTCGCTCTTTTCAGCCCAGGAGTCGCGCATTCCAGGAACAGCGTGGATCCGCGTGCCGTTGTGGCCAGCGTCGGCAAGCAGACGGCCAGCCTCGGGGCGGGTGGCCCGGGCGCGCGACGTTCCCCCGGGTCCGCGCTATTCTCGCCGGATAGCCGGACTTTCAATGAAAACTCGAAGAATTCCAGACACCGGGTCGCACCGCGCGCTGACCGAGCAGGAGATGCCGGCCCTGGCGCCGTTGGATCCGCTGGTGTCGGCGCAGCTGGGCGAGTTCGTCATCCAGGAGCGCATTGGCGCGGGCGGCATGGGCGTGGTGTACCGCGCGGTGCATCCGCTCATCGGCAAGCAGGCGGCCATCAAGGTGCTGCGGGCGGAGCTGATGTCGCCGGAGCAGGAGCAGCGGCTGCTGGTGGAGGCCCGCGCGGTGAACGCCATCCGGCACCCGGGCATCCTGGACATCTTCAACTTCGGCACGCTCCCGGACGGGCGTCCGTACGTGGTGATGGAGCTGCTCCAGGGCCGGCCGCTGGCGGACGTGCTGCACGTGCAGGGTCGGCTGGACGTGGCGATGACGGTCTGGATGCTGGATCAGATGTTGTCCGCGCTGGGGGCGGCGCACCGTGCGGGCGTGGTGCACCGGGACCTGAAGCCAGCGAACGTGTTCATGGTGGAGCTGCCGGACGCCGCGCCCACCCTGAAGCTGGTCGACTTCGGCATCGCGAAGGTGTTGCAGTCGAACGCCGGGCTGACGCGGACGGACGGCTCCGTGCTGGGCACGCCGGACTTCATGGCGCCGGAGCAGATCCGCGGAGGCACCATCGGTCCGGCGACGGACCTCTACGCCGTGGGGGTCCTCGCGTTCCAGATGCTCACCGGCGTGCGGCCCTTCCAGGGCGAGAACGTGCAGGTGATGTTCGCCCACGTGGAGCAGGCACCGCCCCGGCCCTCATCGAAGGTGGAGGGCATTCCGCCCGCGCTTGACGCGCTGGTGCTCCAGTTGCTGGAGAAGGATCCCGCGCGGCGTCCGGCCTCCGCCGAAGCGGTGCGCCAGCAACTCCAGACCCTGTCGCAGGAGCTGTTGCTGAAGAAGCCCACGGGCACGACAGGGCTCCGCACGGCGATGAAGCCCGAGGGTGAAGCGCCGACGTCCCCTTCCGCGGTCCGGGTCCCGGGGTTCCTGACGGTTCGCCGGAAGGCAGCGCCGCTCGTGCTGGGAGCGGTCGCGGCGCTGGTGCTGCTGGGAGTGGGCTTCGGGTGGTTGAACCGCGAGCGGGAAGCGACGCCGGTCCTGGATCAGCGGAGGCCCATGCCGGTCGCGCCCGTGCTGCCAACGCGGCCTCCGGACGTCGCGCCCCCCAAGGCAACGGAGGGCACGTCCCCGGTGACGGCGGGCGACCAGGACAGGCCCACCGGGGCCACTCCCACGGTTGTTGCCGAGGACGACGCGGACACGACTTCGGGGAGCGAGGTGAAGGCGTCGGGGCTGGCGGCGTTGCCGCTCGGTTCGCCGTCGGAGAAGCGGCTCGCGCGGAGACTGGCCGGGCTGTTCAAGCAGCTGCGTGCGCGGGCGAAGGACGTGGATGCGGAAGGCGAGCTGCGGGGCAAGCTGGTGCAGCAGTACCGCGCGGCCGCGGATGCCACCACGGAGCCCGAGCGCGCACGCATCCACCTGGGGCTCGACGCCTGGGAGAAGGTGCTGGCCGAGCGCATCGCCCGGCACGACGCGCCGCCCCCGCCCGTCGTCCAGCCGGTGGTGGCCCCCCG
>NZ_RAWB01000330.1 GCF_003612055.1 Corallococcus llansteffanensis
GGGGGCGGCGGGGCCGGGAGCGTGGCGGGAGTCGTGGCCTCGGCGGGGATGACGCCCGTCGTGTCCGGCGGCGACTCCAGGCCCTGCTGGACGCCCTGGACGGCCTGGGCGTGGGCATCGGCCAGTTGCTTCGTCGCCTCCGTCCCGGCGGTGGCCGCGGGGGCCGTCCTGGGTGTTGCGTCGGTGCGGCCCGTATCGACGGGCGCGTCGGTCTGGATGGGAGGCGGCTTCGCGACGGTGGCGGGGCCTCCCGGGCCCCCGGAGGCCGGGCGGATCGTGATGCGCACCTCGCCGCGTCCCGACAGCGTGCTCCGGGCCGTGTCGATCCGCGCGGCCTCGTCCATGCCTCCGGGCGCCGTTCCCGTAGGCGCGGGCTGTGGCTCCGGTGTGGCCTCTTCGCCCCCGGTGCCCGGCGTGTCGACGGTCGTGTCCAGGTCGCCGTGCAGCGGTGACGTGCTTCCCCCGAGCCCGGTGCCAGACGTGTCCAGGTCCCCGAGTGGCGACGTGCCTGCCCCCAGCCCCGCGTCGGCCGTGCTCGCGGAAGGGGTGCTGTCGGTCCGGGCCCGGTCCTCGGCCAGGCGCGCGGCGGTGTCCGCGATCTCCTCCGTGGAGCCGGGAGGAAGGACGGCGCTCCGTGACTTCGCGCGCTGGCGGTCTGCTTCCTCCTGTTCGGCGACGGTGGTGGGCTGCGAGGCACCGTCGGCCTCCGCGAGCCCGGTGTGGGCCGTGGGAGCCCGCCCGGTGATGCCCGCCTCCGCTTCGATGGCGTCCGGTGTGGAGAGCAGCCCCACCGTGGGGGGATGGAAGGGGCACGGGTCGAAGAGGTGGGAGCGCGGCCCGCCCATCGTCCGCCAGGCCGGGTCGCTCACGCGGCGCTCCAGGTCGCGCGCCGTGTCGCGCAGCACCTGTCCGGAGACCCCGGGGCCCGCGCCCTTCAGCGAGGCGAGGCGGGACGCCAGCTCCCGCGCGGGATTGGACGATGCGGGTCCCCGGGGGACGACACCGGCATTGCGCGGGAGGGCCGACGAGGACGAGGGGCTCCGTCCGGAGGTCTTCCGGTGCGCGTGCTGGGTCGAAGCCTTCGAGCCCTGTTCCCGGATGCGCACGGTCCCCCCCGTACCATCAGTGAAAAGGACGCTAGGTCATCTCCACGTCGAGGACCAGGGAGGCCCGGATGGGATGTCCATGACTGCTCCAGAAGCGATGGAGCAGGTCGAAGTCATAACTCTCCTGGACACGAGGGGTGACCTTCCGGCCATCCAGCTCATGCGGCAGGCCGCGGGTGAGCAGCCCATGGAGCACGCCGAGCAGCTCGTGTTCCTCCTCGGCGCGGTTGGACCACGCGGAGACGATGAGGCCCAGGCGCAGCGCACCGTTCTGCGTGACGGCCAGCCGGTAGAGGGCGAGCGACACCGCGGGCCGCTTTCCCGCGAGCGCCTCGCGTGTGGGCGACCCGTGGAGGATGTGGATCTCCTTGAGGAAGTGTTGGCGAAGCTGCGTGTCCAGTGCCTCCTGGAACACCTCGGCCACGCGGCGCAGGCGGGTGCCCGAGTCGCCGGGGCTCTCCGCCTCCGCGCGGCGGGACAGCCGGCCCAGCTCGTACAGCTCCAGCGCGACGGCGCGCTCCAGGTGTTCCTGGCACAACGGAGCCCCGGCCTGTTCGGCCAGGAAGATGCCCTTGAGGGCCGCGTTGCGGATGTCGCCGCCCGCCAGCCGGTGACGCTGGGCGAGCCCCGCCAGGTCGAGCGTCCCCACCCGGGGCACGCCGTCCGGAAGCATCAGCTCCCAGATGCGGCGGCGCTCGTCGACCTCGGGGAAGGGGAACTCGATGCGCGCGTGGAAGCGGCGCAGGAAGGCTTCGTCGATGGCCGTCTGGAGGTTGGTGGCCAGGATGATCAGGCCGTCGTGGCGCTCGATGCGCTGGAGCAGGAAGCCGACCTCCAGGTTGGCGAAGCGATCATTCGCGTTGCTGACCTCGGTGCGCGCGGAGAAGAGTGAATCCGCCTCATCGAAGAACAGCACCGCGCCGACGCGCTCGCCCTGGGTGAGCACCTCGTCGATGTTCTTCTCCGTCTCGCCCACGTACTTGCTGACGAGCCGGGACAGGTCGATGACGTAGAGCGGCCGGCCCACCGCGTGCGCGATGACCTCCGCGGCCAGTGTCTTGCCCGTGCCCGAGCGTCCGGAGAACAGGGCCACCGGACCGGTGTGCAGCCGGAACCGTTGCAGCAGGCCGCGCTCCTCGGCGACGCGGTCGCGCTGGGCCACGTAGAACAGCAGGCGCTCCAGCGCTTCGCGGGTGGTGTCACGCACCACGAGGTCCGCGAACGTCCGCGACGTCTCCAGCCGGTAGCCATGGCGCAGCGGCACCTGGACCCACCGTGCGGCGGCGGCGCGGAGGGCGTCGGCATCACCTCCGGGCGCCGCGTCGAAGACCCGGCGGACCTCCTGCAACCCACCCCGGAAGCTGGACGCCAGCCGTCCCGCGTCCGCCTCTTCCAGCGCGAGCCCCCGCGCCAGCGCCTCCTGCCGCCACAGTGCGCGCCGCTGGGTGAAGCCCAGGGCCGGAGCCTCGTGGTGGGGAACAGCGACGGGCTGCGCGGAGTCACACAGCGCCAGGGCCCGCCCCCCGAACTGCTGACACAGGCGCGACAGGGTGTCGGTGACCAAGAGGGCGACGCCGCGCTCGCACCCGGCGAGGTCCACGGCCAGCAGCGCTCCACGCACCGCTGCCATGCGCCACAGCGCCCGCGCCGCGGACGTCTGCTCCAGCGCCCCGGCCCACCGCGCGACGACCAGGGGCACACCCGCGTCGGCGGCGATGCTCAGCGCCACGCCCAGCCGTTCCCCCTCGCCGTGCACCACCGCGAACGAACCCGAAGGGCCGCGCTCCGGCGGACGCAGGGGCTCCGCGCCGTGCCACTCCAGGGCCATGTCGCCCAGGACGGAGGGGCGGGGCAGCTCCAGCAGCGCGTCGCGAACCTCCGGCGCCAGGTCCACGGGCCGCAGCATGGGAGGAAAGGCCCCCAGGCCCGTCTGCAACAGCCCCCCGCCGGCGAGCAGCCCGCTCTCCGTCAGCGACGCCAGCAGTCGCTGCAAGCGGGTCGGGGTGCGGCCGAGGACGGTGACGAGCAACCGCTCCACGTTCCAGCCCTGGGCGGTGTCGTCCTGGAGCACGGCGAACAGGCGCGGGTAGCGCGGCTCCAGGTGCGCCGCGAGGAGCAGCAGCAGCGCCTCTTCCTCCACGGGCTCCAGCCGCAGCGACGCCCGGAGGCGCGCGAAGGGAAGGGGAGGCGTGCTCCCCAGCAGCGGGGCCTCCGGAAGCGACGCGGAGAAGGCCAGCTCCGCGGTAGGGGTCCGCACCGTGGTGCGAACGGCGTCCCAGCCGCCCTCCTCCTCACCCCGGAGCTTCGAGGCGCGCGCCTCCTCCAGGTGGCAGACCTGGAGGAGCAACGTGTCCAGCCGCCCCAGCGTCTCCGCCCACGACGGTTCTGTCACATGCCACCCCCCGGCGGAGCATAGGAGGGGGCGCCAGCGCGCGAGAACACCCCGGGCCGGGGACTGTCATCCACGCGGAAGCGTGCCAGGGCGCTGCTACTGCGTTGGTATTCCGCCAATGGATTGGAGGAACTGCTGACCGGGTGGCGGTGTGGGTGGTAGAGACCGGCCCATGACTCAGGGTGGTCCCGAAGGGGTGACGGCCCTCGACTTCCGGGAGGCGATGTCCCGGTGGGCGAGCGGTGTGGCGGTGGTCTCGGTGCGCGACGCGGAAGGGGTCGCGGCGACGACGGTCAGCTCCTTCAGCTCCCTCTCCCTGGATCCGCCCCTGGTGGTGGTGGCCCTCCAGCAGATCTCCCGGACGCTGAAGCGGGTGGAGGCCGCCGGACGCTTCAGCGTGAGCGTGTTGTCCACCACCCAACGCGACATCTCCGTCCGGTGCTCGAAGGGCGACTCGGAAGGGCTCGCGTTCAGCGAGGAGGCCTTCGTCCAGGACAGCCTGGCCTCCCTGTCCTGCTCTCTGTTGGATGTGCACCGTTACGGCGATCACCTCTTGCTGGTGGGCCGCGTGGTCGGCATCCAGCGGGGTGCGGACGGTGAGCCGCTGGTCTATTGGAACCGGGGGTATCGCGCGGTGACGGCGCACCCGGATCCAGCACCCGCGCGGAAGTAGCGAACGAAAACCGCAGTTCACAGCACCACGAAAGGACGTACCCGATGGCGTTCACGTTGCCCGAGCTTCCGTACAAGAAGGACGCGCTGGCCCCGCACATCAGCGCGGAGACGCTGGAGTACCACCACGGCAAGCACCACAACGCCTACGTGACGAACCTGAACAAGTTCATCGCGGGCAAGCCGGAGGAGAGCAAGTCGCTCATCGACATCATCCAGAGCAGCGACGGAGGCGTGTTCAACAACGCCGCCCAGGTGTGGAACCACACCTTCTACTGGCACTGCATGGCGCCCAACGGCGGCGGCGAGCCCCGGGGCGACCTGGCGGACGCCATCAAGCGCGACTTCGGCTCTTTCGAGAAGTTCAAGGAGGAGTTCTCCAACGCCGCCGCGACGCAGTTCGGCTCCGGCTGGGCGTGGCTGGTGGAGGAGAAGGGCAAGCTCGCCATCGCGAAGACGGGCAACGCGGACCTGCCGATGAAGCACGGCCAGAAGGCGCTGCTCACCATCGACGTCTGGGAGCACGCCTACTATATCGACTACCGGAACCTGCGCCCCAAGTACATCGAGACGTTCCTCACGAGCCTGGTGAACTGGGACTTCGTGACCCAGAACCTCAAGAGCGCGGAAGTCTTCAAGGGCGACCGCTAGGCGCACAGCAGCACGGAGAACCGCGCGGCCCGGTCGGCACGGTCCGGTGTGGCGCGGTTCTCAGCAGGCCGGTGCGTCAGGGAGTCCCTGCACGGGCGAGGGAAGGCTCCTCCCGCAGGTACAACCGTGAGAGCGCCTCGCTGTAGCTGTAGGCATACGCGCTCCCATCCGCTGAAAGCGTCAGCGTCATGATGGAGACGAGGCCCGGTTTGTTTCCGCGTGCCGGCACCGTCAGGTGCGGGACGCTCGCCCCGGTGCGCACGTCGACCCGGGAGACCTGCACGGGGAGCGAGACGCTGCGCAGGTAGAGGGTGTCGCCGTTCGCGTTCCAGCCGACCACCTGCTGGCCGGGGAACCGTCCGGGCACCTGACGGACGTCCTCTCCGGTGGTGGAGATGAGCTGGAGACTGCCGGTCGCGTCGACCGCCGCGAGCCTCGCGCCATCGGGTGCGATGGCGGCGTTGAAGCCCGTGCCTTCCGCCGTGAGGGGGCGAGGCGCTCCCGCCCCCGGCTCGAAGACCCAGTGTCGGGCAGGACGCCCGCCCTCGCTGGCCCGCAGGAGCAACCGCTTCCCATCCGGGAACCAGCGCGCGGACAGCAGCACGGTCACCGGCGCGAGGGACACCGCGCGGGGTTCTCCGGCGCCGGTGGGGAGCAGGAAGAACTCCGTCTGGGCCCCATACCGCGCCGTCAGCACCTGCCTGCCATCCGGGGAGAGGGCCATCGGGATGCCGTCTCCGAGCCGGATGGGCGGCGCGCCGTCGGTGCTCCGCAGGTACGCGCCATAGGTCGGCCCCTCCGTCTGACCGCCCTCGGTGAAGAGCACCGTCCGGCCGTCGCGCGACAGGTCCGTCATGAACGACGCGTCCGCCCAGGTCAGGTCCCGCTCCTCTCCCGCGCGCCCGAACGCAAGCCCCGTCCGAATGACCGGGTGGTCAACCAGCACGGAGCCATCGTCCGCGATGTCATGCAGCACCATCCGCCCGGCGATGCGATCCACGAGCCGTGTCTTCCCCTCCAGGTCGACCGCGTACAGCGCGGAGTCCGCGTCGATGCGGGAGGCGGTGAACCACACCTCGTTGCCATCAGGAGCCCACGCGAGGCCCCGGATGCTCGACCAGTCCGCGGACAGCACTCGCGGAGGGCCGCTCTTCTCCAGCACCCACACGTCGCCGCGGTCGTCCTTCGGATGCGCATGGAACAGGAACGCGATCCGCGCTCCGTCGGGAGACACCCGCGCGTGGCTGATCCACCCCTGGGATTCGAAGCGCACCGTCCCTGGAGGCTGTTCCAGGCGGAAGCTTTCGCCCACCCGCCGCACCACCGCCAGGGGGCCCCCGCTGCGTCCCCAGTCGGCCTCCAGCACACCCTCGAGCACGGCACGCGGTGCACCTCCCGCCAGCGGCATCAGCCCGAGCGTCCCGCTGCCATGCTCGGCGTCGAAGAACCGGGGCTCCAGCAGCACCGCCAGCTCACCCCGGGGCGATGCGGCGAGCACGTCCGCGGGCTGGCCCAGCGGCTGCGACAGGGGCCGCTCGGTGCGTGCGCTGTAGAGCTCCGCGCGTCCGCCCTCCCACGCCGCGCCGTAGAACAGCGTGTGTCCGTCCGCGGAGAAGCGGGCGTTGAGCACGTGGCCCTGGCGGAAGGTGACAGGACGGTACGTCGGGCGCTCGGCTTTGTGGGGTGGGGGCGCGGGGTCCCCGGTCGACGCGAGCAGCACCCCGGCTCCGAACAGCACGACGACCGCCGCGACGGCGAGCAGGGCCGCGTTTAGGAGCGAGGGACGCCGCACGGTGGCGCGGGTGGCGATGCCCTCCAGGGCGAAGGCCAGGTCCTGCGCGGACTGGAACCTGTCCGCGGGTGCCTTCGCCAGACAGCGTGCGAGGACCGTCCCCAGCTCGCCCGGCAGCGACGGCGGGTCATCGCGGAGCGCGGCGCTCATCCGCTCCACCGGGCTGTCGCCGCCGAAGGGAGCGCGGCCACTCACAGCCTCGTAGAGCACCGCGCCCAACGCGAACACATCCGCGCGCGCGTCCACGGGCTGCCCGCGAACCTGCTCGGGCGCCATGTACCCCGCGGTGCCCACCACCGCGCCGCTCTGGGTCGCCACGGCGTCCACGCGGTGCTCGGTGAGCCGCGCGAGCCCGAAGTCGAGGATCCGTCCATTCCCGTTCGCGCAGAGGAAGAGGTTCGCGGGCTTGAGGTCGCGGTGGATGACCCCGCGCGCGTGCGCGGCGGCCAGCCCGTGCGCGAACTGGATGCCCAGCCGCAACGCCTGCTGCAGCGGCAGCGGGCCGAGCAGCAGCCGTTCCCGCAGCGTGACGCCCTCCAGCCACTCGGTGATCAGATAGGGCACGCCCTCGTGGGTCCCCACGTCGAACACCGTGAGCAGGTTCGGGTGGGACAGGGCCCCCACCGCGCGCGCCTCCTGACGGAAGCGGGCCAGGCGCTCGGCATCCTGGACGAACCGCGCCGGAAGCGCCTTCAGCGCCACGTCCCGCCCGAGCCGTCCATCGTGCGCCCGGTACACGTCGCCCATCGCGCCGCTGGCGGCGTGTCCGACCACCGTGTACGGGCCCACCTGCTCACCCTTGATGAAGGGACGCGGAGGAGGCTCCGCCGAGTCCTTCAGTCGCCCCTCCTCGTGCCAGGCGCCGGTGACCACGGCGAGCAGCTCGCCGCAGGCGCCACACCCCGACAGGTGGGACTCGATGAGCGCCCGTTGCCCCGGGCGCAGCCGGCCCTCCACGAAGGTGAGCACTGTTTCCTCGGTGAGGCATCCCGTCATGGCGGTGGAGGATGCTAGCGGTTGCAACCCTCAGGGCAGAAGGGGGGCCTGCGGCACCACCACCCGGTGCACGCGGAACGGGAGGGAAGGGACGCCCGGGGCGCCGAAGAAGAAGCCGAGCTGGGCCTCCAGCACCCAGGCCCCGTCATCGGTGAGCGCGGCGGTGGTCGGCTCCCCGAATCCATTGGCGATGACCTCCTTCGTCCCCGAGCCTCCGGAGTGGGTCACCACGGAGACCCGGCCGGGCGTGTTCTCCACCACCAGCAGCCGCTGCGCATCCAGCCACTCCAACCCGTCCGGCGCCTCGAGCGCCGGCTCCACCGGGATCGTCACCGGAGCCCCCGCGCTCCCATCCGCCTGGATGGCGATGGAGAACAGCGTCCCCGTGTCGCTCTTCACGACGTAGAGCGTGCCCGCTCCGTCGTAAGCGATGCCATTGAGGGTGAAGTCCCCCTCGACGACGGGCGCGAACGCCTCATCCTCTGCCCACGTCGTCAGCTCGTTGCCACCCACCGCCAGCCGGACGACGGTGTTCGCGAGCGTGTCGGTCGCGTACACGTTGCCCGCGGCGTCGAGGGCGATGTCGTTGCAGAAGCCACTGGAGCCGGGGAGGGGATGGCTCGCCTTCAGCTCCCCGGTGGCGAGCCCGTACGCGGCGAGGTGCGAGGGCTGCGCGGGAGGCAGGGTGTCGTCATAGGTGCAGGCCCAGAGCGTGCCGTGCGCCTCGTCCACCGCGAGGCCATAGATGCCGAACGCGGGGCGCCCCGGCACGAAGACGTGGGCCCCCAGCTCTCCCGGCCGCGCGCGGGCGATGGCGCCCGTGCCCACGCTCCCGACGTAGAGCGTGCCGTCCGAGGAGGACGCGATGCCCTCCGGATAGAAGTCCTCGCCGGGCAGCTGGACCTCCGCCCGGGCCGACTCCTCCGGAGGCGGCTCACAGGCGGAGACGGCGGTGACGAGCGTGAGCAGGGACAGCCAACGGGTGGAGCGCATGGGGTTCTCCTCGGTGCGGCGTTGAGGGAGGGCCCCGGAAGGGGGCCTCCTGACGCACTGACACCGGCCGGAAAAACCTTTGCAGCGAAAGTTCAGCCGCCCGTCTTGAGCAGGCGCGTCAGGCTGAGGTCGACCTGGCCCACCACCAGGGCGGCGATGCTGTCCACCGACGCCGGGCCCACCCCCAGCCGCTGGCAGAGCTGCTGGGTGGTGGCTTCGGCCACCTGCTCACGGGCACGGCTGAGCCAGCGCGAGACGGTGGACAGGTGCACGCGGTAGAGCGCCGCGATGGCGTCCAGGGACAGCGCCTCCACGTGGTACAGGCGCAGCAGCGTGCGGTCCCGGTCCGTGAGCTGTCCCAGGGAGGCGCGCACGGCCTCCGCGAAGGCCTCGCGGTAGCGCGAGCGCAGGTGCTGGAGCTCCGGCCCCAGGTCCTCCTCGAGCACCGCTTCGACCGACTCCCGCGCCGCGGAGTCCGCCCGCGCCTCGGAGCGCTTGAGGTTGAGGGCGATCCGCAGCGCCGCCACGCGCACCCACCCGCCCAGCGCGCCGCTGCCCGTGAACTCCGCGATCTTCGGCTCGGACCCGGCGGATGCCGCGAACAGCCTCTCGCGCAGCAACTGCCGCACCTCGTCCACGAACGCAGGCGAGCGGTCCACGCCGGAGACGAACGCGCCCACCTCGCGCAGATAGGTGTCCTCGAACCGCTGGAGCGCGACGCGGTGATGCCGCAGGCACCCGAAGGCCAGGTACAGCTCATCGATGGAGGACGTGGCCCCCAGCGCCTCCGGAACGGAGGCACCGGGAGGCAGCCGCTCCGCGACGAAGGCGACGAACGCCTCCGGTTCGAGCGCGATGCCGGGCCAGCGCGAGCGCGCGTGTTCGACCGCCGCGGTGAGCAGGGACTCGAGTTGCTCCAACGCTGGAGCCGGGACGTGCTCCTCATCCAGGGCTGCGATGAACGCGGAGGCCAGCGGAGTGCTCGGGGCGGTCACGGGCAAAACGCTACCACCGTCCCTGGCGGAGGCCGTCGCCCGGGCAATGGCACCCGGGGGCTTCGCCTTGCTCCGGGATTCGGTCAATGTAGCGACATGGACTTAAAGCAAGCCCGCATCCCGAGGCCGTCCGGCCGTGGAGGTCCTCGCGTGGTGGCGGGAGGCACCTTGTGGAAGACCAGCACCTCCCGCTTCCTGCTGATGCTGACGGCCATCAGCCTTCCGATCACCGTCGCCATCTCGGGAGCGTTCGGGGCGTGGCTGTTCCGGCCGGACTTCAGCGTCACGGTCTTCTGGATCTCGATGGTCGCGGTGGGCTTCATCGTCGGGATGATCACCCTGCTGTCGCTGCTCGTCCGGGTGGAAGCGCCCGGCTCCACCTACCTCAAGCTCCCGTTGCAGCACATCCAGGTCCTGGAGAACGGGGCCACGCTGCGCGATGCGAGCGGCGAGCTCCTGGGTGACCTGTCCGCGGGCACGCTCAAGCTGGTGCGCACCAACCTGCGGCATGGGAAGGGGCTGGCCGGAGCGGTGGCGCTCGAACACGCGGGCGGTACGACCTGGGTCGTGCCGTATCATCTGCTCGGCGCGTGGTCGGGAATCCGGGGCGTGGAACACACCGCACAAGCGCACCGCATCGAGGATCCGCTGTTCGACGCGCTGTTGAACCTCGCGGAGTAGCGCCCCGCGCTCCAGGACCCGCAAGGAGTCACGGAGCACGAGGCTCCGGGGTCAGGCCTGCGGCGCGATGGTCTTGGTGATGACGCCTTCGAGGCGGGCCTTGGGGACCGCGCCGACGATCTGCTCCACCACCTTGCCGCCCTTGAACATCAGCAGCGTCGGAAGCGAGCGGATGCCGAACTCCTGGGACGTGTCCTGGTTGGCGTCCACATCGAGCTTGGCGACCTTCACCTGGCCCTTGTAGCGAGACGCCAGCTCCGCGAGGGCAGGAGCAATGGCCCGGCAAGGCGCGCACCAGGCGGCCGTGAAATCCACCAGCACCGGAAGGTCTGACTCCAAGACCTCCTTCTTGAAGTTGGAATCCCCGATATCCAGCACATCCGTGCCTGCCATGTTCTCTCCTGGTGCCTTCCGCGCCCCGTGACGCATGCGCCCGGGGCGACCTCATCCTGATCCGGAACCTAAGGGGCTCGCGTCGAAAAAGCACGGTCTTGGAAGATCGCGGACCCCACCAGTGTCGGCGAGTGTAAGACGCCGCTACGGGTGGCGCGGGAGCAGCGAGCGCAGGGGCTGCTCCGGCCGGGCGGGCAGGTCTTCCAGCAGGGCCTTGAACTCCTCCAGCAGCCGGGTGATGGCCCCGGCGTCATGGCGGCTTCGGTAGTAGGAGAGGACCAGCTGCAGCTCCGCGCCGGGGATGACCTCGACGCGCAGGGGGAACTCGGTCTGCGCGACGTCGAAGTTCTCGCGGGCGAGCGGATGCTTGCCCACCCAGCCCTTCCCCACCTCGAGCAGCGCCGGGTCCACCGGGTAGTTCTCGAACACGATGATGCTCTCGAAGGGGAGGGCGTCCGGGGACAGGCCCGCGAGCTGCTGGAGGCGGGGCAGGGGCGTGTACTCGTGCTGACGCGCATCGACCTGCTCACGGAGACGGAGAAGCTGGTGGTGCGGGTGGCCTCCGTGGTGGGCCGCATCTTCACGCTGGAGGCGGTGGCCGCGCTGGCGCCCGGCTCGGTGTCCCCGGAGCGGATTCGGGAGGCCATCTACACGCTTAC